>NZ_JAMPKA010000009.1:0-206977 GCF_039961855.1 Trichocoleus sp. Lan | reverse complement strand
ATTGCTGGGATTTAATCATTTAATTGCTGCAATGAATCAATTTAAACCCGGTTTGGCTTCTGGATAATTTAACTGATTTACTACTTGCTTCTCCGGAAAGTGACAGAAGAGGGATAATGCTTTAGCATTCATCACCGAGTGTTTCCGAATTGCCTCCGAGCGCAATACCAGCGTTGCGATTCGGGAGTTACGACAAAAATTAGCAAGTGAGAATTAAATCCGAAAAATACAGAAGATGATAGTGCGATCGCAATCGGGAGTCGCTGGTCAGCAGAGTTGTTAAAGTTAGTGGCTCTTATGTAAATCTATGGGTGGCGTCATAGAGACACCAAGGAACTCAAGGACAGTTTGCTTCAAGCGTTCTCAAAGAATTGTCAAATGGGGAGTTGCGTTAGATGAAATCAGTCTTGTTTCTTAATCTGCTCCCACTCCTCGCGCAATATTCCCATGCACAGCGTATCAACGTATCTGCCGTTATACCACTCGTGACCCCGGAGGCGACCTTCTTCCACAAATCCACAGGATTGATAACAGCGAATCGCGCGTTCATTCCTTGAATTTGTCCTCAACCAAACTCGATGTAGATTCCAGTATCGAAACGCATAATCCAGCAGCAATGCGATCGCTTCACGACCGTAGCCACGTCCCCAATATTCCTTATCCCCAATTGCAATGCCTAATTCGCAGACACGCGCCACCCCCTGAAATATATCAAAACCAACTAAGCCGCACTGCCCAATGAACTTGCCATCTGCCTCGATCGCAAACCAGGTGCCATCTCGTCCACCTTTGGCGGCATTTTGCTCGAACTCTGCTTGTAGCCGTTCCAGGGATTGGGGGATCGGCGGATCTCCTCCACCTGCCAATTCAACGGCTAAATCATTGTTAAACTCGCACAGTTTCGGTAGATCGTCCCGCCGTATACCCCGTAGCGTTACTCGTTCACCCTTTAACATCGCTAATTGTCCTCGATTTTAGGTTTGTACTCCTCCATATCAAGTCTGTCAGGAGGCGGTAATGATCATACAAAAGAAGAAAACAAGTTGGGAATTGGGAATAGCCTGGTGAATTTTAAAAGCTGTCCCTCTGTCTAAAATGTCCTGCCACCCTAAGGCAGCTCCTCTTGACACTCCCTATTGTAATTACGATACTTAGTCGTATCGATATTAATCCGATTCATTTGCTGTGGAGCCAAGAGGAAACAATGACAACGACCAAACAAGCGCGATCACTTGTACAAACTAAAAGAATCGTTCGATTTTCTAAAATTGGGATAACTATTTTTAAATTGCGATCGCACTTTTCTAGAGCATATCCAAGTTGCAATCTTTCATAACATGGTCAAACGCTTTTACCATCAGAGCAGTAACATCCAAATCTGTACAAGCCCTACCTATAGACTGATTTACTAAACTTGAAAAGCCATATTCAAAAAGCTTGGTACGTGCCCTATCTGGATCTATAGGCACTCCTAAAATTTTGCTTAAATTCGAGATAAATTCCAGAAACAAGTTCACATACTCTTCAATCGCTGTTTCATTGATTCGAGGAGTTTTTTCGTTAAGTGCTTTGATTCCTTCAGTTAAACGAGCCGTAATAGCGTCAATTGGATAATAAAGTGCCATAAGAACTGTAAGCTCATGATCAAAGAATTGCTCCATTTTATGGAGAGATGCGAAATATTGCACGCCTAATAATGGTAGAGAGAATTGCTTTGAGTCAAATTCGGCAAACAGTGCTTGAGGAGGCTTTTTAGAACCATGTGTATCTTCAGCAACATATAAGATGGCATCTGGCCCACAATAGTTTTGAGCAATGATAACTGTCCTTCTGACTCGATGAAGGATAGTTAGCACACCAATGACCATCTTTAAATGAGAACACCAGTAAACCTCTACTGAGTTATGGTGAACACCTAATTTCAAGATGCTTGCCGCCTGTTCAGCTATAGAGAAAAATTGCTCAACATTGACTGCAAAAAACCTCCAATCACCTTGGTCATATCGCGCAAAGTGTTGAACAGGTTTAGCCAAATCACTAGAAATCCACTCTGGTAAATAGAATTTTAGGCACTTGAGAATTGTATGAGCAGATGAACGATACTGTTCCCGAAGATTCAGCCCATCAGAAAATTTCTGAGGCTTAGCATCTAGGACATTTGGACTTGCCTGCTTTATTAATTCCTTGAAATATTTCTGTTCCTCTGCTGATGGTAATCTTCCTAGCCAACTAGCCATACCGCCTTCTTCTATCCAATGGTTGGCTTGACTCCTAGAATTAAAAACGAAATATTGCTCAATCGTTCCATCAGGCTGAAGTTCATCTTCAATGATTGCATTTTTAAGCTTAAGTATCCCTCCTTTATCTAAAAAATAATCTCCTTCTAAGATAATTTTTGGTACATCTTTATGGCGTTCACCTTTAAACGACCAAGAATTCATTACAGCCTCTACATAAACAGAAAAAGCTGGATCTGTTTTTGTTGAGAAGCTAATATTACATTCATTACAAATCAAGTATCCTGTTTTGTGTGAACCGCCCCAAGATGAATTAAAAATATGTTCTTTTGCTATGGCTGGTAGAGAATTCCCACAGTAGAAGCAAGTTTTCAATTCTGATACCCGTATGGGCAATTTTTCAAAGCGAGTAAACATTAAATTTACTTTAATCACTACCAAATTTTTACCATACTACATAAGTAAGACAATCAGCAGGAACTGGTGTCTGGTTAATTGAGAATGAGAGTTTGTAGTTCATTGTCTACAGAAGTATCGTCAGAGTCAGGCAATTCTGCACTAGACGGCAGATTATGCAGCAGGTTGCCGTCTAACATAGTGACTTTCTGTGGCATTTACTGTATGGATCTTACCTTTGTCAGGGAGGAGGAAGCGATCGCATCATTCTTGAAAATCCGCAAGTGCTTCGCCCTATTTCCACACTCCCCGCGATAGATGTTTGACGATAATCAATCAACACAATCTAAAGTCAGCCTGTTTTGTCCCAGCAAGTCTGATAATTTAATTAGGTTAAATTAAGATGCTTTGCCGTGTCAGCCTGTCGCACCTTTAGTGCGCTTACGAGCTTAGGCAGGCTTGGTTTGTGTAGCCACAGGCTTTAGCCTGTGGGTATATCCTAGGCAGGATTGGTGAGAGAATTATGGCGTTAATTGTCCAGAAATACGGTGGCACTTCAGTTGGTTCGGTGGAACGCATTCAGGCAGTCGCTCAGCGGGTTTTAAAAACAGCCCAGATGGGCAACTCGCTGGTTGTCGTAGTTTCGGCAATGGGGAAGACGACTGATGGATTGGTGAAATTAGCCAACCAAATCTCTACAAATCCCTCTCGTCGGGAAATGGATATGCTGCTCTCTACTGGCGAGCAAGTCTCAATCGCCTTGCTGAGTATGGCATTGCAGGAATTGGGACAGCCAGCGGTTTCTCTCACTGGCGCACAGGTTGGAATTGTTACCGAAGCCGAACACACCCGCGCCCGGATTCTGCATATCCAGACACATCGGGTGGAACGTCACTTAGACGCGGGTAAGGTGGTTGTGGTGGCGGGTTTCCAAGGCATCACTAGTACCGAAGAGTTGGAAATTACCACCTTGGGGCGCGGCGGTTCCGATACTTCGGCGGTAGCACTAGCGGCAGCTTTACGAGCCAGCTGTTGCGAAATCTACACGGATGTGCCAGGGATTTTTACCACCGATCCCCGGTTAGTGCCAGAAGCCCAGCTGATGGAGGAGATTACCTCCGATGAAATGCTTGAGTTAGCCAGCTTAGGGGCAAAGGTGTTGCATCCTCGCGCTGTGGAAATTGCCCGGAATTATGGCGTAGAGTTGGTGGTGCGTTCTAGCTGGACGGACGATCCGGGGACTAGGGTGATTTCTCCAATGCCTAAGCCGCGATCGCTCCAAGATTTAGAAATTGCCCGTCCTGTCGATGGGGTAGAATTTGATACCGACCAAGCGAAAATTGCGCTGTTGCGGGTGCCAGATCGTCCAGGCGTGGCGGCGCGGCTATTTGGTGAAATTGCCCATCAAGCCTTAGATATCGACTTAATTATCCAGTCGATTCACGAAGGCAATACCAACGATATTGCATTTACAGTTAGCAAAAACGTTATCAATCGGGCAGAAGCTGTAGCCGCAGCGATCGCGCCCGCCCTCCGCAGCTCAAACAACCCAGAAGACGGAGAAGCCGAGGTGATGGTAGACAGGCAAATTGCCAAAGTCTCGATCGCGGGTGCGGGAATGATTGGGCGTCCGGGTGTAGCAGCGCAGATGTTCGCTACGCTTTCTAGTGCTGGGATCAATATTCAGATGATTTCCACCTCGGAAGTGAAAGTTAGTTGCGTCATTGATGCGGATGATTGCGATCGCGCGATCGCTCTTTTGTGCCAAACCTTCGAGGTCAACCATTCCCCACTCCACCAAAACAGAATTGTAGAAAGTAGTGTAGAACAACAGGGCAAAATTTCTCAGTCCTCAGCCCTGAGTCCTCAGCACTCCGCTCCCCCCGTGCGCGGTGTTGCCCTTGATTTCAATCAAGCGCGTCTCGCCATTCGTCATATCCCCGATCGTCCAGGGATGGCAGCTCAAGTGTTTGGACTCTTAGCCGAGAAAAATATCAGCGTGGATATGATTATCCAATCCCAACGCTGTCGCGTGGTGAATGGGATCGGGACCCGCGATATTGCCTTCACCGTCGCCCAAGCAGATGCAGCAGAAGCGAAAGCAGCACTCGAAAAACTCGCACCATCCTTAGGCTGCGGTGAAGTTTTAGTGGATACAGCGATCGCTAAAGTAAGTATCGTCGGTTCCGGTATGGTCGGGCAACCCGGTGTCGCCGCCCAAATGTTTGAAGCGCTTTCCCAACACCAAATCAATATTCAGATGATTACAACTTCTGAAATAAAAATCAGCTGCGTCGTAGCAGAAAATCAGGGCGTCACCGCCTTACAAGCCATCCACGCCGCTTTTGGACTTGCCGGTAGCCAAAAAATTCAAGTTCCCGCTTAAAGTTCTTGCAACTTTTTCATCGCTCCCTGGAAAAAGGGAGCGATGAGGGATCTCCAGCCGAAAAACTGACCAGCAAAAAGCCCGGTTTCTGATAGAAACCGGGCTTTTAAAGTTATTGGTTAGTTTACGCTAATTGATGCCTACCCTTCGATCGACTCTTTACGCAATTGCTGTTGGCTGACCAATCACGACACTGGTAATAAAGCTGCTGACAGCGGCGAGAGCGATCGCACCGATGACCGCACTCCAAATCCCTTTTTCCAAACGAAAGCCTGTAATCAATCTCGCGGCTATTGTCAGTGCAATGACATTGAGGACAAAAGAGAATAAACCCAAAGTCAAAAGCTTTGCAAAAAATCCGTAGATGCCAAATGTTAGCGTATTCGGCAAGGTAAAAAATACAAAGCTAATCGCTGCATTTAAAATCCCAAAAACGGCTGCCGAAATATAACCAATTCCTGGGTTATCAATCTCAACTCCGAGTGGCAGCTTGCTAATAATTAACAAACTGGCGGCTGTTACCAACCAGGTAATCAGCACATCAATTAAATCCATATTTATAAACCTCCTATCCAGAAGTTGAGGCGTGAAAAAATCTTTTGATTATCCCTACCTTAAACAAACAATCGCGCCTCGACCTCTGTAAATTGGCAGAATTGCCCCTACCTCTTGGGAGCAGAATCAGTCCCTTGGGGAGCCGGAACAGTCGGTGTCACGGGTACAGTACCGGGAATCGTAGTACCGGGAATCGTGGGATTAATCTCTGGTTGTCCCGGAGCCACCGGCAATTGCGGCTGACCCAGATTGTATGGATTGGCTGATGGACTGGGTGGCGCATAAGGATTATAAGGTTGGATAGGAGCGTTGCCGGAATAGGGCGCTAAACCGGGACTAGGAGCCGTAGGAACCTGCGTATTAGAGCCAGCCGCCGCATCACCGGAACCGGGTAGAGTCGCTAAAGACACGCGATCGCCTCCAACATCTCGCAGCAAATCCAAAACCTGGATGACATCGTTGTAACTTGCAGTCCGAGAAGCGTACAGCACCATCAATCCATTTGGATTTGTCGAGCGGTAATTCTGCAAAGATTGAGTCAGCTGATCTTTTGAATTAATCTGCTGTTGCTCCACGTAAATTTGACCAAAATCATCCAAGCTCACCATCAACATCTCTCGCATCTGCGGAGTGCCGCTACTAGCTTTGGGCAAATCCACGCTGATTGCTTGCTGACGAGTGAGTTGCAAAGCTGCCAACAGAAAGAACGTCAGGATACAGAAGATGACATCAATCAGGGGAATAATCTCAATTCGGGCGTCATCACCCGGAGTATCCAAGTTAATCTTCATAAGTTTAAACAACAGGGGAATTTAAAAAGTCATGAGTCCTTAGTCCCTAATTCTTCGCTCCTGACTAATAACCCATGACGAATGACCAATCACGAATGGCTTCTAGGGTTCAGCCGTATCTGAAGTTTCTACTCTCGCCTTCATCGGATGACGATCAATACCAAGTTTGGGCCATTCCTGTCGGTACATTAACTCCAGCTCATTTCCCGCTTTACGGAAAATTTTGACTTGGTTAAACAAAAAACCTTGAAACAGCCGATAGAAGACAAGGCTGGTAATTGCTACTATCAGCCCAGCCGCCGTACTGATCAGAGATTCGCTAATCCCTAAAGTCACTCCAGCGGTTGAAGACGTTCCGAGATCGCCAAGGCGAATACCACTCAGGGATCTGATCAATCCCAACACGGTTCCCAACAATCCTAGTAGAGGCCCGAGGGCAATCACTGCTTCTAAAATTTTGTCGCCTTGGCGCATCGAAGCTAATTCCTCGTCTGCGGCTGCCTCCAGTGCAAGCCTAAACAATTCTGGATCGGCGTTAGAGAGTCGTAAGGGAGCATACAGATAACGCCCTATCGGCTGTTTTCTAGATTGGTGAGCAATCTCAGTGGCAACTTCCCAGTTGCGAGTTGCTGCTTCCAGCACGCGATTTACAGTTTCTCTTTCTTTGGTCAAGATTCTTGCCCAAAACCACAAGCGCTCAAAAATAGTGCCCAAAGACAGCAGCGATAAAGCTAGCAGAGGCCACATTACAGGCCCACCCTTCTCAATCAGTTCTGGAAAAGTCACGGTCGATTCTTTCCTCCTACACTCCCCAAGCTTTTAATTTTCTTTAACAACTTGAAGCCATTCCAATTTTAGACAAGCATTGTCATTCAGACTGAACTAAAGGGCGAGGTTCTCCCGCTATTGTCGAATCTTCTAGTCAAACTTCGGGTGGATATCCACACCTACATAATGCTGGTAGATTTGTCAATATTAAAAATAGCTAGAGGATTCAATAATGAATAATTTTTCAATCCAATCAATTTACAACTGGTATCGCAACTCGATCCGTAATCCCAAGTATCGTTGGTGGGTGATTCTAGGGTCATTACTTTATCTTTTCAGCCCGATTGATATTGCCCCGGATTTCATACCCATCATCGGATGGATTGACGATGGTGTGATTCTGACGCTCCTGGTTGCTGAAGTTTCCCAAATGCTATCTCAGCGCCTCAAGTCTCGTGACGAGCAAGCGGTCTCTGAAGCGGATGTTGCAGGTGTTGGGTCAACTTCCAATTCAGACACGGTTGATGTAAAGGCTGTTCCCCTCAAGTAGTGTGCGTCACAACAATAATATTAATAACCCCTCCCAGTGTTGCAGCCATATTCCGCAGGCTTCTGGAGAGGGGTCTTTGTTTGTAGTAGTCGCACCCAAAAGTAATGACTTTTGAGAGACGGATGATCTACGTCTATACAAGAGCCAGGGCGAACGAGGGGACTTGAACCCCCGAGTGGTGGAATCACAATCCACTGCCTTAACCACTTGGCTACGCTCGCCATTTCAGATTTTTAATATAGCATTCTGTTTGCCAGTTGATCCAGTCTTTCGTCAATTAACCTGGAACTCAGACGGCGATCGCCGTAGTCAAAGGCTACAAAAGAATGGTTTTAACATCCCATGAAGGGTTTACAGGTTATTACAACGATTGCGGGAGTCGCCTTGGCTGGGCTGGGTGTAGCGATGGCGCTGACGAATCCCACTCAGGAGGAGTACGAAGAATTTGCCTTACAGCAACTAACGGTGTACATAAAAGACAATGTTTGTGAAAAGGCTCCAGAAAACTTTGAGAATTTTTTGAAGCGTCAATGTATGTTATTAGTTGAGACGGGCAGCCCGCAGGTGAAGCGGCTGATTGCTGAAACGACAGAGCGGCAAAATTTTATCTTTTTTAGCATTTATCGCACCGATTTGTCGGTTAGTTCGTTCCTGCCTTCTTATCATTTTGAGTCGGTAGGAGCTTTCGACAATGTCTATATTTATCAAGCAGAGAAGCAATAATCTTGTTAGCAAAGAATTATTGCTTCAAGCTGCGCGATCGCTTCTTAAAGTGCTGAGAAACGGGTAACGCCGCCAATTAACTACACTCAGCCTTATAACAGATACACCCAATGGTCATCTCTCCAATTGAGGATATCTTGGAGATGAATATCAACAGGGAGTGCGATCGCGGCTGCCATGATCTATTGTGTTAGCGCTGGATGTCAAAGACCCCAAAATCCTTCTGACCAAAGATTTTGCCTGTGTTGTGGGCAAGCGTTATTGCTGAAAGACCGCTATCGCCCAGTCAAACCTATTGGTAAAGGTGGCATGGGAAGAACTTTTTTGGCGGTGGATGAGCATATTCCCTCTAAACCCAAGTGTGTCATTAAGCAACTGTGCTTCCCACAGCAAGATTCAACCAGTTTTAGAAAGGTCGTTTCCTTATTTCGTCAGGAAGCGATACACCTGAATGAACTAGGGAAACATCCGCAAATTCCCTCTCTCTTTGCCCACTTTGAACAGCAGCAGCAGCTGTATTTAGTGCAGGAGTTGATTTCCGGGCACACTCTAGCGGAGGAATTGCAGCAACGGGACATTTATAACGAAACGCAGATTTGGGAATTTTTGCAGGATTTGTTGCCAGTTTTGCAATATATCCACGAACATCGGGTGATTCACCGAGATATTAAGCCAGCGAATATTATCCGCCGCACCCCCTCAACCTCCTCTTCCCCAGGAGAAAGGGAAGGTGAGTTAATTTTGATTGATTTTGGGATTGCCAAGCTATTCACAGACACTGCTGTGTTCAACACTGGCACGATCGTCGGTAGCCCGGATTATATGGCACCCGAACAAACGCGGGGCAAAGCCCTGCCCTGTAGCGACCTCTACAGTTTGGGCGTCACTTGTATCTACTTGCTCACAGGCGTTTCGCCCCTGAATATGTATGACATTATGAATAACGGATGGGCGTGGCGCGATTTTTTGCCCAAGGAGAGAAAAGTTAGCGATCGCCTAGGTCAAATTTTGGATCGGCTGCTGCAAAATAACATTAAAGATCGCTACCCAGACGCTGCCTCTGCCTTGCAAGCGGTACAGCAGAATTTAAACCCCAGTTCTACATTCCCGCTTCCAACTCAATTTCAACGACCGGGTGGTAGTGCTTTGAATTCCGAGGTTGGAGTTGATTATACAAAATTGCGAGATTTACTCGCTAAAAAGAAATGGAAAGAAGCCGACGGGGAAACCTGGGCACTCATGTGTTTGGTAGTCGGCAAGTCAAGCAGTCACTATCTATTCAACAGCGATATTCAAAAGTTTCCTTGCGAGGATTTATGGACAATCGACCAGTTATGGGTAAAGTACAGCCAGGGGCGCTTTGGTTTCAGCGTGCAAAAGCAAATTTTTCTAGAGGTTGGGGGAGAATATAGCAATTTTTGCGATCGCGTTGGCTGGCCTACCCACAACCCGTATATTCCTGACTCTGGTTTGAAATTTAGCGATAAGGCACCCATCGGACACCTACCATCGCGGCGGTGGGCAGGTGGTTATGAATGGTGGCGTCACGCCAGTGCAATGGCTGTAAAGCTAGAACAGTGCAGTATTGCTTAGCTTTTGCTGCCTTATCAGCGATTTTCATCCTCGGTTGAGCGATTGGAACGGTTTTAGCTAAAAAATTGCCTCAACTGAGATTTCAATCTTGTTTTTTGTGTCCTCCTCTGGTTATAGAAAAATCCATGAGCTAAGTCTACCCGATGAGGCAGGAATACCTTTGACAGCCGATCTAAAGTATGGGTATATACCTTGATTTGTGAAGGAAAAAGAATCGTTTTTTTTGAATTCCTTTACAAAAAATATTGGCAAGCGCTCAACGATCCGGCAAATAGAGGAAAGGAATCCATTCATGTTTTTCCATAAAAAAGAACCCATTCATACTGTTAATATCACAGAGCCGAATCCACGTTATGCCCAGCTACTGCTAGAGCAGTTTGGGGGAGCAACGGGTGAATTAACAGCCGCTTTACAGTATTGGGTGCAGTCGTTTCATTGCGAAAATCCTGGTATTCGGGATATGCTCCAAGATATTGCAATCGAAGAGTTTAGCCACTTAGAAATGGTTGGCAAACTGATTGAATCACATACCAAGAATGTGGATCAAACAGAAGCGTACCGGAGTACGCTCTTCGCTGTACGCGGCATGGGACCACACTTTTTAGATAGCCAAGGAAGCGCTTGGACAGCGAACTATATCAATGAAGGTGGGGATGTTGTGCGCGATCTGCGGGCAGATATTGCCGCTGAGGCTGGGGCACGTCAAACCTATGAGGAGCTGATCAAAATGGCTCCGGATCAAGGTACAAAAGACACCTTGGTACATTTGCTGACTCGCGAAATTTCTCATACGAAGATGTTCATGAATGCACTTTCTTCCTTGGGCAAATTAACAGATCCTTTCTTTGGCAATATCCAGCCGGATGAAACGGTCAATCTTTACTTCAACTTGTCTACGAATGGTAAAGATGAGCGCGGGCCTTGGAACTCGGAACCGGATTTTCAGTATGTCGCCGATCCATCTGCTGAAGTTAAACAGTAAATCGTCAGCAGTAGAACTCAATTAAAAAAGATAGAGTTACTGGGAGGTGTAGCCCAGTGGCTCTATTTTTATGAATAAGTTATTAATAATATTAGAAATCCTCTAAGCCTCAGCGGTGCCCAAATGGGTAAACCGCCGGGAGAAATTGTCAATTGGAAACGATTGATACAGAAATTGTTGCTGGAAACGATATCAAATTGAATAAAGAAACTGCTCAAAAGCCTGTAGTTACACACTTGCCCAAGTCATCTGCCTATCTACTGGTCTCTCACGGAAGCCGCGACCCTCGCCCCCAAGCCGCTGTAGAACAGCTGGCAGCCCTGATCTACGAGAAGGCACAAAGGTCAGAGATAGCCTGGGTGCAGGCATCTCAACCCGTTCGCCGCTTGGGTGCATCGCCCATGCTAGAAACGCGAAATTTTACGTCTTTACAAGAACCACTGGTGGGTACAGCAGTGCTAGAATTGGCAACCGAGCCGTTGCACGAGCAAATTCGGCAATTTGGCGTTCGCGTAGCGTCTGCGAAGCAGAATCGCGTGGCGTCTATAAAGCAGAATCGCGCTGTTGCATCTGAGTACCATTCTGAGAACCCCTGCATTCAGGTGTTGCCGCTGTTTCTCCTGCCGGGAGTTCACGTCATGGAGGATATCCCAGAGGAAGTTGCGATCGCTCAAGCAGCGTTTGGCTCTAAATTAAAACTTGACATTCGTCCTCACTTAGGCGATCACCTTGGCTTGAGCCGTCTGTTAGCCAGTCAATTCGCTTCGATAACAGCAGACGCTCGGATTCTCCTAGCTCACGGAAGCCGCCGTGCTGGGGGAAATCAGTCAGTAGAAACCATTGCACGGACTTTGGACGCGGTGCCTGCTTACTGGTCAGTGCCACCCAGCCTAGAGGACAGGGTGAAAGCGTTGGTTGAGGCGGGGAAGGAAAAAATCGCCATCCTGCCTTATTTTCTATTTGCTGGGGGAATTACGGATGCGATCGCTCGAACAGTTGAGCGATTATCCCAGCAGTTTCCATCGGCAAAACTCCAAATGGCTGAACCAATCGGCGCTAGCGCGGAATTAGCGGATTTAATTTGGGATTTGAGAAGTCAATGAACCTCACACTTTCAGAAAACATACAGGTAAACAGGAGAACGTGTTTGGGTAAAGTATATCTAGTGGGTGCAGGGCCGGGAGATCCCGGTTTGTTAACCCTCAAAGGGAAAGGGCTGTTAGAGTGTGCCGATGTCGTAGTTTACGACGCTCTGGTGAGTCCCCAAATTTTGGCAATGATTAATCCCGAAGCCGAAAAAATTGACGCGGGAAAGCGGATGGGGCGTCATTCTCTGTTGCAGGAAGAAACGACTCAACTCTTAATTGAAAAAGCACAAACTGCGGCAATCGTGGTGCGCCTCAAAGGTGGCGATCCCTTTGTGTTTGGTCGTGGTGGCGAGGAAATGGAAGACTTAGTAAATGCGGGAGTGCCGGTAGAGGTAGTACCAGGGGTGACATCTGGGATTGCAGCACCCGCTTATGCAGGAATTCCTCTAACTCACCGTGCTTATAGCTCTTCGGTGACATTTGTTACCGGACACGAATCCGCCGGGAAGTATCGACCCGCTGTGAACTGGCAAGCGATCGCCCACGGTTCTGAAACCATTGTCATTTACATGGGCGTTCACAACTTACCTTACATTACAGAACAACTTCAAACAGCAGGCTTAAGCCCAGAGACGCCAGTAGCGTTGGTTCGCTGGGGAACTCGACCGGAACAAGAAGAACTCATCAGCACTTTGGAGACGATTGTGGCGCAAGTCGAGGCGACTGGATTTGGGGCACCCGCGATCGCCATTATTGGTGCTGTCGTGAATATGCACCAAATTCTGTCAGGATGTCGTCCACTCAGCTTGAAGATTGAGGGCTGAGGATTGAGGACTGAAGACTGAGGACTGAGAACTGAGGGCTAAAATCTCAGTAAAAAGCTATAAAAAGCGATCGGTAGTTAATTGGTAACTCTGATTTAAGACCTTTCATACCTTACTCAGCTTGTGCTTCGCACTACTTTGCTAACAGTCCTCAAACCTCAGTCCTCTCTCCTCTCTCAGTCCTCAGTCCTCAGCACTCAGTCCTAATTTATGAGCGTCGAATATTAAAGCAGCACCACTCTTGACGCCGCCAGAGCGTGGCAACAATCCAATCATGTTGCTCTAAAGTATCGGCAATGGGCTTCGCTTGTTCTAGCAAAACGCCGCTAATAATTCCCCAAGTGCTGGGTTTAGCCATCTCTGTCATCTGCGGGATCAAGTCGATAATCACCTCCGCCAGAATATTGCAAAGAATGCCATCGACCGGCTCATGTAACAATTGCATTAAGCGGTCGATACTGCCTTGCTCCACAATCAACCGATCGGGGCTAATTTTGTTGAGTTCTCGGTTGCTGTGGGTGGCTCGCACCGCCATCGGGTCAAGATCTGCGGCATAAACCCTTTCGGCACCTAAAAGCATTGCGGCAATTGAGAGAATGCCAGATCCACAACCAATATCTGCCACAACGATATCGGGAGTGCCCAAACCCAATCGCATCTCCAACGCTTCCAGACACAGCTGAGTCGTTTGATGGGTGCCGGTGCCAAAAGCGGCTCCGGGATCGAGGCGCAGGGTAATCCGTTCCGTCTGCTCTGGAGGGGGCAACCAGGCAGGGTAGATTAATAAGCGATCGCCAACTTCTTGCGGTTGCCAGTATTGCTTCCAGCTACTTGCCCAATCTTCCTCATCAATTAAATGCCAATCCATCACCGGCATCGGCATTCCCACATTCAGCGCATCTTGACGCAGCCACAGAGACAGCGCCGCCAAATCTAATAACTGCGCTTGGAGTGCGGATAAATAACCACACACTAGGCGCGAGTGTCCTTTAACCTCAATGGATGTGCCGCGACAGCCAAATTTTTCCAGCCGCCAGAAAATTAAATCTTCTAAGGCTGGGTCGCAGAGAACTTGAATTTCCCACCAGGTGTTTGCCATACATCAGGGCTGAGGGCTGAGGACTAAGGACTGAGGTATGAGGGCTGAGGACTGAGGACTGAGGGGTGAGGACTGTTAGCCCAGTGGTGCGAAGCACTGGCTGAGGACTGAGGAAGGTTAGAACGTAGAACTTAGCAATAGAGAGTCAAGAGAAACTAAAAAGAATTTACTCTTTGTGTATCTCTTTTCTTCATCCTCAGTCCTCATACCTCAGTCCTCAGTCCTACATCCTCCATCCTCAGCACTTATAAAGTTACCGTATAGGCATCTCGAATGCCGGGAATCTTGAGAATTTCCGCCAAAATTCCCTCTGGTAGGGGATCGTCTAGGCTTAACACCATTACTGCATCGCCGCGCACGATTTTACGACCCACCTGCATACTGGCAATATTGACATTAAAACTGCCCAATAGGGAACCAATATTCCCGATAATTCCTGGCATATCGCGGTGCAGCGTAAACAGCATATTAGAAGTGGGGGGGACGTTGATGGGAAAATCATCAATGCTAGTGATCCGAATTTCGTTATCGCCCAATAAAGCACCAGTGACCGAGTGTTCTCCTAGGGAACCCTTTGCCGACAGTTGCAGCGAACCCGAATAATCTCGAATCGAGGCATCCCGCGTTTCAATCACGCGAATTCCCCGCTCCTTTGCCTCAATACTGGCATTCACGTAGTTCACTCGCTCTCTCAACGCTTGAGAGAGCAGCCCTTTCAGTGCTGCTACGATGAGAGGCTGACTTTGATTAGTTGCCAATTCTCCCTGCAAGCTGATATTCAACAACTCAATCCGTCCTCCAGCCAGTTGCCCGACCAAATGACCCAGAGTTTCCGCCAAGAGGAGATAAGGTCTGAGTTTTTCCAATACGTCAGGCCGCAACCCAGGAATATTCACGGCTGAACGCGCTGGTAGCCCCAGCAGAACGTCCCGAATCTGCTCGGCAACATCAATAGCGACATTTACCTGCGCTTCTGCTGTAGAGGCTCCCAGGTGGGGAGTGAGGATAAGATTTTTCCCCAGCGATCGCAACTCCGACTCGCCAAGCGGTTCTGTCTCAAAAACGTCCAACGCCGCCCCAGCAATTTTGCCAGCTTTTAACGCCTCCGCCAAGGCTGCCTCATCAATAATGCCACCACGGGCACAATTGATAATCCGAGTCGTGGGTTTCATTTTAGCGATCGCTTCGGCGTTAATCAGATGAGTCGTTTCTGGAGTTTTGGGGATGTGCAGGGTAATGTAATCGGATTCCTGAAACAGCATATCCAGATCGACTAGACGACAACCCAGTTCATCTGCCCGTTCTACCGAGATGAAGGGATCGTAAGCTAGCAGTTTCATCCCCATCGCTTTCGCAACGCTGGCGACATGAGAACCAATTTTCCCCAAACCGACAACACCCAGCGTTTTCTTGTAAACTTCAGCCCCGATAAAACTCTTGCGATCCCACTGACTGCTTTTCACCGACTGATTGGCTTCGGGGATATAACGGGAGAGCGATAGCATCATTGCCAAAGCGTGTTCTGCTGCTGCAATGGTGTTACCTTCGGGGGAATTGACGACGACAATTCCTTGTCGGGTGGCGGCTGGAACATCGACATTATCGACGCCAACTCCAGCACGACCAATAATTTTTAGCTGGGTGCCCGCTTCGATAATTTCTTTGGTGACATGGGTTCCAGAACGAATCATCAGAGCGTCATACTCTGGCATAATTCGCACCAGTTCTTCTGGAGAAAGACCTGTTTTAATGTCAACTTGGGCAACTTGGGAGAGGATATCTATTCCAACTTGGTCTATGGGATCGGAAACAAGAACCTTGGACATGATGGGCAGGTGAGTCTAAATAAAAATTCCATTACGACACGCACGCACGACCCCTAAAAGGTCAAAACCGCAAGTCGCGCGTTGCGTTGCATCCACTTCGCCAGGATAGCTCCCTTGCGTTACGCGATCGCGTGCCGGTAAAACCTTAGGAGCAAGCTTGCCTGATGGGAGCTGGCTTAGACATCGCGTCTAATCACTCTCCACCACGAACAATACAGGCAGAAGGTCATTTTAACTGTATCAGGTGTCTTTGTACGGCTGGTTGGCTGAAAGTTTTTAACTTTCATTCGCGTGGGCGAAGTGCTTCTTGCCGATGGCGGAACGAAACAAAACACAGCCAAAGATATCAGCTACCCATCGCACAAATGCGATCGCTTTCGCATATACCGCTCCTAGCGACTTCTCGCGCAAGTGCATCCTAATTACGGTAGAAGATTTGCTGTCCCTTGCACTGCTAGGCTTTAACTAAGGCTATCTCAGCATTTTACGAATCACCATGAATTATCTCGTTGCCGTACTGGCAGACCGCATCCAGGCAGAAGCCGCCTATTCCGCTTTAGAGAAAGAAGGCTTACCGATGAATAAAGTTAGTATTTTGGGCAGAGGATACAAAAGCGCGGATGAATTTGGCTTAATTGACCCCAACGAGCAAGCTAAAAAGCAATCAAAGCTGATGGCTTATTGGCTCATCCCCTTTGGATTTTTCGCTGGAATAGCTTTCAATATCACCACGGGTTTAGACACCTTTGCCTGGGCGGGTCCAATCGGCAATTACCTGATTGCTGGACTTTTAGGTGCCGCCTCCGGTGCGATGGGTAGCGTGTTTGTGGGGGGAGGAGTAGGCTTGGCGCTGGGAAGTGGTGATGCCTTGCCTTACCGCAACCGCCTCAATGCCGGTAAGTATCTGATTGTCGTCAAAGCTTCCGAAACGATCATCCGCCAAGCGACTCGGATTCTCCGTCAGTTTGAACCCGAAAATATCCAAGGCTACGTTGACTCAGAGGGAGTCTAGAAAATAAGCACCTTCCAACCTTTCGAGCTGGCTGGGTCTTCCATCCACGGGCAGAGGAAGTAACAAACACAACATTGTTACTTTAACTACCAGCCTGAGCGCAAGTCACTGGAAGGGGGTTTAGATGCAAATATTGCCAACTTGTTTGGGAGTTGCGCTCGTCGGCTCGATCGTAG
This sequence comes from Trichocoleus sp. Lan, assembly GCF_039961855.1. Lineage (NCBI taxonomy): Bacteria > Bacillati > Cyanobacteriota > Cyanophyceae > Leptolyngbyales > Trichocoleusaceae > Trichocoleus > Trichocoleus sp. Lan. The sequence goes on along the minus strand of NZ_JAMPKA010000009.1, from coordinate 189,971 downwards.
TTGATGTGCTTTGGACAACGATCGCCGTCGGCGGCGGTGGGGGGCCGATTACATCTAGATTGTCCAATTGCTTGTGGAGATTGCTTCTCCATCGACATCGCTCCTCTCCCTCTCATCAGATGCTTTCCGTTGCAGGCTACAGCACCATTGGCATTTCTACGCTGCTGTGGATTTTGGCTACTTGGGCAGGATGGGTCTTAATTTTTAGCGCCAGCGATCGCTCGTTGATTTCTGCGGATACAAAGCAGCCTACTGATATCTGGGAGAAAATTTACTTTACAGGTTATACCTTAGTTACTCTCGGTCTTGGAGACTACCAACCCCAAGGAAAAATTTGGCAACTGGCAACTGCGACGGCAGCAGCGAACGGGTTTTTCCTCATTACTCTATCGATTACTTATCTGCTTTCTGTAGTGTCAGCCGGAACCCAGAAACGACAGTTGGCAACCTACATTTCCTGTCTTGGTAATACTCCCACCGAAATCGTCACCAAAGCATGGAACGGTAAAGATTTTGGGATGCTATCTCAGCACTTGGTAGCGATCGCGCCTATGCTAGCGTTATACGGGCAAAGTCATTTCGCTTATCCGGTACTTCATTACTTTCATAGCACCAGGCGGGAGACAGCGGCGGAAATTAACATGGCTGTCTTGGACGAGGCGCTGACCTTGCTTGAATTTGGCATCAAGCCGGAGCATCGACCCGATTCGGTGGCGCTGTACCCAGTAAGACAAACGCTGTCCGTCTTTCTAGAAACTCTTACTTCTGCTTACATTAAGCCAGCCTCAGACGTGCCACCCCTAGCAATGCTAGATGAGTTACGTGCGTACGGGATTCCCACGGTTAGCGATGAAGTCTTTGCATCAGAAGTCAGCAACTTGACGAAACGACGGCGTTTGCTCCTCGCCTTAGTCAGAAATGATGGGTGGTCGTGGAAACAGATCGGGAATCGGTTTGGGTAAATGGGAATGATTCAGTTTAGCCAAGCGCGAGGAGCCGCTAGGAGCGGCATACGCGAAAGCGATCGCACTCTCCATCAGGTTTCGCTCCCAACGATAGAATCAAGAAAGTTTCACCTCAATCAAGCGTCTGCTGTATGTTGCCAAGGGAAGAACTCCTCAAAGGAGTCGAAAATCGAGAGACTGTGGCTCGTGTTATCGATCTAGCGGATCAAGCGATTAAAACCTGGGAAGTAGTCTTTACGGATTTTCTGTCTCCTCCAGAACTAGCTGAAATCCAGCAAGCGTTTAATCGGTTAACAGAAGTCCAACTCGTTGCTTGGGGAGGTTATCCGCAAGCTGAACGACAGCGAATTGCGATCGCGCGTGCAGAATTGCCCCTCGATGCCTCACAAGTTTCGATTGCTGCTATCGATATTGCCGGTAATTTCTTGTTTGACCAAGCCACCCACCGAGACTTCCTCGGCGCAATGTTGGGGTGTGGGATCGTCCGCGAAAAGACTGGGGACGTGATTGTGCTGGGAGAGCAAGGAGCGCAGGCGATTGTTGTTCCAGAAATGGTGGAGTTTTTGGGAATGCATCTCAATCAGGTGCGTTCCGTCCCGGTAAAAACTCGGCAAATTGAATTAAGCGAGTTAAAAATTCGGGAACCGAAAAAGAAAGAATTGACAACGGTGGAGGCTTCATTGAGGCTGGATGCGATCGCTTCCGCTGGCTTTGGGATGTCTCGCAGCAAAATGGTTGATTTCATTGACGGCGGTGATGTGCGATTGAACTGGAAAGAAGTCACCCAGCCAAGTCATCTTCTGAAGTCTGGAGACTTAATTGCGATTCGCGGCAAAGGACGGTTAGAGGTTGGGGAAATTGCTGTTACCAAAAAGGAACGCTACCGCGTGCAGCTAACAAGATTTATGTAAAACTTTCAATCTTGAATCTTCAACCCTAAATCGGAACTTTATCTCTCGTAAATATCTTGCCCATAGCGAATGTATTTGCTGTAGGCAAGATATTTATTAGTTGAACGAAGAGGGCACAGAAGAAACTAAAGCAAGCTCAGCCAAAGAAATTGATTTTTCCTAAGGCTGGTGTGTCATGGCGCGAGGAGCCGCTAGGAACGGCATACGCGAAAGCGATCGCTACTTGATAAAATGCGATTAAGTTTACTAGCTAAAAGCTGAATGGCTGATAGCTAAGGGCTGGTGTACCATGCGCGATTCTGATTTTACAGATGTTTTACAGTGGACGCCGGAAGCAAAGGCAAAGCTGAAAAATATTCCTTTTTTTGTCCGTTCCCAAGCGCGTCAGCGAATTGAGCAGATCGCTCGTGCAGGGGGTTTGGAAGTTGTCACAGGTGAGTTAGTGGAGCAGGCGCGGCTAGAATTTGGGCAGTGAGTGATCGCGCTTGGTATGGCGCTTACTATGGTATTGGATAAGTTATATCGCATCCTAGCAGCTACTTTTGGGTGCCGATACCGTCGCAGAGATGGCGATCGCTCACATTGCGATTTGTCTGCAAATAATCGTGTACCCAATCGCAACCACGCACCAGTAAATCGTCCAGATCGAGATTCCACAGTTTGATGGTCTTGTCCCAACTGGCAGAAGCCAAAGTCTTGCCATCCGGGCTGTAACTGACACTAAAGACTGCTGCGCTATGCCCTTGGAGGGTAGCAATCGCTTTACCCGTTTCCCGATTCCACAGTTTGATGGTGTTGTCATAACTGGCAGAAGCCAAAGTCTTGCCATCCGGGCTGTAACTGACACTCCTGACTGCTGCCATATGCCCTTGGAGGGTAGCAATCGCTTTACCCGTTTCCCGATTCCACAGTTTGATGGTGTTGTCATAACTGGCAGAAGCCAAAATTTTGCCATCCGGGCTGTAACTGACACTAAAAACTGCTGCCATATGCCCTTGAAAGGTAGCAATTGCTTTACCCGTTTCTCGATTCCACAGTTTGATGGTCTTGTCTTCACTTGCGGAAGCCAAAGTCTTGCCATCCGGACTGTAACTGACACTAAAGACTGCTGCGCTATGCCCTTGGAGGGTAGCAATCGCTTTACCCGTTTCTCGATTCCACAGTTTGATGGTCTTGTCTTCACTTGCGGAAGCCAAAGTCTTGCCATCCGGGCTGTAACTAATGCTAAAGACTGCTGCCATATGCCCTTGGAGGGTAGCAATCGCTTTACCCGTTTCCCGATTCCACAGTTTGATGGTGTTGTCCTCACTTGCGGAAGCCAAAGTCTTGCCATCCGGGTTGTAACTGACGCTCCAGACTGAATCGCGATGCCCTTGGAGGGTAGCAATCGCTTTACCCGTTTCCCGATTCCACAGTTTGATGGTGTTGTCATAACTGGCAGAAGCCAAAGTTTTGCCATCCGGGCTGTGACTGATGCTAATTACTGAATCGCGATGCCCTTGGAGGGTAGCAATCGCTTTACCCGTTTCCCGATTCCACAGTTTGATGGTGTTGTCCCGACTGGCGGAAGCCAAAGTCTTGCCATCCGGGCTGTAACTGACACTAAAGACTGCTGCGCTATGCCCTTGGAGTGTAGCAATAAATTCACTCGTTGCTAGATTCCACAGTTTGATGGTGTTGTCCTCACTTGCAGAAGCCAAAGTCTTGCCATCCGGGCTGTAACTGACGCTCCAGACTGAATCGCGATGCCCTTGGAGGGTAGCAATCGCTTTACCCGTTTCCCGATTCCACAGTTTGATGGTGTTGTCATAACTGGCGGAAGCCAAAGTCTTGCCATCCGGGCTGTAACTGACACTCCTGACTGCTGCACTATGCCCTTGGAGGGTAGCAATCGCTTTACCCGTTTCCCGATTCCACAGTTTGATGGTGTTGTCATAACTGGCGGAAGCCAAAGTCTTGCCATCCGGGCTGTAACTAATGCTAAAGACTGCTGCGCTATGCCCTTGGAGGGTAGCAATCGCTTTACCCGTTTCCCAATTCCACAATTTGATAGTCTTGTCTTCACTTGCGGAAGCCAAAGTCTTGCCATCTGGGCTGTAACTAATGCTAATGACTGCGGCGCTATGCCCTTGGAGTGTAGCAATGAATTCACTCGTTGCCAGATTCCACAGTTTGATAGTGTTGTCCTCACTTGCGGAAGCCAAAGTCTTGCCATCCGGGCTGTAACTGATGCTAATGACTGCGGCGCTATGCCCTTCCAAGCGGTTGCGCTCTCTCACCCCATAAACCGCCTGTCGCAGTGCAGTTACAACTTGTATCTCGGTATCTGTTTTTGCTCCACCTGCTTGCTTGAGTGCTATTCCTGCCCGTAAACCTTCTATTAGCGCATCAAACTCTTTATTTGAGAAAAATAGTGCACCGGAATAACGACTAAGAGCATCAATTTGCCCTATCTGAAATTCTTTTAATTTCTCTTCACTACGTATTCGTTGCTCTTTTTCCTTCCTCAGTTCTGCTAATAGTTCAGCTCCCTGTTGCTGACGAATAAATGCCACCAGATAATCGTGAACCAGTTGATAGCGGTCCGCGGGAGATTCTGGCACTCGCACCACTAACCCCGAACTCAGTAAAATCTCTAAAACTAAAGCCAGATTGTCAGCTTTTAATTCTAAAGACTGTGCCAAATCAGCACGAGTTTTTAAAGGACGAGTATTATTTTCATCGGTGAGCAAGTATAAAACCAGTTGAGCTAGTTTTCTGTTTTCTTCTGAACCGCAATCTTCGATAACTTCTGCTAAATGTCGCTCCACCAGTTCTACTTTCGGGTTGTCCCCCAGACACCGATACTGTTCTAAAGTAGTAATTTTTTCTGACTGGAGTTGTGCCCCAACAATTTGCAACTCTATCGGACGTACCGCCTTCAACTCTCCCGCCAAATCCTTCACCAGTTCCTCTATCAACGCTGGCTCTAAGTAAAACTGGGAGCGTTTGGTTAAGTTTTCAATAACTAACTTTGCCTCCTTGGGCGAAAAATCGCCTAAGTAATACAAAATATTTTTATCAAGTATGTTGTTGTTAACCGCACCCATCTGATGGATGCGGTTGCATTCCAACAAATAATGTAAATAATCCTCTCGCAACGCCAGGATAATCTTTACATAGGGAATATCCAGACAAGCTTGCAAAAAATTATAAAAATCTAATCTTTTTGTTTGGTCTCTGTAAACAAAGAAAAACTCTTCAAACTGGTCAAATATCAGAACAGTTAACAGATTACAATCCGCATTTTTTCGCAACTGTTCAATAATCCCTGCCGTTGAATTAAAAGTTACTCCTAACAGAGCTTGAAAAGGCGGGCTAATTGATCCTTCTTTCTCCCCCCTTATTAATGGGGGCTGGAGGGAATCTTCATGGCGTTGCACCCTCTCTGCCCTTATTAAGGGGGGCTGGGGGGAATCTTCATGGCGTTGCGCGATCGCCTTTTCCCCCAATCCCTCCACTAAATCCCTGCCCAATGCGCTAACCCAATCAGTGTAAAATCGCACTACAACAGGTAAAGCATTTCGCTCTCCAATTGGTTGCTGTTTCAAGACTGGAACTAACCCCGCTCTCAGAATCGAACTTTTTCCTACCCCTGACTGACCGTGAATTACGATTAGTTTATGTTGATTACTACTAATTCTTCCTATTAAACGCTTAACATCTTGCTCCCGACCGGAAGCAGCGATTTCCTGAGAAATGATTACTTCATGACCAGTTTTTAATAATGGGTGAATTACCTGTCGTTTTGGTTGTAAATGAGACGTACCCGCAAAAGCTCGAAAATTGTATTGATACTCAGTAGAAATTCTTTCTTGTTTAATTTCAAAGGCTTTTAAATACTCACCTTCCTGGTAATAAAGCCATTGCAACTCTTCCAAAATATCAACATGAAGTTTTGGATCGTACTGTGGAATTGCTTCTTCACTAGCTTTTTCTAAGTTAACAACAGCTTCTTTAGCTAAACCTAAATGCGATTGCGATCGCGCTAAAATAAATCGATATAAACCCCGCTTGTATGGCTGAATACTTGGAATCCTATCTAAAGTTTGCAATGCTTGTTGAGCTAATTGATTCGCATCATCCCAGCGCGATTGCTCTAGAGCTACTTCTGCAAAAAAGCCGTAATCTTGAGCTAATTGGCTTAAATCCCCGTATTTTTGGTGTAGATTAACAGCTTTTTGGGCAAGAATTTGTAAATCTTCCCATGCTTGTAGCTGTCGCAAAACGTCACCAAGTTTACTAATATGGCTAGCGACCAAATCCGGACGTTCAGCTTGCTCAAAAACATCAAGGCATTGCTGAAGATAATAGCGGATTTCTTCCCAATACCGCTGATTTTGTTCAGCCTTGCTGTAATAACATAATGCAATATTAAGTAGCAATCTACCTTGCCGCTCTAGATGTTTCCTTTCCTGCCAATATCTTAAACTTTTTTGATAATGTTCTATAGCAGCATCTATTTGATTATTTGCATAATCATCTAAGCCGCGACAAAATTCTAAACCCGCTTCTACCTCTGGCTCTAATTCTTGTCCGCGACTTTGCAAATCCTGAAAAGCTGCCTCTATTTCACAGCAAGTTTCTAAATTAGTAATTACATTGCCAGTAAATAACGCATCTGTATTTTGCTTCAGAAAATCAATTAACTCATCAGTACAGAGTGCAAACTCAACACTTGTTGCCCAACTCTCAAAATCTGGTGCTAAGCGGATCAACTTTTGTAGAACTTGGTCGTTAACCCACAACACCAGTGGGAACGGAAAATTTTGGCGAAACTCCTCCCTTACTTGGTTGGTTGAAGTGAGAACCGTGTTGAGGTCGTTCACCGACTCCAAACCAAAAACCATCACAGCTGACGGCTTTTCATCTCCTAGTTCTGCAAGTAGGATTGTGTAGAGTGTCTTGACAGATGCAGGCAAGTTTAACTCTCGGATCTCCACTGAGGATAACTCCCGCAGGCGTTGCACCATGTGATCGCGCAACGCCCCATAGTTGCACCGCGCCAAAATTAGCCGAAATTGCCCTTGAGACAGCCTAATTGCCCGTACCAGGGCCTTCAGCGAACTCTCGTTATCAGCAGCAACATCTTCCAGTTGATGCGAGTTAGTCATAGCTGAAGTTCTTTCGCTTCTCGCAAAATTGGATTGATATCAAACCAAGACCCATCTTCGTCTCGGTATTCAAATACAAACATATCGCGCACTAGAGTTTGGTATCGTTCCTCTCCTCTTAAGCTTTTCTGTTGTGCCACTTCCCGCAGCAATATCCATTCATCCTCAGTGAGTGCCAAGATTAGCGCATTCCGGCGTTGCCGAATCACCCCTTCAAGGCAATCCCGCGACAGAGGTGGATCGTCTCGCTCAAGACAGCGGGAAAGCAGCACCAGCAGGTTCCGCACATGACCGCCACTTACACGGCACAGGCGAGCTAAAGTTTCAGGACTATCAAAAACTTCTGTAATTTTATTGACACGCTCTACTACATTTACGTCGGGGAAGGCTCTTGCCAGTACCATCTGTTGCAGCAGCGCCATCCCCTCTTTTGATTCACCGCCAGAGCGTACCTGCACGGGCACCATCGGCAACACCTTGGGATCTCCCCCAAATCGATTCGTCAGCCTTCCTAAAGCGTTTGAAAAAATCAACACCAGTGGAATCGTATAGACCACATGGCAATTCAGCTGGTTGAGTTGTTCTCCCCGTTCTACAAATAAATATTCTGGCTGAATTTGCCCGGTTGGCTTTACCGAGTTTTCCAGTCGATCCAGATTATCGATAATGACTACCAGTCCTTTTTTGCCTTGCTGCTTAAGTTTTTCTCTAGCAACTCCAAATAGTTCCTTGTTAATCGCTTCTAGAATCCCATTCGTGCGTGGTTCTAAATATTGCCTTAACTGATTGCGAAGCTTGGGACTATCTTTAGTTTTAGCAGTCAGCTTGCCGATGCCCACAGACAACTCAGCTTCCATCGAAACATCTATCGGTGTCTGCAAAAAGTCTGCTATTTCAGTAAATAAATTAGTAAAGTAGCCTGGTTTAAGCTTGATTTGAATCGCTTCCAGGCTTGCACTCACCTGACGAGCGATCGCCAGCATTATATCTGTAACATCGACATCTGCCATTTCCAAAACTTGGCTAGACTCGAAATAAACTACATGAAATCCCTGCTGCTCTAAATCAGCCTGAAGTTGCTGCAATTCTGTGGACTTGCCACAGCCGATATGTCCTGTAAACAATTGGCAGGTCGGCTTATCAGGTGAAAGACGGGTGACGGTTCGTCCCAACTCGCGGATAATATTGCCCCCGCGCACTGAGGAGAAATCGATGTAATACTTTCGCTCCTCGGCATTGCCCATGTTCAGAGGGCTAGGGTTACACGCTTGATAAAACCTCTGCAAATCCAGTTTCATGAATTTCCTCGCAACCGGGCTGATCCTTACTCTCTACCGCCGCCATTCTACGCATTCCGTAAAACGCTTTGAGCGCTCAATCGCCCAAAGCATCCTGCCGGGAAGTCCTGCTTGCCTCAACAAGCGATCGCACTCTCAATGATTACGCTAAGCGATCGCTTCTTCTCAATCTATTAACTCTCTTCTAAATTCATTGCCGCTAGAAAAGCTTGCTGACTGACTGTTTGATAAACGGTGTCTAGATATTGCATCACCGGCTGACTAGAACCGGATGCGAGAGGAATCGCTCCCAGTACATCTAATACAGTGTCGCCGGTCGGTGCAATCACCACCAGTGAAGAATCCAGCGGTTCGTCGTATTGCCAGAATTCCTCAACTTTAAGAGGAGTTGCTGGTAAGGATGAAGTATCCTCGCCCGATAGCTGGGATGTCTCAGCCGTGGTAATTTCATTCTCAGAATTTTGCTCGCTACCGCGTCTTAGCTTGCGTAAGGTATCGAGGATTTGTTCTTTGGGGCGTCCCCGCAACTGGAAGATGACGAAAGGATCTTCACTGAAGCGATCGCCTAACTGATAATAAACTGCACCAATGTGTTTGCAGGGAATTTCTTTATCCGGGCAACTGCACCGTGCATGGATATCAGACAAAGTAAAGGGAAATATACTCAAACCATTGGCGGTAAACACTTCTTGAATGTTGGGCGGCATTTCTCCCGCCAATAGTTGGGCAGAAAAAATCGCCCGTTGAGACATGGTTTCAATCACATAATCCCACTGTTCATCTGTAAAAGGGTCTAGGGATAGGGAAACTTGATAGGGTTCCGGTGCCGTACCTTGCACTTTTGCTAACACCTTTGGACCTTTAAATTCAATGCCGAGAACATTTCCCTGCATTGCATAATTTCGTGCCCTTTCCAATCGCTTTTTGAAGCGGGACTTCTCTAATAGATCAATCCATTCTTGTACCCACCATTCACGGCTTTGAATTTCGTAATTGTTCATACTATGGCTTATTTGTTATTCGTCATTACTTTAGAAATCCAACTAACGAGTGATGACTCTGAACTGGCTCATTCATCATCAATTACAGCAGTCCGATCCAGCAGTAATAAATTGCGGAGTTGGTCAGTATTCAGTTCCGTAATCCACTGTTCACCGGCACCCACCACTTGCTCTGCCAATGCTTTTTTACTTTCAATCATTTCATTAATTCTTTCTTCGAGGGTGCCGGTACAGGTGAATTTATGTACCTGTACATTCCGGGTTTGACCAATCCGAAATACCCGATCCGTTGCCTGATTTTCAACTGCTGGGTTCCACCAACGGTCGAAATGAAAGACATGATTCGCACGTGTTAAATTGAGACCCGTTCCACCAGCTTTTAAAGAAAGAATAAAAATTCGGGGACCTTCTGGGTCATTTTGGAATCGGTCAATCATTTCCTCCCGTTGTTGTTTGCGGGTGCCTCCATATAAAAATAGGGTTTCCCCACCTAGATGTTTCTCTAAATAGGGTTGGAGAAGTTTTCCCCACTCGGCAAATTGAGTAAAAATCAAAGCGCGATCGCCTTCTAATAAAGCTTCTTCCAACATCTCTTCTAACCGCTGAAGTTTCCCAGATCGCCGCTGTGATACCAGTTCTTTTTCCTTTAAAAATTGGGCGGGATGGTTGCAGATTTGCTTTAATTTTATCAACAAAGCTAAAATGATTCCCTTTCGTTGCACGCCTTCGCTGGCTTCAATTTCAACCAGCGATTCTTCCACCAGTTTTTGATAGAGCGCAGCTTGTTCGGCAGAGAGTCCGCAGAATACGGTCATTTCCTGCTTTTCTGGCAAATCTTGGATGATATTGCGATCGCTTTTCAGGCGTCGCAGGATAAAAGGACTAACAAGCGATCGCAATGTCTGCAACGAAGCCATATCTCCATATTTTTCAATCGGCAAGGCAAACCGGCGTTGAAAGAAATCTCGCGTTCCCAAATACCCCGGATTCAGGAAATCTAAAATTGACCACAGTTCTGCCAAGCGATTTTCCACCGGCGTTCCTGTTAGCGCAATCCGAAAACCTGCTTTTAACTGACGAACTGCTTGCGATTGCTTTGCCTGGGGATTCTTAATATTTTGAGCTTCATCCAGCACCACACCCCGCCAGGAAATACTTTGAAGGTCTTTGGCATCCCGAAACGCCAGTGAATAACTGGTAATGACCAAGTCTTTGCCCTTAACGGCTTTTGCCAGCGCTTTCCCTTTCGGTCGTTTATCCCCGTGATGGACGACAACTTTCAGCGTAAGGCCAAATTTCTTAACTTCTCGTTCCCAGTTCCCCAAAACTGAAGTCGGGCAAACTAATAGCGTCGGTGCTTCTAATTTCTCTCCTTCTTGTAAATTCAGCAGAAAGGCGATGCATTGAATTGTTTTTCCCAATCCCATATCGTCTGCGAGGCAAGCTCCCAAACCCCAGCGTTCGAGGAAAGAGAGCCAGCCGACGCCCCGCGCTTGATAAGGTCGCAATTGCCCCTGGAAATTGGCAGGAGGCGCGATCGCTTCCACCGCCTGATTATTGGTTAAAGTTGTTAGCAACTGCTGAAGCGGCCCTGCTGCCTCAAAGCTAACCACCGGAAGTTTTTCGATTACCTTAGTATCGCCGGTACTCAGCCGCAGAGCATCTTCTAAGGAAAGAGCCATTTGGTCTTTGGGCGTTGCTAGCAGCAACTGAGCGGCTTTCACATCGGAGGGTTGCAGGGCTATCCACTCCCCATTCACTTGCACTAGCGGACTTTGCAGAGCGATTAGGCGGTCAAATTCTTGTTTAGAAATCGTGCGATCGCCAATTGCTAATTCCCACTCGAAAGACAGCCAGCTTTGCAATCCCGACTGACCTTTGCCCGGTGTGGTGCTAGAGCGAATTTTCAGCCCCAAGTGCCTATTTTCTCCCTCCGCAGGCATCAGACTAGACGGCATCACGACTCCCAATCCACTGTCTTTGAGTCGCCATGCACCCGCCTTGATAAATTCGTATACCTGTACGGGTGTCAAGCGACAAGACTGTGGGCGACGTTCATGCAAGCTGGATTCAATGGGAGGATAAAGTCGGGCAGCCAGACCTAAGCTACTCAGAAAAGTCTCCTGATGATGCTCAATTGTGCGACCTTTGAAGACCAAACGCTCTAAGGGATGGTTCCAGATAGTTTCTGCATTCACCAAAAATTCTGGGTCGCCCGTTGCCTGGAGAAAGTATTCTAAACTCCAATTCTCATCACCTGTATCAGGTGGTTGGAGAAGGAAACAGGTGCGAAATCGGTTTTGTTGGTATTGGCGGGTTCTCAATTCCCCGCTAGCGAACACCGGGGCGAGTAAATGATCTCGTACTGGCGATGTCCAAGTCTGAAAGGCTGCTTCCAAGCGTCCAATTGCCGCCGGTTCTGTTTTGAGGGTATTGGATGCGGTAGAAAGGGCTTGCAACCACTCCTGCACTATCGGTTCTACTGCGGGTAAGGCAGAATTCCCAGCACTCGAACGCACTTGTGCGTCGATCGCACTGCCTAAGAATCCTAAGAGTAATTCCTTGGGTTCTTCTGGATCTAGTTGTTCTTTAGGTTTTTCTTTACCACTAACCTCCGAGTGTTGATAAGTGCGGCAGGCAGAGGGCATGAGCTGGGTAAACTTTTCCAAACGCGCTTGATCTAACCCACTATCGAGTAGAGGTTGCCAAGCGGCGACAACAGTACCATCTGACTGCCGATGCAGGGTTGGTAAAAACTTAGATCGCACCAGAAGATCCAAAATCCAGCGGCTAACCTGTGCCCAAAAGCGTAAATCTCCCCCGACATAAGTATCAGATGCTTGAAAAGAGCCAAGGGGCAACGCTTGCAAAAATTGTATGGCTTCCAGAGGATCGAGACATAGCCCTTCAACTTGCCAGAGGTGTAAGGATAAGGTTGAAGCATCCGCACCGTCTGAAAGCATTTTGGTGGATAGCAGTGGGCAAACTGGATCTCCTGCCTCTATTTGGGTGGGCAAAGCGATCGCTTTCTTGTCCCATTTCTCATTAGCCCGACTTTTCGCATGGCTGCGCGATTCTCCAAGGAGACTACGCGATCGCAAAAAAGCGATTAATTCTACCTGCGTCATCGCCATCGGATGGGATGCCACTGTATCGGGTTGAGAAGACATCGCAGGCGTCATGGGTCGCCAAATTTCTCCCCAAACAAATAGATAACCACCCTGAGGTTGAATGAGCCAACTACCGTGTAAAATTGCCATGTTTAAAAGCTTTTTTTGTGAGAATTAACTCAATTTATTAACGTTTATTAGAGCAGAAATTAGCAATTAGATAATTCGATGCTTTTTCCTTAGCTAAATTAAAGGCATCACTTTTTACAAGTTTTACTTAAAAATTAAAATTTATTTACTTTTTTAACGACCTTCTTGCCAAATGGGATTAAAGCCGAACTCGACCAGATGTTTCCTTCTGAGCAAGATGCAGTCAGAAAATTACTGAATCTGATTATTATTGAGGGTCAAACTTATCGCAAAAGTAAACCTCTATCCAAAGTAGAATTTGCTGCCTACTGGATGACCCACGATGCTTTTGTTGCCACCGACAACCACACTAAATCCACCAACGCCGATGAAAATCTTGGGAGCTTTACTATCTCAAGCCCAACTTTCCCGGACGGTGCAGCTACATCTGCAATGCTGGATTTATTGTACAACCTGCTTGAGCGGGGTCAAGGCATGAGTAGGTTGATGGAGATCAATGCTAGAAATAGCTGCCGTTAAGGGTTACACGGCGATGATGTTCAATTTTGTCTTGGCAATTAACACGCCTTCTATCCGATTGTGACAATCTTTAATATTTGAGAGAATCGGGCGGATTCTGAGCGCTGAACATTTATTTGATGGACTATCTCAGGGACGAGTAGGAGACGTCCTAAAGATGTACCGCTCTTTGCGCTAATTTATCAGCCGTCAGTTGTTATCGTCGATCCTCTGCGCCCTTACTCCTCTGTCCGTCCTCGTCTCCGGAATGCCGTCATCTACACTAAAGGCACCACCAGTACCTAAGTGCTACGATTGCGAAAGATAAAGAAAAATGATAGAAGGACAAAGTACCGCATGGTAGAGCTAGACAAGTCAATATCCTTTGATGGACGGGATATTCGACTGAAGGTGGGTTTGCTTGCCCCTCAAGCTGGGGGTTCAGTTTTAATTCAGTCAGGAGACACCGCAGTTTTAGTCACGGCGACTCGCTCCGGAGGCCGAGAAGGCATTGATTTCCTGCCGTTAATGGTAGATTACGAAGAAAGGCTTTATGCAGCCGGTCGGATTCCCGGTGGTTTCTTGCGACGAGAAGGGCGTCCCCCCGAAAAAGTAACGCTCACGGGTCGTTTGATTGACCGTCCCCTGCGTCCATTATTTCCTTCCTGGCTGAGAGATGACATTCAGGTAGTAGCAACCACGCTGTCGATGGATGAGCAGGTACCGCCGGATGTTCTGGCGGTAACAGGTGCTTCAATTGCGGTGCTTTTAGCACAGATTCCCTTCCAAGGACCGATGGCAGCGGTGCGGGTTGGTTTGGTGGGGGATGATTTTATTATCAATCCTACCTACGCCGAGATTGAGGCGGGGGATTTGGATCTGGTGGTGGCAGGCTCTCCAGATGGCGTGATTATGGTGGAAGCTGGAGCGAATCAGCTGCCAGAACAGGATGTCATTGAGGCGATTGATTTCGGCTATGAGGCGGTGCGCGACTTGATTGAGGCGCAGCGAGAACTCATGGCAGCACTGGGGATTGAATTGGTTCAAGAAATCCAGCCGGAAGTCGATTCGACCCTAGAGAATTTTATTCGCGATCGCGCGACTGCCCAAATCAAAGAAGTCCTCTCCAAATTTGAACTCGACAAAAATAGCCGCGATGCTCTTTTAGATCAGATCAAAGAGACACAAATCCTGGCAGCGATCGCAGAATTAGCTGAAGACGACCCCATCCGAGTGGCTTCTGCGGCTAACTCTAAAGCAGTGAGTAACGTCTTTAAAGACATCACCAAGAAGCTGATGCGCCGTCAGATTGTCGAAGACAGCGTCCGGGTAGATGGTCGCAAGCTTGATGAAGTGCGCCCTGTCTCTTGTCGCGTGGGTCTGTTGCCCAATCGGGTTCATGGTAGCGGTTTGTTTAACCGAGGACTGACCCAGGTGTTATCTGTTTGTACTCTTGGCACCCCAGGCGATGCCCAGGATCTTGCAGATGACCTGCATCCAGAAGATGAAAAGCGCTATTTACATCACTATAATTTTCCACCCTTTTCTGTTGGGGAAACCAAGCCGATGCGGGCACCCGGTCGTCGGGAAATTGGTCACGGGGCACTAGCCGCACGGGCAATCGTGCCGGTGTTACCGCCGAAGGAAGAGTTCCCCTACGTGATTCGGGTGGTGTCTGAAGTTCTTTCTTCTAATGGTTCCACCTCGATGGGTTCGGTGTGTGGTTCCACCCTGGCTTTGATGGATGCTGGCGTGCCCATTGCGAAGCCGGTGAGTGGCGCAGCAATGGGACTGATTAAAGAAGGCGAGGAAGTTCGCATTCTGACGGATATTCAGGGCATTGAAGATTTCTTAGGTGACATGGACTTTAAGGTGGCAGGTACCGATACTGGTATCACTGCCTTGCAAATGGACATGAAGATCAGCGGACTGCCTCTGGATATCATTGCCAAAGCCGTCGAGCAAGCAAAGGGCGCTAGGCTGCACATTTTAGAGAAAATGCTGGCAACCATTGACCAGCCCCGCACCGAGATGTCACCTTATGCACCTCGCTTGCTAACGCTCAAGATTGAGCCAGAACTTATTGGCATGGTCATCGGGCCTGGAGGCAAGATGATTAAGAGCATCACTGAAGAAACGGGTGCCAAAATCGACATTGAGGATGATGGCACAATCACGATTTCAGCAGTAGATGGCGAGAAGGCGAAGAAAGCCCGCAACATCATCCAAGGGATGACGCGGAGGCTGAATGAGGGTGATGTATACGCTGGTCGCGTAACCCGGATTATTCCAATTGGGGCGTTTGTGGAAGTGCTTCCCGGAAAAGAAGGGATGATCCACATTTCTCAACTTGCTGATTACCGAGTCGGTCGCGTCGAAGATGAAGTGGCTGTCGGGGATGAAGTCATTGTCAAGGTACGGGAAATTGATAGCAAAGGTCGGATTAATCTGACGCGCTTGGGGATTCACCCAGATGAAGCGGCAGCTGCTCGTGAAGCGGCAGCAAGTCGTTAAAAAAAAGCACTTAGCGATTAGCGATTAGCGGTTAGCAATTAGGAATTGAAATTGCTAACCGCTAATCGCTGAACCGAGCTTTTTTCCTCAACAACTACTATTCCATTCGGTTATTAAATCTAATCTAATTATCCCGTAGCTATAGCAATCCTATTTGAGTTGCAAGCTAGGAGTTCAGATTCCTGACTTCTTCGATAAGTCGAATATCTCGCGTTTGAAAATGATTTAGCACCGAGCTATAAAAACTATAATTAGATGAATCATAGCAACAGTAAAGAGTTGTTTCTAGTAGTCTTTAACTCTTAGTTATGAGTTGGTTGATATTGAACGAATGACTGAAGGTTAAAGATGTAGAAAGCTTTTATTAATAACGAGTTGCATTTCTTGTCGTATAGGTTAATGCTGTGCGCGAACGTTCGCTAACAAAAGTTAGCTGATGGTTTTTTTACTTAGCCCAATGTACTCTATCGACCCCATCCGCCCACATCAAATGCTTGACTCGTAAGTCTGACGATTGGAGGGTAAGTATAGATATCATTATCGTATATTAAAAAACATCTATCTTAAGGTAGGTTGACGATTTTTAAATTGTAGTGTTAAGGTTGCAGTCAGTCTACATAAGTCAGCCTAATCCAGTATCTCACTTTAAAAAACGTACCTTATCTAATTAAGGTGAAGCTGGAGCGGAGGAACCAAATTTTGGGGCTTATCGATGAGAGATTAAAAATTAAAAATAGTAATCCTAATTTTTAATTTTGCATTCTTAATTTCTCAGAGAGGGACATCTCTCAGTCCTCGCCCGTCAGCTAACTCCGTCGGCATTGAGAGGAGACTGAAGAGTCAGCAATTTTGTAGAATTTGCGCGATCTCATCAGTGTCCTTGGCTGGTATCTGTTCGCTTCGTTGTACCTGCCCTCGACTATGAGTAGAGGCACATTTCGTGCTTCAACTGCTGGCGTAGGAGAGCAGGTGCGCTAGCTATGAGGAGAAAATCAACCGATGTTACTGACTGAAAAAAATCGTATCGCCTTAATTTCAGTAGATGGCGATCCAGCGGTAGAAATTGGGCAAGAAGAAGCTGGAGGTCAAAATGTCTATGTGCGTCAAGTAGGATTAGCACTCGCTGAGCAAGGCTGGCAGGTGGATATGTTCACTCGCCGCAGCACTCCGGAGCAACTGGATGTCGTTCAGCATACGCCTAACTGCCAGACAATCCGATTAGCCGCTGGGCCAGCCCAATTCATGAGTCGGGATCGACTCTTCTGCTATTTACCAGAGTTTGTTGAACAATTCCAGGCATTTCAGCAGCGTGAAGGTTGGCAATATACCCTGGTGCATACCAATTATTGGTTGTCATCTTGGGTGGGAATGGAACTGAAAAAGCACCAACCTTTGATACAGGTACATACTTATCACTCGCTGGGGGCGGTAAAGTATCGTACAGTTTCCGAAATTCCAGCGATCGCTTCCACACGACTTGCCGTTGAAAAAGCGTGTCTGGAAACAGTCGATCGAGTGATTGCTACCAGTCCGCAAGAAGAAGATCAAATGCGATCGCTTGTTTCCACTCAGGGACAGATTGAAATGATTCCCTGCGGTACAGATATCGTTAAATTTGGTTCCATTCAGCGCCAAGAAGCACGCCAACAGCTAGGAATTGCCAGCGACGCCAAAGTAGTGCTGTATGTGGGTCGTTTCGATCGGCGCAAGGGAATTGAAACTTTAGTCCGAGCTGTAGCAAAATCAAGCTTACGCAAGTCTTGCGACCTAAAGCTCCTCATCGCAGGCGGAAGTCGTCCGGGACAGAGTGACGGCATTGAACGCGATCGCATTGAGAAAATCGTAGCTGAAGAAGGCATTGGCGATCTCACTTGCTTCCCCGGTCGTGTGGAAGATAACGATTTGCCTCTCTACTACTCAGCTGCCGATGTGTGTGTTGTCCCCAGTCATTACGAACCCTTCGGTTTAGTTGCCATTGAAGCAATGGCTACCCGGACGCCGGTAATTGCAAGTAATGTAGGCGGCTTGCAGTTTACCGTAGTGCCAGAGGTAACGGGTTTACTGGTACCTCCCAAAGATGAAGTCGCCTTTGGACAGGCGATTGACCGCATCCTAGCCGATCCCGATTGGCGAGACCAATTAGGCCAAATGGGTCGCCAACGGGTAGAAATTGCCTTTAGCTGGAATAGCGTGGCATTACGACTCAGCCATCTGTACACCAAATTACTGTGCCAAGCTGCTGTTGAATCTACGAGCAAACCGCAGCTAGTCGCTTGAGATTTTTTCCCCTGAAAAGTGCTGAGTCCTTTGGGATGGGATTTTAATCCCGATAGCGAGCAAGAAAAGGCACTAGAAAAGAGTTTCCATCCAACGTTGTGAGCTTTCAGTGTATAAGCGTTTCTTGCAATAAAAACAATCAATCTTCTTTGTTCCTTGCAAGGAGGAAATGAGACTCCCTCTTCGTTTCCGAAAGTTAGGACAGGTTCTCAATATTTTTGCAAGAACTCTATTCCCCAACCCTAAACAAATTTATTCCAAATCGATGGATTGTCGGTAAAAGCGGGATATCCATCCAATCATTTGAGAGCAATTCAAGTAGTAAGAAAACGGCAAATCACAAAATTAGGAGAGTTGAAATCATGCTGAATATCGGAGATAGCGTACTACATAAGAAAACCGGACGCTCAGGCAAGGTTTTTGGCTATGGCTATCAGATGGTTAATAGCACATACTTACCAACACTTATTGTCAGAGTAGTTGAAGCTGCAAGTTTAAGCCAGAAGAGTTTTGTAGAAGATTTGTCTTCGTCATGGATTCTGAAGGAAGAAGCTTCTCGGCTCTCGGCAAAGACTGCACGATAGAGCCTAGCACTGCTGCATTTGTGCTTTGAGCGATCGCTCAAAACAAAACTCGGTCAGTTTCTGACCGAGTTTTGTATTTTTGTCAAATATTTAGTTGTGAAAAAACCACTAATCCCATTTAACGTTATTCGGCAAAATCGCGTTGTCGAGAGCCGCATCCTTCAAGTTAGCATTTATCAAGTTAGCCTCTCTCAAATTGGCACTACTTAAGTCGGCTTTCTGGAGATCGGCGCTATTTGCAAATACACCCGTTAAATTAGCTTTTTCCAGATTAGCCTGCGTTAGATCGGCACCTTCTAAGTTGGCATTCGCTAGGTTAGCTCCCTGCAAGTTTGCCCCTCTCAAATCAGCCCCCGTGAGATGGGCACTTACAAGATTGGCTCCTTTCAAGTCGCAGTTCTGACATTGCTTAGTTTCGATTAATCGTCTGACATGAGCGGGATTTTCGGCTCGGACGGGAGCAACTAAGCCTAAGGGAAGCAGAATCGCTGCGGCTGCTAAAAATTTTAGTTTCATATTTACTCCAATAATTTAAGTTTTTTATTTACGTTCTGGTATAATTTTAAACCTATGTTTTTTTGAGAAACATCCTACGATAGGGGGGAATCTTTCGGGTAAATACCCACCTAAAGTAATAAAAAGATTTTTGAAGTGAGTAGCGGCTAAGAGCAGCATCCCCAGAGCGATCGCTCCTGCGGATCGAGTGTTGGCGTGCAAGGATTGCGGGGTGAAATTATCGCGTCGCTTGACATTTGCGCTTTTAGCGACCAGAAAGTGTAAATGCGATCGCCTTTAAAGCAGGGGTTCCCCCGCCGTACTAAACTGGAGGTTACAGTTTTTAGCATTCTGAACTTGACTGAGTTAGCTGTGCGGAAAATAGTTATTGCCGGTAATTGGAAAATGTACAAAACTCAGACCGAGAGTCTGGAGTTTTTGCAAGGATTCATGTCTCACCTAGAAGAAACCCCAGACGAGCGGGAAGTAGTCCTAGCGGCTCCTTTCACTGCTTTGAGCATCATGTCTAAAAATCTGCACGGTAGCCGCGTGCAGCTGGGTGCCCAAAACATCCACTGGGAAGAAATGGGAGCCTACACAGGTGAAATTGCCGGACCCATGCTGACAGAAATTGGGGTGCGTTTCGTAATTGTGGGTCATAGCGAACGGCGTCAATACTTTGGCGAAACCGATGAAACTGTGAACCTACGGCTGAAAGCAGCGCAACGCTACGGTTTAACGCCCATTCTCTGCGTCGGCGAAACCAAGCAACAACGCGATGCAGGTGAAACAGAATCCCTGATTTCTACCCAACTGAAAAAAGGCTTGGTTGACGTTGATCAAGAGAACCTGGTTATTGCCTACGAACCTATTTGGGCAATTGGTACTGGCGACACCTGCGAGTCAAAAGAAGCAAATCGGGTGATTGGCTTGATTCGCACTCAATTGACAAATCCAAATGTCTCGATTCAGTACGGTGGCTCGGTCAAGCCCAATAATATTGATGAAATCATGGCGCAGCCAGAAATCGATGGGGCTTTGGTCGGGGGAGCCAGTCTGGAGGCTGCCAGTTTTGCCCGAATTGTCAACTTTCAAAAAGGATAAGGATGTTAGCGAAGCGGCGCTTTCTTCGCCGGATGACGGATGAATCAATCCAAAATCCAAAATAGCTTGACCCTGCGGGGTCAAACTTTTGACTGGGGACAGCGCACTTATTTAATGGGTGTGTTGAATGTGACGCCTGATAGTTTTAGTGACGGCGGAGACTTTAACACGCTAGGAGACGCCTTGGCTCAGGCTAAGCATCTTGTGGCAGCCGGAGCCAATATCCTCGATGTGGGGGGACAATCAACCCGCCCCGGAGCCGCCCAAATCTCTCTGGAAGAGGAATTGGATCGGGTGCTACCAGTAGTGCAAGCCCTCCGAAAGGGTGCAGAAGGAAAGATCGAGGATGACTCCGATTCTGCGGTAGGAGTCATAGAATCTGCTCAACACAGCAATCCCTTATCCCACCCTCCGGGATACATCCCTCATCCTTCTGAGGTTCCGATTTCCGTGGATACAACACGGGCATCTGTGGCACGGGCAGCGATTGGGGCGGGGGCTGATATCGTCAATGATATTTCCGGCGGTACTTTCGACCCGGAGATGTTTGCTGTGGTGGCAGAGTTGGGAGTCCCCATTGTGTTGATGCACATCCGAGGGACGCCAGCTACCATGCAGCAGATGACGAATTATCAGGACTTGATGGGGCAAATCTCCGAGTTTTTGTCAAGTCAAATTGAGCAAGCGATCGCATCTGGCATCGATCGCTCAAAAATTATCATCGATCCCGGCATTGGCTTTGCCAAAACTTACGAGCAAAGTTTGGAAATTCTGCAACGCCTGCCGATGTTGCATTCTTTAGGTGTTCCTTTGTTAGTGGGACCATCCCGGAAAAGTTTTATCGGGCGGATTTTAAATCAACCCGATCCCAAAGGCAGAGTGTGGGGAACGGCGGCGGCTTGTTGCGGAGCGATCGCGGGAGGTGCTGATATCCTCCGAATTCACGATGTCCAACCTATGCACGACGTTTGTCGCGTCGCGGATGCCATTTTCAGAAAACAAAAATAGAAAAGCTAAGAGCGATCGCTGTCTTGAAATGCCTTAAAAAGTGATGTTTTTAATTTCAAATCAGCTCGACTCTTAAAACTCTTTTCATTTTTGTTTTTTACCTTTTACCTTCTAAGTTCCCGATCCATTGCCATTAGAGCCATTAGGCGGTTCAGGAGTAGACATTAAATCAGTCATGGCTTCTGATAAAGCTTTCGGGTCCATAAATACCACTTTGGAGTTAGGACTCGCACTCAATTTCTGATTGGCATCGACATATCTTTGAGCAACGAGAAACTGCAATACTTCTCTACTTAAAGGTTGTGACTGCAAAGCTTGGCTCAGAATTTCTATCGACTTCACAGTTCCCTCCGCTTCCAAGATGGAAGCGCGTTTCTTACTTTCCGCTGCTCGTTCCAGCTCCAGAGACTCCAAGACAGTTTTTGCGGGCGTAATGTCTCGTACCTCGACGCGAGTCACCTTAACTCCCCACGCAGCCGTCGCTTCATCCAACTGCTGTAACAAAGTCTGATTAATTTCGGTTCTGGAAGAATACGTTTGCTCCAGTTCCATTTGACCAATCGCAGAGCGAAGCGTCGTCAAAACTAAGTTTTCGATTGCTTGCTCAATATCTTCAACGGCGTAGTAGGCTTTTTCCAAATCCAGAATCTGCCAGTACACCACTGCATCAACTTTCAGCGAAACGTTGTCTTTGGTAATTGCCTGTTGAGGGTCAATGTTCAAAAACTTCTCGCGGCTGGTTTCCTCCACCACAATTGAGTCAACAAAGGGAACGATAAAGTTGAGACCGGGCGCGAGTCTTCGATTGTACTGACCCAAGCGCTCTACTAAAGCTTGATTTCCTTCGTTGATAATTTTCACAGAACCCACTGTATAGCCGATAATCACTAAGGCGAGGGGGGCAAGAATCGTGATGGGGTCCATAATGCGCTCTCTCCTGAAGAGGCTACTGTCAAAAGTAGCGATTAGCTTAATGCTAACTTTTAATTAGTCACAGCTTGACTTTGATTAAATCAGGATTTTTATCCAAAACTCGGAGCCTTGCCTTAGTTTTGAGAAACATTTCATTGGGATGCCCGCCTTTCTAGGGCAGTGGTGGCAAAGCCAGCCACGAAGTAACGCTTGGGGGTAGTTGCGTATTCAGGCGCAGCGCCAGTTCTGGGGTAGAGAGAGATTGGGCGTAGACGGGTGTTAAAAAGGGTTCGTAAGTTGAGGCGGCTGGAGTCAGCTGTTTGACAAATGCCAAGGTGACGCCTTTAAGCAACTGACGCAGGGGAGCCGCTACTTCACCAGTGCGTTCGTTGACGAGGGTTGTTTGAGTGAGCTGTTCGCCTTGGCTACCAGGAGCAAAATCGCTAATGCTTAAGTGAGTTCCGCCAATTGCTGTGAGGAGATATTTCGGGCTGGGTAGTTGGGTAAAAGGTCGTAGTTGATGGTTCAGCGATGGAGTGAGGGGATCGCTGGTGCCAGTCAAGATTAAGGTAGGAGTGCTAACTTTGCCAAGACCTTTTTTGCCAAATAAGTCTCCCACGACGGGGTTCAGCGCGATCGCTTGCACCACGCGCCGATCCCGCAAGCTCAAACGTTGATTGGGCAGATCCGCTGCTGCACACTGCAACCAATCGCCCCCCGATTTCCCTAGAGGATTGCGATTTTTGCAAAATTGTCGCAACTCATCCAGATTCAGTTCGCCTCCTGCTAACGCTAAAGCCGTGTAGCCACCCAAGGAATGACCAATCACGCTCACTTTCTCAGTATTCAGTTTCCCCTGAAGGGAACCTGGTAGCTGGTTTAGCCGAGCTAGCTCATCAAGCAAAAAGCTAATATCTTTGGGCATGGCGACAAATTCGGACGCCGGTAACAAAGGCACTAAACCGGGTACTCCCACAGAGTTGCTGCCAAAATGCCCGCCAAAGATTTGGTTGGCATTGCTGCCCGGATGTTCGATGGCGGCGACGGTGATGCCGTGAGAAGCTAGGTGACGGGCTACATAAGCCAGGAAGGAGCGATCGGCTCCAAAGCCGTGGGAGAGGACGACGAGGGGATTTTGAGAATTTTGGTAAGCGGGCTTCTCGTTTGTGTTTGCCCAGTAAAGATCGACGACGATCTTGCGATCGCTGGTGTATGTCCCCAGAATCGGCTCTTGGCGTCGCCAGTCGTGAAAGGTCAGGGTCTGCTGCTGTACTGTTTCGGAACCCGCTTGGGCGGGGTTAAACGCGGGACGAAATTTTCCTTTGGTGACGGTCAGTTCCCGCTCCAGTAGAGGGCTTAAAGCTCCGCTTTGCCAGTAGGGGGCGTTGAATTCTAGGGCGATCGCGATCGCTGAAGAGGCGTCTATGGTAATGGTGTCGGCTGGATAGGACTGCAAAAAGCTGATAACGCTTAAGCCGTTGGCTTGCCGCAAGGCTAGAGTTAGACCTGCTTGCAGTTGTTCTACCGTACTATTCGGGAGCGCCAATCCCAGCTTCTTGATTAATTCTTCTCCAACGGGCGATCGCAACACGTCTTTCACCACTTTGTCTCCCAAATTCGGATCTAGGTGCAAGCGACGGTTGAGGATGTCTCGAAATTCTGAGCTGAGCAATGCCTTGTAAGGCTTGAGACTTGCAGGAACTTCCCCCGTTTTGGCAAAATCCTCTAAATCTTCGATCGCGACCGATTGCTGAAACGGTCCCAAGCGCAGCGTTACCCGTTCTGCTGCTAAGACGGGTGCCTCAATTAGCAAAAGTGCGATCGCGTTGCTTAAAGAAGTTAGCGTAACGCCCCATAATAAGCTTTGAGCAAGTAAGCGCGTCCGTCCGATCTGCCTTGCCGTTTCTGAAAATGGCGGCGTTTGCGTTCTTGAAAGCGACTTTCGGAAACCCTTGTCCCGAAACCAGTCCAGCTTTAACTTCATCATTTCCATTTACCCCGTTTGAGTGCAGCAGCGCCGTAATGTAGAAGCAATTCGATTGTGGTTGTTCCCATTCTTAAAAAGCTCTGCACTTGTGCGATCGCTTTTATAGAAACTGGATAGTCAGTGCTGTTAGCACAGCAAAGCCAAGCATGGACTCAGCGAACATAAGAATACGCCCCTGCCCCGAAGCTCGCTTAATTGCGACTATAGGTGCGGCTATAGGAAGGATACGCGGGAGAAGTATACCCTTTAATGCCATTGGCGACGATACCCAAGACTGTGCCACCGGAGATTTTTAGTCCATCTAATGCTTTCATCAGCATGGAACGGTCTGTTTGATCGATCCCCACAACTAAAATAGTGCCATCTGTATTCGCTGCCAAGATGTTGCTGTCTGCTAAACCAACTAGGGGTGGTGAGTCGTAGATCACTAAGTCGAAACGGGCTTGAAATTGCTCGATCAGATACTGCATTTTATCTGACGAAAGCAGTTTGATCGGGTCTGAAGAGTTGTGACCCGATGTTAAGACAAACAGGTTGTTGTCTTCTGGCGATCGCTGAATGGCATCATTCAGACTCAAATCCGTGGCGATGATATCGCTGAGTCCGCGCACGTTCGGTAAGCTTAAGCGAGTATGCAGACTCGGACGCCGCAAATCGGCGTCTATCAATAATACCCGCTGACCAATTGCCGCTGCGGCTTTCGCCAAGTGAATGGCAACCGTTGATTTTCCATCTCCCGGTGTTGCGGAACTGATTGCCAAAGAAGTAATCGGCGTCCCGGAACTGAGCAAGCGAATATTGGTATAGAGAGAACGGAAGGCTTCCAAAAATGGCGAATCGGTGTATACATTTAGCTTCTTGCGACCATTGCCATTTGCTTTATTGTCACCCAAAAGTTGATTTAAACCGGCAACATCCGCTGCGGTAGAGAGTTTGCTGGGTTTCTTGGGCGGTTTCTTGAGTTCCTTGGCAAAAGGAATCACTCCCAAAATCGGCAGTTTCGTTTCCCCTTTGACATCTTCGGGGGTATGGAAGACTGTATTGAGAGCCTCGATGAGAAAACCCAACCCGATACCCAATAGCGCACTTAAAACAATTGCGATCGCTAACTGTTTTTTCGTTTGTTTCGTTGCTACTGATATCAG
Source organism: Trichocoleus sp. Lan (assembly GCF_039961855.1). Lineage (NCBI taxonomy): Bacteria > Bacillati > Cyanobacteriota > Cyanophyceae > Leptolyngbyales > Trichocoleusaceae > Trichocoleus > Trichocoleus sp. Lan. The sequence continues at coordinate 164,859 of NZ_JAMPKA010000009.1, read as the reverse complement.
GTTGCCATCTTCATCGCGCCGTAGCTGAGGCTCTTCAATCAGTTCCCAAGGCACTTCCTGCTGGGCAGCATCTAAGTTCAAGGCTTCTCGTTTGCCTAAAAATTGCTTGAGGTTATCGGTTGCAACTAATAATTTTCGCTGTATATCGGCGTGCTGGCGGGCTACCGCAGGTAATTCTTGCAGTTGTGCTTTGATTTTCCTTTCAGTTTTCAGAATTGTTTGGTAGCGCTCCTGTATTCCTTGGATTCTTCCCTCCAATTTTTTGAGAAGCCCTTGGGCTTGTTCGCTCAGCAACCGTTGCAAATTTTCCCGCTTTTCCTTAAGAACCAGAATCGGTGGGCTATCGTCCCGAAATTGGGGGGATTGTGCCGCAATAGTACTATCTAGAGTTTGAATCTGCGCTAGCAAGGTTTCGTAGGTTTTTGCATCAGTAGACAAAATTGCGGTAGAGTTCCCTTCTTGCAACTGTTTTTGCATACTGGCATATTGCGCTTGCGCGTCAGCGAGTTCCGCTTGGGTATCCGATCTTTGTCTTTCAAGCGTCAAAGCCTGCTCGTATAGCAAGGAATCTGCTTGTTCCGGATCGCTGACATTATACTGCTGCCGCAGTTTTTGGAGTTGTGCTTGCAGCGTATCAACTTGCCCTTGTAGCTGAGGTAGCTGCTGATTGATAAACTCAATTCCTTGTTTAAGGCTTGACAGGCGCTCTTGGCGGCTGTAATTCAGATAATTTTTATAAAGACTATCCAATACAAACTGAATTTTTTGCTGGTCTTCATCCCGGTAACTAACTTCTAAAATTTTGGTGCCGTATTGAACTCCATCTTTTTCATAATTGACTCGAAAAATTAAGAGTTTCGTCATTAAGGAGTTATATGTTATCTCCGGATATTTTTTTTGCAATTCCTTGATGACTGGCAACATTAATTTCGTACTTTGCAAAACTCGGATTTGCGTCTCATAATCCAATAAACTAGATTTTTCTACTTCGATTTTTTGGATATCTGCATTGTTCGTTTGAGACGATAAAAATTGCTTCGCCAATCTATCTTCAGCAGTCACGGGTTCCACCAAAAGCCGAAAAGCTCCTTCGTATTCTGGAGCAATCTGCTTTGAGGTAAAGACAATCATGCTTCCTGACATGACAGTTAATATAATTGTTACCCCTGCCATAACTGGGAGTCGGCGGCGCACAACCCCTAATAGCCATGCCAAGTCCAGCTTCTGTTCCTCACTGTCGTCAGAGGGTCGAGTCAGGTGCCCTGGCAAGGACTGAGTCAACTTGCTATTACTAGTGCGCTTATTAAAGAACGGCTGTGAATTGTGTTCGGTATCCATTTACCTATTAGATAGAAGTAGATAGAACAAAAAAAGCTAACTACGGTTTAAGAAAACGTTTATAGATACACCCTGAATATATGCTTACCTAGTCATCGTCTCCCAAGATTCCAAATAAATTAAAAATGTTGAAGAATGTGAAAACCTTTTCGATCGGTTCTAAGAATGTTCGCACACTGTCAGAAGTTTTGGCGCTTCCAGAACGGCTGACGACAATAATGTCGTTATTGCGGACGAGTGGATTATTTGTCTCATTGATTCCTTGGGTTAAATCAATATTGACTTTACTTTTTGACACTGTACCGTCAGGGTTGAGGCGAATTAAATCAACCGCCTTTCGATTCGCTCTAGCATCATTGAATCCTCCCGCAGTCAGCAATGCTTGATTCAAGGTTGTGTTTGGCGCAACCTGCACCACTCCTGGACTTTTCACTTCTCCGACCACACTTACCTTAATAGTACCGGGAGAAAAGCTAGTGGTCGCTAATTCAGAAATTTCTGCCGGGTTAACTGCTGATGCAGTGGGAATGAAAATGGTATCTCCATCTTGCAAAAGCGTATCTTGACTGAAATCCCCAGCCTGCAAGAGTTGCCAAAGATTCAGATCGATGATTTGTTCTGTCCCTGCTTTGGTGAGTCGCCGCAGCTGGATACGGCGAATATCTGCCAAGGGCTTAATCCCCCCAGCCAAATCGATTGCCCGCGTTACAGTTGGCAGCCCCAGGGTTCTTTGCTCTAGTGTTGTCTTTCCTCCAATCACAACATAAGTACCAGGACGGTTGACTTCTCCTACGACTGCAACACTGCGGGGTTCCTCTAAAGGAGGTGAAAAACGAGTCGTGGCAATTTGGCGTACTTCGTCTAAGTTAATGGTGCTGGTTGTGGGAATAAAGACAGTGTCTCCATCCCGCAAATTTAAATCTTGCCTGCTGTCGCCGGTTTGTATCAGATCCCAAAGATTCAGATTGATTACTTGCTCGGAACCGGATGCTAGCTTGCGACGCACCTGAACCTTACGAATATCAGCCGTCAGCGTAATTCCCTGTGCCAGCTCAATTGCCTGGGTTACGGTGGGATATTGGAACCCAGGCACGCTCCCGACTCCAGCTATCAGAGGAATTGTGAAGCCCCCTGGGCGAGTCACCTCTCCTCCCACCCGAACATTGATAGGGCGAGGAGACAGAACGCTAATGGTGATGATGGGTCGTTTGAGGAAGCGAAAGTATGCAGATGAAATGGCATTCGTCGCTTGTGGCACGGTTAGCCCCTGAACCGATAGGGTTCCAATCAAGGGTAGGGATAAGGAGCCATCTGCGAGAACTTGGTACTCGCCGCTATATTGGGGAACCTCGAAGATATCAAGGCGGATGCGATCGCCTCCACCCAATGTATAGGCTATATCTGGTCGAGCAGGATTAGTATTCGCTTGTGCAAGAATTGTAGGTTTTTGAAAACGCGGTACAGTCCCCTGCGTAGGATTGGGGCAAGCAAAGGCAAATGTTGCCACTAAGGTTATCCCGGCAGAAGTTCGAGTGAGTTGTCTATAAAAACCTAGATCGACCATACATAACCTACTTGTTTTATATTTTTAAATTTAAGCTGTGTGAGTAGAAACCTGCCACTCTAAATAGTATTTATTTATCCTCATTTTATAGGTAAATCTCTTAAACCTATTTATAGTAAGCTTTTTGAAGTTACTAGTTTTTAGTTTGTATCTTTAAAAGAATTAAATACTCGTAAATATACGGAAATTCATTATTCTTCTCTGGTTTAATCAGTCGCTATACTCATATAGGGTCAGCTTCGCGTTATTTCTTGTCTAAGAATATTAAACATGAGTACTCTCGCTTCAAACCCTCTATTGTTAATAATCGCTGCCACCAGTGCGATTATTTATATCTTATTATTGTTTAACTTTGCTGGTAGAAGTCAAGCGACCTCTAAAACATTAGAAAAAGTTTTTATTGGTTTAATAATCTTTGCGATCGCAGGAGTTACTTTAAGCGGATTTGATAAAATCCATCCTAGAGCTTTATATCTACAGGGAAAAAAGCTTTATTCGACGATTTTTCAAATCGGCATTTACGCCACCTTTATATTCATTATTTATTCGCGATTCTTGCAAAATATTAAAGACTCAGTTTTTGTTATTTCTAGGCTTCTCATTAATAATGTTTATTTTTGCGGATTACTCTTTTTATTAATTCTATCTGCGGCTTGGTCAGGAACTCCAACTTATACACTCAAAGCTAGTATAGTTTTTTTAGGCACAACTGCTTTTTGTGTTTACGTTGGTAAGCAGTATAAATGGAAAGAACTATTTGATTTATTGCTTACTATCAACAAAATCATACTTTTACTGAGTGTATTTTATGCTTTGTTCAGACCGTCAATTGGAGTAACGTCTAAGGGCTGGCAAGGAATTTTACCCCACGGAAATGCTTTTGGATTCTTGATGGGTCTAACAGCTGTTATGTGTTATATACAGTCAGTTCGCAAACCAAAAACTAAATGGCAATCTCTGGGTTTTGCTGCTTTATCTATTTTTTCTTTACAACGCTCAAATAGCGGAATGGGGAAAGTTCTGTTGGTTCTACTGATAAGCGTGTTAATCGTTATCCGCTTTATCAAAAACTTGCCTCCACGATTAGCTTTTGCCTGCATAATCTTTTTTATGGCTATCGCCATGTGTTTGTGTATTGTAATTACCCAAAATGCCGAATTTATTATTGTAGATACACTGAATAAAGATTTGACATTAACCGGACGCACAGACTTCTGGCCTTTAGTAATCAACCACATTAAACAACATCCACTGCTGGGCTATGGATACCAAGGATTTTGGCAGTCTTGGCGAGGAGCAGCCGATCCAGCGGCTGACATCATCGTGGTAAAAACCCAATTTAAGCCAGAGCATTCTCATAATGGTTTTTTAGACCTAGCTGTAGACTTGGGATTCGTAGGATTAGGGTTCTTTTGCCTTTCTTTCTTAACGAATATTGCTTTAGCAGTTCAGTATATGAAGCGTACCCAAGAACCTGAATTAGTCATGCCCCTGCTACTGATTACCTGGGCAGTTCTGACAAATATTACTGAAACTGGATTGATATCAATTACCTATGCTTGGCTGTTTTATGTTATAGCAACAGTTCGATTATGCCTGGACGCTACAGGAAACAGTTCTCAAGAGAATTCCAGCGCTTAAGAACTGATTTGCCGGTCTTGAGGGGTGCCTAACCAAGCAGGCGATCGCTAGAAGGGTTAGAGGCTCGGTAAGCGATCGCTTTAATTAAGGATGAGTTTCAGCCAAATATGTTAAGCCGTGTTGCAATAACATTCAACACTTTTTCGGGATATTTACCTAGGAAAACTTTCTCGCTATCTAATTTCCGGATATTTACGTAGGAAAATTTTCTCGATATCTAATAATATACGTTTAAAAGTGAACTAAAACAATCAGTTCCTAAAGGATTTAATTTATGGACACCCCTAAAGATTATTACGAAACTAACGGATACTATGTCTTTAGAAATCTCATTCCTGAAAATTTAATTAATAATATTTTAAAAGAGTATAACTCCAATATCCTTTCATCTAACTCTCCTTTCTTTAGACAATCAACGAATAAATGGGAAACCAATACAATTACTCCCAATGGATATTCTGAAGAATCTTTTAGAGATGTTCACGATTACCCAGATTATCCAGGATTTACTGAGGCAGCTAAAGAAGTTTTCTGTTTGCAGCAGGTTAGGGAAGCACTGACTGAACTGACGGGTAGTAAGGAGCATAACCTCATGCAAACTATGTTCTTTGATATGAACACAGCTACCCCTGCCCATCAAGATTGGTACTATTTAGATTCCATGCCCAATGGTCATTTGCTGGCTGGATGGTTTGCTCTGGAGGATATCCACGAAGAAGCGGGTCGATTCTATGTTTTACCAACATCTCATCTGGTTGACTTTGAGTTAACAGATGATGAAAAACTATCTAATCGGTTTTACTTGGAAAAGTTGAAGGAGTATATCAATGTTCACAAGAGTAATATTCAAGCTCCTGCCTTGAAAAAAGGGGACGTCTTATTCTGGAACTCTAGAACGATTCACGGTTCCTTGGAAACACTCAATCCCCAATATTCTCGCAAATCTCTCACGGCTCATTATTTACCAGCAATATATGAATTCGGTAGCCGCAATGCAGAATCTCCGACTGCTGTAGATTATGCCACGTACAAAGGAATGAAGTATCGTTTGATTCCTGCAATGTACAAAAATTATTCAGCGGCAGCGAAACTGAAAACAGATTTATTGCAGTATTTGTGGGAGCAACCGAAACTAATGCGAACCGCAAAATTTGTGAGAAAAGTCTTGCAAGGTGCTAAAGGTAAATAATCGATTCCGTTCTGTTCACCGCAACAACAAATAGGGTTTTGTAGGACGACCCAGTTCTCAAACCCTATCTTTATTCCTTCATAAATTGCCCAATTCTAATGTTAGACAAGCTGAGTCTGGTCAATCAAAAGCTTAGCCCTGGTCTACGCAAGGTGTTCAGCAACATCGCGTGGCTGTTCGCTGACAAAATCCTCCAAATGGGCTTAAGCCTAATTGTAGGGATATGGGTGGCTCGCTATCTAGGGCCGGAACAGTTTGGCTTATTTAATTATGCGATCGCATTTGTAGCGCTGTTGGGGCCAATTGCCAACCTGGGGCTTGATAGCATCGTAGTACGCGACATTGTGCGCGATCCGTTTACCAAGAATGAAACACTTGGGACTTCCCTCGTACTAAAACTTATTGGCGGTGCTGTAACAACTTTGTTAGCGGTTGGCGCAATTTCCTTACTACAGCCCCAGGACTCTTTAACTCATTGGCTGGTAGGAATTATCGCTGCTGGAACCATTTTTCAAGCTTTCGAGACGATCGATCTCTGGTTCCGCTCACAAGTTAAATCTAAGTATACAGTTGTTGTTAAAAACTGCGCCTATTTGCTTGTCTGTGCTGTCAGAATTGTCTTAATTCAAATTAAAGCTCCTCTCATTGCATTTGCCTGGGCAAGATGTGGAGAGCTTGCCTTAGCTGCTGTGGGATTGATAATAATTTATCAGACTAGTGGACAAGATATAAAAGCATGGCGTAGCAGTCTCCCTCAGGCGAAAAACTTAATCAAAGAAAGCTGGCCCCTGATTGTGTCAGGAATCGCCATTTATATTTATTCCACTATCGATCAGGTCATGCTGGGTTCCTTCTCTGCTCAAGAACTTAAATTCGATCCTAAATATGAATTAGGCATTTATGCCGCTGCTGTGAAGATCTCGCAGATATTTGATTTTATTCCCTCTATCATGCAAATATCTTTTTTCCCAAAACTCACTGAAGCGAAGGCTCAAGGGGAGATTGAATATTTCAAAAAATTTCAGGCTTACTTTGATTTAACCTTAATTTTGTGGTTGATAATCGCAATTCCAGTTTCACTGCTTTCCACTTACATTGTTCATTTCTTGTACGGAGATAAGTATGCAGCTTCAGCAATAATATTATCAATCTATGTTTGGTCACAGTTTGGTAGCGGTTTTGGTCTTGCGAGAAATGCGTTTATTATGATTGAAGGAAAAGCCAAAAATGAATTACTTTTAACCTTTATAGGGGCAGTCATAAATATAGTTTTAAATTTACATCTAATTCCTAAGTATGGGGCGGTTGGAGCCACCATAGCAACCTTGATTACTTATTTCATCGTAACTGTAGTTCTCAACTTTATAATTCCCGATTTAAAGCCAATCAGTAAGTTTATTTTACGTTCTTGCAATTTATATAAGGCTGCTACAAGAATTAAAGGAATCGTGCAATGATTGAAATAAAACCAAGCATTCAGCACAAATCCACCTGTCCCCACAGCGGTACACTGCTGAAGCCTCAAGGTATTCTTTGGCAGGGAATGCATATTTGCGTAAAATCTAAGTGCGACTCCTGTAATATAGAAATTATTGAAGATTTAGAAGTTGGTCATGCTGTCACTTTTCCTTATCAAATTGATTTAGCAAAAGGCGACGTTTTTGGAAATGAATCTTGTAAATATTGGTTAGGTCAAAAACTTCTTTACTCTCTGCAAAATCCCCAATCTGAAGAGATTGCGATATCTAAGGAGGTTTTTAAGCAGCATCAACGTGTCATTATCTTAAACTGTATTGATTATCTTTATGGGCATAGTTTGTTAAAGCTGCTTAATGTCCAAAGATATCTAAATAATTACCCAGATTGCGGCTTAATTGTCATCGTCCCAAAGTTTTTGAGATGGATGGTTCCAGAGGGCGTTACAGAAATTTGGACGGTAAATATCTCTTTACAGCAAGGGCAATGCTACTATCCGAAGTTTGACCAATTTATCTCTGAGGAATCCAAGCGTTTTGATAAAATTTACGTAAGTAAGGCATATTCTCATCCGAGTCAGTTTGATATTAGTAAATTTACGCGGGTTCCCACTCATAGCTTTGATAAAGATTCAAACCAAATAACCTTTATTTGGCGCGACGATCGGATTTGGTGTAATCCGCTTCTCTTCAAAACCTTGAGGAAATTAAAGATGGTTGATATTGCCCTCAAGCTTCAGAATGAAAGGGTGCAAAAACTATTTTTAAAGATTCGCTCTAAAGTTCCTTTAGCAAAGTTTACGATCGCTGGTTTGGGGAGGAAAACTCAGTTTCCCGACTGGATTGAAGATTTGCGGGTAAACAAGTTTAATTCAGACACTGAGAGGCAAATGTGCCAAGTTTATTCCCAAAGCCGCTTGGTCATTGGTGTACATGGTTCTAATATGCTGTTACCTTCTGGTCATGCTGGCATGACTCTCGATCTGATGCCAGAGGATCGGTGGGGAAACGTGGCGCAAGATATCCTCTATCAAGAGACAGAGCCTCGATTGGCTGCTTTTCGATATCGCTATGTTTCGCTTCAGACTCCTTTAGATGAAATAGGAGCGATCGCTTCCAGTATGCTCCTACATTACTCCGAATATAAACAGAATATGACTGCTGATAAGTGACCATGAAAACTCCCGTTGCTTTGTTAATCTTTAAACGACCTGAGACTACATCCAAGGTTTTTGAGGTAATTCGTCAGGCAAAACCGCCGAAGCTTTTAGTAGTTGCTGATGGCCCTCGTAGCGATCAACTAGGTGAAGCAGAAAAGTGCGCTGCTGCTCGTGCAATTATTGACACTGTAGATTGGGATTGCGAAGTTCTAAAAAATTATTCAGATGTAAATTTAGGCTGCGGTTTACGTCCAGCTACAGGTATTAATTGGGTATTTGAACAAGTAGAAGAAGCCATCCTTTTCGAGGATGATTGTTTACCTCATCCAACTTTCTTTCAGTTTTGCGAGGAGTTATTAGAAAAATATCGCGATGATGAAAGAGTAATGAGTATTGCGGGAACCAATCTTTTAGGCGAACGGAAATTACCCGGGCAAAGTTATTATTTTTCCTACTTTGGTGGAAATTGGGGTTGGGCATCCTGGCGTAGAGCTTGGAAATATTTTGATTATGACATTAAGCAATGGCCTGAAATTTTCGAGAGTCGGTTCCTAGAAAATTACTTAAGGGTACCAAAACATTATTTATTTTGGCAAAAAATATTTCAAGATGCCTACCAAAATAAAAACAGATCCTGTTGGGATTATCAATGGTTGCTAGCTTGTTGGCTTCAACATGGATTAAAAATAGTGCCTGAAGTTAATTTGATTACGAATATTGGTTTCGGAGCTAATGCAACTCACACTTTTTCTACTGAAAATCCCTTAGGTAAAATGGGGACGCAAGAAATTAGCTTTCCTTTGAAGCATCCTCCTTTTATGATTCGAGATGTAGAAGCAGATACCTTATTTCAAAAAAACTTTTTTGACAATAGAAGCCTATTTACTAAAGTTAAAAATAAACTTCAAAAAAGTTTTGCTTAAGGAGTAATTACGAGATGAACCCCTTCTCCAAAATTAAGTTTAAAATTAATGCTAATTTAACCAAAAAAAAGTGTGTAATTGGCAATAGTTCAAGCGTTTTAGACCACAATTCACTGATAAGCCACGATCGCGATAAAAATAGTATTATTCTTGGTGAAAACACTCACATCGAAGGTCAATTAATGACTTTTCCTGGAGGAAAAATAAAAATAGGCAATTTCTGTTATTTAGCCCAAGGCTCTAAAATTTGGTCAGACACTTTAATTGAAATAAAAGATAGAACAATCATTGCTCATAATGTAAATATATTCGACAATCAAACTCATCCACTCGATCCGGTAGCGCGTCATCAACAATTCGTTCACATTATCCAAAAAGGCTTTCCTAAAGACTTAAACCTAAATGGAAAACCAGTCATTATTGAAGAGGATGTTTGGATTGCTTGTAACTCAATTATTTTAAGAGGGGTGACGATTGGAAAATGCTCAATTATCGGTGCTGGCTCAGTCGTTACAAAAGATGTCCCTGCTTGGACGATTGTTGCGGGGAATCCAGCCCAGATTATTGGCAAAGTTCCTGAAGGTGAACGGAAGATTTTAAATAGCAAAGAAGTAGTAAGCGATCGCGGGTAAAAAGCAATGAAGCGCTTTATAGTATCTAAACTAACAGACGCTCAAATAGACAGGATTAAATGGCTAGGAGGTAACTTAAAAGCCCATTTTAGTAAAAGGCAAAATGTAGGTAAAAACTCTTATATCGATCCATCGGTTCATGTACTGGGGTGGGGTAATGTAAAAATTGGTCAAAATTCAGTTATCGGTTCGGAAACAGTAATTGTCATTAACAAACGAGAAAAAGAAAAAATTTCTGTCATTGTTGGTGATAACTGTTTTATCGGTCGCAGAAACTTTTATAGTGCTGGAGCTTTAATAAAAGTCGGTGACTACAGTTTAATTGGTAATGACTGTAAACTGTTAGGAAGTGGGCACGAATACACTTCTCCGTTTATTCCGTATCACACTGCTTTAACAACTACTGATGGAGTAATAGACATCGGCACAAATTGCTGGCTGGGTGTAGACGTGACTATTTTGAAAGGCGTCCAAGTAGGATACGGCTCAATCATTGGAGCTTCCACCTTAGTAAATTGCAATATTCCCCCATTCAGCGTGGTGGTAGGAAATCCATGTCGAATCGTTAAAAGATTTGATATGCGATTGCAAGAGTGGGTAAGGGCTAAAGATTATTCTGAAGATGGCGATCGATATCTTCCTGGTGAAGATGAATATTTAGCAATATTAAAAAAAAATTTTCCCGCTACTAGAATGCCAACAATCGCTGTTAGCAAGTTCTTCGGGGATTTAGACTAACAAAGTAGGAAGAAAATAGATAATTTTACGAATAAATAAAAAATATTTCCATGAAAACTGTTTTAATTACAGGTGTTACAGGGTTTATCGGGCGATATGTTGCTCGTCAGTTTACAGAAACTGGATGGAGTGTTATTGGGCTGGGAAATCGCCCTCCAGAGAATGCACCTAGACAAGATTTGTTTCGCTATGAACAATTAAATTTGCCTTCTGCGGATCTAGCAAAAATTGTTCAAGAGTTGCAACCGGAAGTTTGTATTCACTGCGCTGGAAGAGCTTCAGTAGAGCTTTCAATTAGCGATCCATCAGCAGATTTTAGCAACAGTGTTGCTGTCACTTTCAACCTTTTAGATACATTACGTCTTTATGTTCCAAAATGTCGCTTAATCTATCTTTCTAGTGCTGCTGTCTATGGAAATCCAGAAACCTTACCCATTCAGGAAAACCAAAGCTTGAAGCCAATTTCTCCCTACGGCTTTCATAAGCTGATGTCTGAGCAACTTTGCGCTGAGTTTTTCCAAGTTTATAACTTACCCACTGCTATAGTACGCATTTTTTCGGGTTATGGGCCAGGACTGAGGCGACAAGTTCTTTGGGATATGTGTCAAAAAGCTTTGATAAACCCCGCACTAAAGTTACGAGGTACTGGCAACGAAAGCCGCGATTTTATTCATGGTAGAGACGTAGCAAGGGCACTTCAGATTCTTGCTGAAAAAGCTAATTTTGAAGCCGAGGTTTATAACCTTGCAAATGGTGTCGAAACAACAATCAAAGAATTAGCAGCATTAGTGTTAGCTAAACTAGGAGAAGATATTCCGGTTGAATTTGATAATAGTACTCCTGTCGGAACTCCGATAAACTGGCAAGCCGATATGAGCAAACTTTCCCAAATTGGATTTACCCCTGAAGTAACGATAGAAAGGGGTGTAAACGTCTATGTTCAATGGTGTCGAGCTGAGATTTTAGGATGGTAAAAAATCTACATATTTGCCTCAACATGGTGGGTGGCTCTGGCTGGCTAGGGGGCGTGCTATATATTCAGAATTTAGCTCGTGCGATCGCTACTTTACCAGAAACAGAAAAAGCGAATATCAAGCTAACAATCGCTGTTCACGATAAAGATATAAATTTAATAGAACCAGCCCGGGGTTACGTTAACCAAATTTATGCTACTTCCAAGTGGCAGCGTGCCTATCTAAAAATGTGTAATTTTTTAGCTGAGCGTATCTCTTTCATTCCTCTGGAACTACTAAATCCTCAAAAAATAAATTTTCTTTACCCGGCGATAGCAGGAACCCGCTCACCTTATCAGTGGGGAGGTTGGATTCCTGACTTTCAACACTATCACTTACCCAACCTTTTCTCTCCGGAAGAAATCGCTCAACGTAATCGAGATCAGCAACAAATTGCTCACGCTGCTCCTATTATTGTCCTCAGTAGCAATATGGCACAAGAAGACTTTAAACATCTTTATCCGGAAGCAGCTTCTCGAAGTGTTGTAATGAATTTTGTAAGCTGTCCCGCACCTGAATGGTTTGAGTTAGATCCTAAACTAACGCAAGAAAGTTATCAACTTCCAGATAAATTTTTCCTGATCAGCAATCAATTTTGGAAACATAAAGATCATGCTGTGGTAATTGAAGCTTTGGGGCTACTGAAACAACAGGGGCTTACACCTACCGTTGTTTGTACTGGAAGTGCTACTGATTATCGTAATCCTGATTATTACAATTACCTCTTAACAAGAATTGAGGAATTAGGAATTAGCGAACAAGTACGTCTTTTAGGATTAATTCCTCGTGTAGACCAAATTCAGCTCATGAGGAGGTCTTTAGCTGTAATTCAGCCTTCTTTATTTGAAGGTTGGAGTACGGTTGTAGAGGACGCACGTTCTCTTGGTAAACCCATGTTACTTTCTGACTTTCCTGTTCACCTGGAGCAGAATCCTCCTGATTCTTACTTTTTTGAGCGTAGTAATGCGGAACAACTAGCAGCACTGATTGATAAAAGTTTCACTACATTAACACCAGGACCAGATGTAGAAAAAGAAAGTTTAGCTAAACAGGATAATGTTGAACAAATCAAAGGATACGGTAGGCGTTTTTTAGAGATAGTACGCAGTGTTGTATAACCAACAAAATTTTATCTAGGGATTTTTTAGATGTTGAAACGCTCAGAGAAATACTTACATTACGTACTCTTTGATACGCTCAAAGAAAAGAATGTTATTCCTCCAGCCTTTTTCTGGATAGCTGTAGCTACTTTGTATGCAGTAGCGAATGCGCCGAAGAATAGGATAATCATGGCGTTTCAAGCAATTTTCAATCGCCTGCCTCAAGATTGGGTTTCTACAACTGTTCAAGCAATCGAAAGTCGTTTCAGCCAAGGGGTAATTTCTCCAGAAATCCTAGCCAAAACTGCTCCGCAGCAACTAGCTGAGATTACTACTAATTACGGCATAATCCCTATCAAAGGATTTCTCTTTTTTATCGCAACTTTAGTTATTGCATACCCAATTTTAATATCGGTTATTAAGCCGCGCCATTCACTATTTCAGTTTGGGTTTAAAAGAAGAGCGATCGCGTCTCTAACCATCTTTGCAATTATATCTTTACTCATCGTCCCTTTTCGCTATCCTTTAGGTCCAGGGGTGATGGGTTTAGAGTATGCCATTAGGAGTTTAGAGCCTTTTAGTCAAAATGCTGACTGGTATTATCGACGCTTGTTTATGCTAGCGATCGCTAACTTTATCCATATGAGTGGACCATTCCTATATTACATTTTTTCTCTGGCTTGTACCTATCTTTTAATCTTCTTGACTTTAACCTTTATCGAGTCCAAAATCTTCGGTTCAAAGGAGACTGATGAGGGGCAACAAGAAATTGAATCCAAATCGATAAATTATCAAAAACTTGGTTTATATTACCTTTCAATTGCAACCAGTAGTTATTTAATTTTTAATTGTCAATTTCCGGGCTATGTCGATCAGTTATTTTTTAGCCTGCTATTACTTCCAGCTTGTATCCCTATGACTCGGCAGGGAAGACTCGCAACCCTTGCTTTTGCCTTAGCCACACATGAAGCCAGTGCTTTTGTCTTTATCCCAATTGTTATTTTCTGTTTTCCCAGAAGAGAAGTATTAACCGCTTTATCCTTAGTCCCCATTTATTGTTTTATTTGGTTTGCTGGCAGTGGATTTTCTCTGGATAGTCCAGTAAAGGCACACTTGATACTGGAGAATAAGACGGCATTGCAGTACTTAGCTGAAAATCCAATGTTGGGGTTAGCAGGGTTCTTTTTCTCCTACAAGCTATTGTGGATTATTATCCTGTATATCTTGTGGATACTTTGGCGTCAGGGCGAGACACTTTTGGTAAGTGCGATCGCTAGTATAATTGCATTCCCTATTTCTACAATGTTTTTGATTGTGGATACTAGCAGAAATGTAGGCTATGGTTTTTTTGGAATGTTAATCGCTTTTGCTATCCTGATCCGGGAAGAAAAAGTCTTTACGGGGCATTTTATATTATTTTATCTGGTCATTGTAAATATTATTATTCCTTCATACTATGTAGGTTTAAACACGGGTTTTCAGACTTATATGGGTCTGTATCATCTTATCCCTCTTTTCCCCTCCACTTATGTTCCATAAACATAAAATTTTAGGGTGAGCATTGCCCACCCTACTAATTCAACTATTATTTAATACATTCCATAAATAGGGATTCTGGGCGTTCTTCTCGTTCTGCAATCCCTGGTATTTTACTGTCTCGGTAGTGGCCTCTAACCACTTCCCGAAATCCAGTATCCAAGAGAATTTTTCGCAACGAATTTTCGTTATAGTGCCAGTGGTGGCGATTTTTTTCTAACGTCTGCGTTGCTTCTAAAAATTCTGTCAAAAATACTTCAGGACAGCTAGGATTGTAGCTCTTTATTAATTGATCGAGGTCTGGAACTGCAACCCGAAATATTCCACCTGGCTTCAGAACTCGATAAACTTCAGAGATACAATTTAAAGCGCCTTCCAAGTATAAATGCTCAAGTACATGAGATGTATATGCTGCATCAACACTATTATCAGACCAGGGAAATTTTTTAGTCAGATCCAGATATGTAAGCTGACGAAAAATTCCTTTTTGATGCTCGTCATATCGTTCTCGATCGAGCTTCCCTACTTTATACATGAGATCAGGTAAAAAGGGGATTTTTGAAACCCAGATATGAGGAGTAATATCTGTATTGATCCAGCCAGAAAAAATGCGGTCGAAAGAGCCTAAATTTAATTTCATTGCCTCAGACATATTGTTAACCTCAGAAAGTGAATTAAGCCGCTATAAACTAGCTTAATAAAAACCAATATCAAGAATATTGAAAATATTCTTTAATTTTAGAAAAGGTAAGCTTAGGGCTTGCTAAATTGTAGAATATAGGTTGACCAAAAAAAGTAATTACGTTGATACATTGTTCATGCTTCTAATTTTAGTATTCCCAAGTTCAGGAATAATATAGCTATTATGACAACTAACATTTATTTTAATAATGTGAGGCGCTGATGGAAAATACTAGCATAGCTGTTCTTATCACTTGCTATAACCGCAAGCAAAAGACTTTAGCAAGTCTAGAGGCACTTTTCAACCAGGTACTCCCAACTAACGTTAATCTTTGGGTCTATCTTGTAGATGACGGCAGTACTGACGGTACAGCAGCAGCCGTCAACCAACATTATCCTCAAGTAAAGATTATCCAGGGAGATGGAAATTTATTCTGGAATGGAGGAATGCGAGTGGCATTTTCTGAAGCCATTAAGCACCCTCATGATTATCATCTCTGGCTGAATGATGACACGCTAATTTACCCAGAAGCTTTAAGTAATTTGCTGACAACCTCTCATTTTTTAGCCTCGCAAGGAAATGCAGCAGCCATTGTAACCGGGGCGACTTGCGATCCGGAGACGAATACGGTTTCTTATGGCGGCGTTGTGAAAAGTACGTGGTGGCATCCCTTCAAATTTCGCTGGCTAGAACCGAGCCAAAAAGCTATACGATGTGACACCATGCATGGAAATTGTGTATTGATTCCTAAAGAGATATTCCAAGCAATCGGAAACTTAGATCCTGACTTTAAGCATTATGCGGGAGACTTCGATTATGGGTTACGCGCGAGACGAAAAGGATATACGGTTTGGCTAGCTCCAGGCTACATCGGAACCTGTTCCGGAAACCCTCTGTACGCAAACTGGATGGATTCTAATTTGCCGATTCGCGAACGATGGCAAAAGGCAGAACAACCTAAAAATTTTACATTTCAAGAAAGGAAGTTATTTGCTCAGCGCCATGCTGGAATTTTATGGCCTATTTATTGGTTGCTGCCCTACAGAAAATTGCTTTTCTCAAGCTTTAGCAAACGGGGACAGGTGGGAACATGAAAATTAGAAATTCTGACGATACAGAATTAAAAGTAGACGATCTCCGCATTGCTATTGCGATCCCCTCAGTCGAATTTGGCTCTTACTGGCGACCTGTTTTGTACGAACTTACGAAAATCTGTAAGAATACAATTTTTTATACTGGCTGTCTTTGGCCGAAATTCGATGCTGATGCTCCAGGAGCTTCCGCGGTTAAACTTGTAGGAAAATTTAAATTTGTAGAGGCAACTCAAGTATCGGGTGGCTATGGTCGCGGTTTTATGGTAGCTTCCCCAAAGATTGTGAATGAGTTACTTGAGTTTAAACCTCATGTTGTTTTTGTCAGCGCTTTTTCTATATGGACTGTTTTAGCACTGCTTTTCAAACCCTTGGGAGGTTGGAAAGTTGTAATCATTTATGATGGCAGTTCGCCGAATACAAATTTTGAAGATTCTAAACTTCGTACCTTTTCGCGTCGTTTAATGGTTAAATTTACAGATGCTTTTATTGCTAATAGTAACGATGGCAAAAAGTATCTTTATAAGGTAATTGGAGCTGAGGAAAGGAGAATTTTTACAAAAACTTATCTGGTGCCTGAACCCCAAGCTTTGCGGGAACGTCTTGAAGCTGCAAAACCTAGTGAACTAAAGCTAAAGCGTCCGGTTTTTCTATTTGTCGGGCAAGTGATTTCTAGAAAAGGAATAAAGTCGTTGTTGGAGGCATGTTCTCTTCTTACAAGTCAGGGATATTCTGATTATTCGCTGGTAATTATTGGGGATGGAGCGCAACGTGAGGAATTGGAAGTTTTTGTTAAAAACAATAATCTAACAGAGCGTGTGACCTGGACAGGATGGTTAGATTACGGGCAACTAGGGGCATATTTTCAGGATGCCGATGTCTTTGTTTTTCCTACCTTTGAAGATGTATGGGGAATGGTGGTGCTAGAGGCGATGGTATTTGGCAAACCCATATTGTGTTCTAAAGGTGCAGGCGCTTATGAAATGGTGATAGAAGGAGAAAATGGGTATTTGTTTGAATCGCAAAACCCAGAAGAAATTGCTGAAGGAATGCGCCGTTTTATAGATAATCCAGAGCTTGCTGCCTCAATGGGAGAAAAATCAAAGCAGTTGATCGGGCAGTACACTCCAGAGGCAGCAGCCAAATCGATGGCAGAAGTAGCAATGAATGTTTTACAAAAAATTCAAATAAATGCCGAATGATATTGAATTGAGACAGCACTTCTAAAATTGCGTTTCTCAGCTTAGGCTGGAAACCATAAAAATAATTTTGGGTAAATGGGTAATTTTGAAAGTGGGTGGGAACTATAGATAGAGAAAACGGCTAATTTTATAAAAGGTAAAAGCCTATGAAAATCCTTCTATCTGCATACGCTTGTGAGCCTGGGTGTGGCTCTGAGGAAGGGGTAGGCTGGAATACAGTTCGGCAAGTAGCAAATCATCACGAAGTTTGGGTGTTAACTCGAATTGGTTATCGTGCAGCAATTGAAGCCGAGCTAGCTTGTCACCCGGTTCCCAATTTACACTTTATTTATTTCGATCCATTTAATTGGACGGAAGATTGGCGAAATAAACAAGGGTTAGTGCAACTTCATTACTACCTTTGGCAAATACAAGCTTATTTTTTGGCAAGGCGGCTCCATCGGGAGATTGGCTTTGACTTGGTGCGTCATGTTACTTATGTGAAACACTGGTCTCCTAGCTTTTTAGCCCTATTGCCAGTCCCCTTCATTTGGGGGCCTGTCGGAGGCGCTGAATCGGCTCCAAAAGCTTTCTGGAAAGATTTTAGTCGGCGTGGCAAGGTTTACGAATTGCTGCGAAACTTCGCTCAATCGCTGGGTGAACAAGATCCATTTGTGCGGCTGACTGCAAAGCGAAGTTGTGTAGGATTAGCAACCACTGAGGAAACGGCAGAACGGTTGCGATCGCTTGGAGTGAAAAATGTCCAAATCGCTTCGCAAGTAGGTTTATCTAAGGAAGAAATTAGTCAATTGGCACACCATATTGTGCCTGATGATAGCCCCATCCGTTTTATTACCGTGGGTCGCCTCATCCACTGGAAAGGAGTCCATCTGGGAATTCGAGCTTTTGCTTTGGCTCAAATTCCCCACGCAGAATACTGGATTGTAGGAGATGGACGGGAACGGCAACAATTGGAAGCGATCGCTCACTCATTGGGAGTGGCGGATAGAGTTCGCTTTTGGGGGGCTTTACCGCGCCAGGAAACCCTATCTAAAATCGGGCATTGCCACGTTCTCGTTCACCCCAGCCTGCACGAATCTGGGGGGTTTGTTTGTGCGGAAATGATGGCGGCGGGGCGTCCAGTCATTTGCTTGGATTTGGGAGGGCCAGCCGTACAGGTAACAGAGGAAACTGGGATTAAAGTGGCTGCGATAGATCCCGAACAAGTCGCACGCGACATAGCTGCTGCGATGACTCGTTTAGCGGAAGATCCAGTGTTACGGGTGCGAATGGGACAAGCAGGACAAAAGCGGGTGAAGGAAGTCTTTGACTGGGATCTCAAGGAAAGGCTTTTGCTCGATTTGTATGAAAAAATGCTGCCTCAGTCTGTTATCGTCCCTTCACTTACTAAGGGATTAAGGGATCAAGGGTGAATGCAGGCGTCGATGAGTTCTTGGATGCCATTGATGGGCAAGATTGGTGTACCCAACTCAGTGGCGAGTTGTTCCACAGTCATGTCATCTAGGAAGCAAGAATCGTCATGTTTTAGCATGACTGAGGGGAGGAGAATGCGATCGCCCAAATCTCTTCCCTTTAGTTTCAGCAAATCTTGACCCGTTAACAAGCCAGTGACGCTAATCTCTTGTCCCCAGTATTCGCTACGCAACGCCGCCAGATTTACTTGCAGTCCTTCCACTTGATTCAGACGTTGCAAGATAGGCTCAAAGGCTTTTTCCACTGCATTCCCCACCACCCAAGTTAATTTTTGGGATGTTTTTAAACGTCGCGGCAATTTTTTCGCGGCAACCTGCTGAAATTCCTTGAGAAATTGGCGAATCGAACCGACTCCATTGCCGATTTGAGGATAGTCTTCGTAGTCTGATTCAGGCGGTAACTCTTGCCCAGCAATTAAAAACCACTCGTCGGCTAACCAGGCGAAAGTAGATCCCATCTGGGTGCGGAATTTCTCCTGGAGTGCCTGGACTTGCAAAATCACTTCAGCGGCTTTCTGGGGCGTCACTGGGGTTAGTTCGTCTTCGGTTGGACGGAAACGTGTCAAACCGACCGGAACTACTGCCACAGAGGCGACAGCCGGGATATCTCCCTTGTGAAAAGAGGCTAAATCCCCCAGGGTAGTCTCTAGGCGATCGCCATCGTTGATGCCGGGACAGAGAACAACCTGGGCATGGATTTGCAGACGCCGTTCTTGAAACCACCGCAGTTGCTGCAAAATCTCAGCGGCGCGGGGATTTTTTAACAGGCGGCTGCGGACTTCTGGTTCGGTAGCATGGATGGAAACGTAGAGGGGAGAGAGGCGCATCTGCTCAATCCTGTCCCATTCCCTCTGGGTGAGATTGGTCAGGGTTAAGTATGAGCCATAGAGAAAGCTGAGGCGGTAGTCGTCATCTTTGAGATAAAGCGATCGCCTTTTACCGGGAGGCTGTTGATCAATGAAGCAAAAAGGACAGCGGTTATTACACTGAATTAAGCCATCAAATAGGGCAGTTTCAAATTCCAACCCCAAGTCATCGTCGTAGTCTTTCTCAATTTCCACCGAGTGGCTTTTGCCAGCAGTATCTAAAACTTCCAGTTCCAGCACTTCATCCGCACACAAAAACTGGTAGTCAATAAGGTCGCGGGGGCGCATCCCGTTGATGGAAACAATTGCATCTCCCGGTTCAAACCCGACTTCGGCAGCAATGGAGTCGGGGAGGACTTGGGTAATTAAGGCTGGACGAATAGAAATCTCGCTCATAAAACTAGGAGGAAACGAACCGCTTCAGGTACGGAGGGAGGAGAAGAAAAAGTAATTAAATATTAGGGATTAGTTTGACAAAGATCGCGCCCAAGATAGCTATTCCAAATGCTAACCGATACCAAATAAATACCCACGTACTCTGGGTTTGCAGGAAGCGCAGCAGCCACGCGATCGCGAGATAGGAAAATACTCCAGCTGAGATGACTCCTGCCAGCAAAGGCAGCAGTCCACCATCTCCTAGTCCTGTTTCTAAAACACCTTTTAATTCCACTAACCCTGCCAGGGTAATTGCTGGGATTCCTAATAAAAAAGAAAAGCGGGCAGCGGTTGCCCGTTCTAAATTCATAAATAGTCCAGCAGTCAGGGTGGATCCGGAGCGAGAAACGCCGGGAATTAACGCCAAAGCCTGAGCCAATCCCATCAAAATGCCATCTTGAAGTGTTAATTGCGCAAAGTTACGCTTTTTCTTGCCAATGCGCTCGGCAATTCCCAATAATAAAGCCATGAAAATAGAGGCAATGGCGATCGCTGCCATACTCCGTAACGGGGAGTTGTCAAAGTCGGGAATAAACTTTTTGATCAGCAGTCCAAAAAAGAGGATGGGTAAGGTTCCCAAAACGATTCCCAGTGCCATACGGAAGTCGTTGGATTCGTAATTCTTGTGAGCGATCGCCTTAAAGGCACCCGTTGTAATTTGCGTCAAATCCCCCCAGAAATACCACAGCACTGCGGCAATACTGCCCAGCTGAATCACGGCGGTAAAGGCGACTCCTGGATCGCCCCATCCTAGCGCCACCGGCACCACCTTCAAATGCGCCGTACTGCTAATGGGCAGAAACTCAGTCAACCCTTGCACCATGCCTAGAACCACCGCTTGAAAGATATTCATCTGAGGTGTGGTTGCGGCAACGGGTGCCACGTCTTGCGCCCTTACCATCGCTTCTAAGGGGAAGGTCAACACAGTGCTGGCAGCACCGACACGAAGAATCGCCAATTTTTTACGTTTTGATACAGCCATGAAATCCTCTAATAAGCAGCATTCCAGACAAGTCAGCCTTTCTTCTTTCTTCTTTGCGAGTCACCGGCAGAGGCATCTTGCGCCACTACACATAACACAGGCATTACATAAGACGAGCAATTTTTAGAAAATCTCCGACTCTCAACGCCGAGTTTCTCCCAACTTCCCATTCATTTTCTGCCACCCTACTCCGAAAAGCCACTTGTATTGCTCAATAAAACTCAGCTAAGATTTCTATATCCCCCCCTAGGGCATTTTTCCTGTGATATCGTAAAAGATGTAAACTAAAGTAAAGAATATTAACAAAATCTTGTTTAACGATACCTGGTTTTCTAACTCATCTTCTTCTGTTCCTGGTAATCTCCCCCAGCCAAGTAAAACTCTGTTGGGGTTTTTTGATTGGGGAATCGGCACCCGCCAAGCTTGGTTAGTTTTCGCAGCTGCGTCTTTTCTGGTATCCGTGCCAGTGTTTGTGCAAGCCCCTTTAGTGCGGCTGCTACCAGAACTGAGTTTAGTAATGACAGCGGGATGGGTTTGGCTGAGTGTGGTTCTCAGACGGCGTCCTGCGACTCATGTGTGGGGAGATTTGCTGCTGGGATTTAGCTGGAGTTGGTTGGCAGGGTCGATTTATTGGGGCTGGCTGCGGTGGGAACCTACGATCCACTTGCCGGTGGAAGCAATTGGTTTACCGTTTGCCTTATGGTGTTTGAGCCGTCGTTGGGGTCTTGTCGGCAACCTATTTTATCTTGGCTCCCTGTTTGGCACGGCAGTAACAGATATATACTTCTACTTAGCTGGTTTGATTCCACACTGGCGAACCGTCATGCAAGTTGCACCAAGCGAGGCATCACTGGTTTTTCAAAGTGCGATCGCTCAAGTCAGCACCCCCTGGGGAATCAGTTGGGCACTCGTGCTTCTCGGAGTCCTATTAGGTGTTGGTCTGGTACCATTGCGATCGCGCCAGCTGCATTGGTGGGCCTTTGGTGGAGCCGTTTTGAGTACAATCTTGGTAGACGGTCTGTTTTGGCTGGCTGCTACTATGGCTTAAAAATATCTTGAAAGTGTCCCCTGAAAAATTTATTCATGTCGGGACATCTAGTTACAAAGGTTCCCAAATTACCCATCAAGCTCCAGAAGAAAGCTAAAATTTAACCACTCCATACGATGCGTCGTTGCTTCTCTAGCCTGTGGTGACTTTGCGACCCACTCCTTACTTACTCCTTCGTACCGAGTCCGGCAATCGCTATCTCCCCTTGGTAAGTAGTAACTGCTGGACAGTTGGTCGCAGTGACGACAACAATTTTGTGTTGCCGGATCGTTGGATTTCTCGCAACCATGCAATGTTGCAGTGTACCGAAACCGGCGAGTTCTACCTAATTGACCTAGGAAGTCGCAACGGCTCCTTTGTTAATGGCAGACGAGTCAGTATTCCAGTTACTTTACGCAATGGCGATCGCCTTACCTTTGGTCAGACGGATCTAGAGTTTCACTGTCCTACCGCCAACCGCAACAATGAGCCATTACCAAGCGGGGACAAGGATACGCTCACTTCGACTTTGCACGTACGCCGTCTGATGTCAGTCATGGTGGTAGACATCCGCGACTTCACAGTTCTCACCCGGCAACTAGATGAAAAAATATTATCGGCGGTGATTGGTACTTGGTTCCGTCATGCAGGAAATATCATCCGAGAGTATGGCAGCTGGGTTGATAAATATATTGGCGATGCGGTCATGGCGATTTGGTTTCATGGACCCCAAGGAGTGACCGATGAGGATATGCTCAACATTTGTCAAGCAGTGAGCGCCCTCCATAAAATCACAATGGATTTGAGTAATAAATATCCCGTGCCCTTTCCGCTGCGAATTGGGGCAGGAATTAATACGGGTTTTGCAATGGTTGGGAACACGGGTAGTGGCGATCGCCCCGATTACACCGCGATTGGGGATACGGTGAATGCGGCATTTCGTCTGGAATCTGCCACCAAGCAACTGGGTCTGGATATTGCTGTGGGAGAAACCACTCACGAATATCTCATCTCTTTAGCAAAGCAAGAGACTGGTTTTAAGCAATATATCGTCAATCTAAAGGGCTATGAAGTGCCCACCGTGACCTATGCAGGCTCCTACGCTGACTTAGATAGTTTTTTGCAGGTCAATACGCTCAATAAAGACTAAACAGCAATAAACAATTAGCAATTTTGCACAATTAGCTGAACGTGGAAAACTTCCGCAAAGGCTTTCGCCACTTCTTGGCGCACCTGGTGCAAGTCAATTCCGGGTACGAATTGGGCAAGACTGCCAACCGACTTATCAGCAATACCGCAGGGGACAATGCGCTCAAATCCGGTAAGGTCGGGACAAACATTTAAGGCAAAGCCGTGCATGGTAATCCACTTGCTGACCTTAATGCCAATCGCTGCTACCTTACAGCCTTCCAGCCAAACGCCAGTCATTCCGGCAACGCGATCGCCCTTTAACCCGTAAACATCCAGCACCCGAATCAATACCTCTTCTAACTGCCGCAAGTACCAGTGCAAATCTTGCTGGTAATAGCGCAGATTCAGGATTGGGTAACCCACCAGCTGACCCGGACAGTGGTATGTTACCTCACCCCCCCGTTCCACTCGGAAAACCTCCCAGTCGGTTGCTGCGGGGTCAAACTTAAGAAATTCTAGACTGGCTCCCTGCCCAAGCGTGTAAACCGGCGGATGCTCTAGCAAAATCAGGGCATCCGCCAGACTAGGATCGTTGATGCGTTCGGAAACCAGCGATCGCTGCCAGTCCCAAGCTGCCGAATAGGACATCTGCCCCCGATTGTATAACCAGAGTTGGCGCAGTTGCTCCGAGGCATTTCCGGCAGAACTTTCAGACTTACTTAAAATCATGGCAAAAATCAACAGTAATTTGACTTATATTTTTTGCATAATTAATCTGCTGCAATCAAGAAATGTCAAAAGATGCAAAGGATTCTGAAGAGAAGTCAAAGGCATAAGTTCTCTAGAATACAAAGTGCTAGTGTTGAAGTTATAACCTCAAGTGTTGAGGGAGGATGCCTCTTCAAAATAACCCCAAAGATAGACTTGGAGATCGCAACCAAGCTGGGGAATGTACATTAGTTAAATAGCACCCTAGGAAACCTAAACAAGAACATCGGCAGTTGCTTATTTGCGATAGGGCTGCTGACAACCCCTCTAGCTGAGGGACTGCCAGCAAGAACATCCTAGCAACAGTGTGAAATCGGGAAAAATTTGCTACTGCTCAAAGTTTTGGCTCCGTTCAACGTTTGCTAACACCAAAAAACGGGAACGCGATCGCTACTGAGAAAGCCGCAATTCTGCTGAGCTTTCTAAATTATCACAACGGTACAGCATGGAGTATCCGGTATGAAGCTTGTTATCCACGGCAAAAACATTGAAATTACCGACGCGATTCGTGAGTACGTAAATCAAAAAATTGACAAGGCAGTCAGCCACTTTCAGAGTTTGACGAGCGAAGTAAACGTGCATCTTAGTGTGGCTCGCAATCCCCGGATAAATCCAAAACAAGCCGCTGAGGTGACTATCTTTGCGAACGGTACAGTAATCCGTGCTGAAGAGAGTAGCGAGAGTCTCTACGCGAGCATCGACCTAGTTGCCGATAAAATTGCCCGCAAACTCCGGAAATATAAAGAAAAGCGTCTGGATAAGAAGACTCAGACTCAAATGAAGACTGGCATTGTGGTAGAACAAGAGCCAGTGCCAGAGGATCTCATTGGTTCTCGCACCCCCGAACTCCCCTCAGAAGTGGTGCGTACCAAGTACTTCGCAATGCCGCCAATGACGATGGACGAAGCCTTGGAACAGTTGCAACTGGTGGATCATGACTTCTATATGTTCCGCAATGCCGAAAGCGGTGAGATTAACGTTATTTATGAGCGCAACCACGGTGGTTATGGAGTGATTTTGCCGCGTAATGGGAATGGACATACCCATCACAAAAATGGCAAAACTGACAACCACAGCAGTGGAACGCCAGAGAAGTCAAGCTCTGCAAAGGCATAACCAGAACTGAAGAGTATCTAGATTCTCGTTCCCAGACTCTTAGTGGACTCTAACTTGATAAGGGAGGGGCATTCCTTGTGGATTCCCCTACCTTCCTGATTTCATTTTTCTTGCAGATCGCACCCATCACTACTATCCTGGTGTTGATTCCAATTTAGGTTGCGATCGCTTTCCCAGCCTCATTACGAAACTGAGCGATCGCACCTTGCATTGCTCGTAGTTCATCTTCTGAAATTCTTAAACAATTTGTCTACATAACACTTTGTTGAAACCTTAATTTCTAACGATCAACACAAACAAGAAATTAGATAAACTCAGCGCCGCAGTAGTTTTATCCCTGGGTTTTCTTAGGCAGCCACTTGCAGGGATAGGTCAACTAAGTGCTGCTGTTTTTCCCTTCAAAATCAACCAGATGCAGTTGAAACTTCAAAACAACTTCTTCCTCAATTTTTAAAGGAGCTAGTTGGCAATAAGTAGGATTGTCGTTGCGATGAGTGGGTCAACATGACCAAACCTATATTAAGCCAGAGGATGAGAAGGATAAACAAGTATTAACCTGAGACAAGCGGGTTGTACAAAAAACAGGTTGGTAGAGAAAAAGGAAGGTAAAGTCATTATGCATGAGGTATCAGAGGAACACGCGAAGGCCGCAGAGGAACACGCGAAGGTCTCAGAGGGACATGGGAAGTTAATCGAGGAGGTAGGAAAGACTCTAAAGGAGCGTGGAAAGAGCGCCCAAGAGCATGGAAAGTTGATAGAAGAGTACGGAAAGGCCACACAGCAGCATGCGAAGGCATCGCAGCAGCACGCGAAGGCATCGCAGCAGCATGATGGAAACTCAACAGAGGAATTCGTGAAAGCTGCACAGGAACACTCCAAGGCAACAGAAAAACATACCAAAGCAGTCAAGGAGTTCCTCCAGGTAGCACAGGAGTTCGTCCAGGTAGCACAGGAGCAGGTAGAGACATCCAAGAAATTGTTGGACAAACGATAACTTGATTTGGATATCTATATGCCTTACGAGCGCGATCGCATCAGCTGTTTCAACTCTCGCCAAACTGGCGAGAGTTGTCCAAAATCCGATTGTTTATTCGTGAAGATTCCGTAGCTAGGGCTGAATAATAAAGCTAAAACAAATAATCCTGATGCAACTAATACAATCGCTGGGCCGGAGGGCAAATTTTGGTAATAACTGAGGTACATCCCGCTGATGCTGGAAATAATGCCAATCCCCGCCCCAACTATCATCACATTGTGCAGCCGCTTCACTAATAGATAGGCGGTTGCTCCTGGTGTAATTAACAGCGATAGCACTAGGATGACACCCACAGCTTTCATGCTGGCAACAATGGTTAAGGCAATCAGCAGCATTAAGCCAAAATTGAGCAAGTTAGTAGGCAATCCCGCTGCCTGCGCTCCCAATGGATCGAAGGTATAAA
Organism: Trichocoleus sp. Lan; assembly: GCF_039961855.1. Taxonomy (NCBI): domain Bacteria; kingdom Bacillati; phylum Cyanobacteriota; class Cyanophyceae; order Leptolyngbyales; family Trichocoleusaceae; genus Trichocoleus; species Trichocoleus sp. Lan. The sequence goes on along the minus strand of NZ_JAMPKA010000009.1, from coordinate 138,339 downwards.
ATAATAATTCTTTGTACAGTAGGACGACCACCAATAGGACAATTGCGGCAATGATCGCAGTGTCGCGGACTTCTTCAACGGTAACACCCAAGATATTGCCAAATAAGAAGTGATTGAGGTCAATTTTGTTATCTTTTTGGATCGTGGTAATTAAGGTGACGCCGAGGGCAAAAAAGGCAGAGAAAACAATACCCATTGCGGCATCTTCTTTAATTGGCGATCGCGTTCTGATCCAAGCGATCGCCATCGTACTCAAAACCCCGGCAATAAATGCCCCGACAAAGATATTGGCACCTACCATAAACGCGATCGCTAACCCTGGCAAAACCGAGTGGCTGATGGCATCTCCCAACAATGCCAGCCGTTGCACCATCAGATAGCTACCGACAACAGCGCACAGCAAGCCGACGAGAATGGCAATAATCAGCGATCGCTGCATGAAGCCGTACTGCAACGGCTCAATCAACGCTTCTAACATAAAAATTTAGAGGATTCTAACCGCTCCAGGCGCAAAGGACACAAAGTTTAAGAGGGAGTGAGAAGTGATTTCTTTAATTTAAAACTCACTCCGGGCGGATTGATGAAATATATTTCTGGGCGGATAGATAATGAGATAAAGACCGCCTCTACGCCGCTGCTTCTGTAAAGAACATCACCTGCCCGCCATAGGCACGATACAGGTTTTCCTGACTCAGCACCTCGTGGCGCGAACCAGAGGCAATTAACTCAGTATTCAATAAAATTAAGTCATCAAAGTGGGTGATAGATGCCCCTAAGTCGTGATTGACAACGAGAACCGTTTTTCCAGCGTCGGCAAGGTCGCGGAAAATGTCAAAAATAATTGCTTGGGTTTTCTGATCGATCCCGGCAAACGGTTCATCAAAGCAGAAAACCTCTGCTTCTTGGGCTAAAGCCCGCGCTAAAAATACCCGCTGCTGCTGTCCTCCGGAGAGTTGTCCAATCGGGCGATCGCGATAATTGCTCATTCCCACCCGATCCAAAGCCTCTGCTGCCACCCGTCGGCTTACCGTAGAGAAGCGACGAAACCAGCCAGTTTTCTTGACACGCCCCATCATTACAGCATCCCAAACAGTCGCCGGATAAGTCCAGTCAATTTGCGATCGCTGTGGCACATAGGCTACCCGTTCCCGTTGCTCCATCAAAGGTCTATCGCCATACAGCACCGTGCCACCCGTCACGGGAATCAATCCCAACATCGCCTTCATCAAGGTACTTTTTCCCGCACCATTGGGGCCAATAATCCCCGTTAAACGTCCCGGTGCCACTACACAACTGACATTCCGTAGCGCCTCTACCGTACGGTACTGCACTCCCACCTGGCTGATTTTAATTGCTGTAGATGCCTCTAGCGAGGCGGCTGGCAGATGGCAAACCATTTTTGCCCAATCGGTATCAGGAGAGAAGGTGGCAGTATTCATAGGGTGGTTTTATCTTGCTTTCTTTTTAGATTACTCTAATAATGAAAAGAATATGAAAACATCTATAAAGAGAAATAATCTAAAAGATAGGTGAAATTGATGGTACAGCGCTCTAGGCTCTTCCAAAAGGTAAAAGAAAGTAATTTTTGCCTTTCCAAGGCAAAATCGGGGAATCCTCTGGCTCTGGTTTCTAGCCTTTGCCTAGGAATTCTCTTGCCTTTTGCCTTATCCAGCTGTACCCAGCCTTCCTCAAATCGTGCAAATCCAATTGCAAATGGTAAACCTAATGTAGTTGCCACTAGCACTATCATTGAAGACTTGGCTGCGGAGGTGGCGGGAGACGAAATTCAGCTCCAAGGCATTCTTAAACCGGGAACCGATCCCCATGTTTATGAACCTGTGCCTCAAGATAGTCAGGCTTTAGAGAAAGCGAACCTGATTCTATATAACGGCTATAACCTGGAGCCAGGGCTGATTAAACTGATGAACGCAACCGGCGGCAAGATTCGCAAAGTTGCTGTAGGGGAAGTTGTGAAGTCTTTGCAACTGGATAAAGGCAGAGGAGAAGTGGTGCCAGATCCCCATGTTTGGGGCGATGTTGATAACGTCATTCAAATGGTAAATGCCATTCGTGACGCCTTGATTGAGCTATCACCCGAAGACAGAGAGAAATTTACTCAGAATGCGGCGCAGCTAACGGGTGAATTAAAACAACTGGATAGTTGGATTACCCAGGAAATTAAAACGATTCCAGAAAATAAGCGCAAATTAGTAACAAGCCACGACGCTTTTCAATATTATGCTCGTGCCTATAGCATTCCCGTTGCTGGCACTTTGATTGGCATCAGTACAGAAGAACAACCCAGCGCCCAAACAGTAAAGCGATTAGTAGAATCTGTAAAGGCAGCGACTGTACCGACGATTTTTGCAGAAACAACGATTAACCCGGCTTTGATTAAGACTGTAGCCGAGGAATCTGGGGTAAAGTTAGCCCCACGCCAGCTCTATTCTGACTCGATTGGTGCTGCTGGTAGCGATGGAGATTCTTATATTAAGATGATGGTTGCGAATACCCGCGCTATTGTGGAAGCTTTAGGCGGGAAATATACGCCATTTGAGGTAGCAAAGACACCGAAAAAATAAGCTGTTTAGATAAACTAGCGTCAATTAAGATAAAGAGCGATCGCTTCCCTGTCTTCACCTGCATCAAACTGAGGCTAGAGTAGGTTACACAAAGCGATCTCTCTAAAACTTAGACTTTAAACTTAACTGTCTGATATCGGAAAAAAATTCCAAAATTCTTTTAACTGAGCTAAAAATTACTAGATATATTCTTTGTAAACCAAAATTTACTCCTAATTTATCAAAGATTCTTAATCAGCAAAATTCCCTGTAGTTTGAGATTTTTTGATAGGGAAAGAGTTAACAAGCATATTTAAACCTATTCCGGCAAAAAGACCACCCATCCCTAATAAAAAAATAGCTGCAAACCAAAGCGACCAAAAAGAGTTTATCTCTGCTTCGTTCGGACTATTAGGATTATAAATGATTGGAACAGATTGCCCAACTTGATATCCGGGTGGATTACTTCCCATATTGGATTCAACCTTTACGATCTCTCCATTTGGTGTCTGAAATTGGAATAAAGGGAAATAAATATGTGATTTTCTAGATGCTTGAAGTTTCAAATCAATGACAGTACCTGTAGTGGAGGACGAGTTTTTAATAAAATCTTGCGTTTGATGGTAATTTACAAAACTACCAAGTAGCATACCCGCTCCAACTACAAAAAATATGCTACCCATTGCCATTAACCCTTGCTTATCAGACATTTTCAACTTATTCTCCTTTTCCTAAAAATTTTTGAACTAAGTTTGCGACAGCTTAACTATCTAATTTCTCTCACTATCTTCTGGCTGGGAGTGTCAACCCCTCATCAGGTAAGGAAAGAACAACTGTCTATTTGGATGACCTGTACGATTAAAGCTACAGACAAGCCTGTAAAGATTCCGCGATCTTTTGTTTAATTTTTCTTAAATATCTGATAAAACTTAACAATAGGTGAGGTGAGCGAGAGGAGAAGCAATGGCTGTTACTCAGCCAAATATTGATATTGCTCCATTGATCGATCATGCGCTGCTAAATCCAACGGCTACTCCAGAGCAGGTTAAGCAGTGGTGTGAAGAAGCTGAAAGGTTTCAGTTCGCGGCAGTGTGCGTCTATCCGGCATACGTGCGGCAAGCGGCTGAGCTTCTCAAAGGCAGGCGGCCCAAAGTCTGTACAGTCATCGGTTTTCCCTCTGGAGCGACGACATCGGCGGTTAAGCTCTACGAAGCCCAAGAAGCCGTCGAAAATGGGGCGGTGGAATTGGATGTTGTCATCAACCAGGGTTGGCTGAAAATTGGGAAGACTGAGGAACTACACCGGGAAATTGCAGAAATTTGTGAAACGGGTCAAACTGTCAAGGCAATTTTGGAAACCACCCGCCTGACAGATGCAGAGAAACGACTGGCAGCGGAAATATGTATGGATGCAGGAGTGGCATTTTTAAAAACCAGCACTGGTTTGTTTGGGGGTGCCACAGTAGCGGATATCCAACTTTTGAAAGAAGTCGCACGAGAACGGGTCGGAATTAAAGCATCGGGGGGAATCCGTACCCCGGAGCAAGCCTTGGAGTTAATCATGGCAGGAGCGACGCGGTTAGGCACGTCGCACGGCCCCGATCTGATTCGTCAGCGCGATACGCTGGAGAAGGAGGGAAAGGGGAATTGGTAATGAGTAATCGGGAATGAGTCTGCTAACTCTTGACCCATTACCTCTTGATCAATTACCCATCACCTCTTGACCAATTACCCCACGTCATGAGTCGAACTTACAAAGCAACCGGAATCAATCTAAAGAGTATGGCGCTGGGCGAGTCTGACCGGCTGCTAACGATTTTGACCCCTGAATTTGGTTTGATTCGGGCTGTAGCACCGGGGGCACGCAAGCACCACTCGAAGCTAGGCGGTAGGAGTGCTTTGTTTGTAGTGAATGAGCTACTGATTGCCAAAGGGCGATCGCTCGATAAAATTACTCAGGCAGAAACGCTAGAATCTTTCCCCGGCTTAAGTCAGGATCTCCAAAAACTGACAGCCAGCCAATACTTGGCGGAAGTGGTTCTTTGTCAAGCGTTGAGCGATCAGCCGCAAATGGAATTGTATGAGCTGCTCAACGAACATCTGCATCGGTTAGAGCGGTTGCCTGCCAACAGCGCGGCTCTGGTTTTAGCTCACTTAGCCCACGGCGTGTTTCACCTGATGGCTTTGGCTGGCGTTGCGCCGCAGGTTCAACATTGTTGTGTCTCGCGGCATCCCCTGATGCCGGAATTTACCGATCCAGACTGGCGAGTTGGGTTTAGTACTGCTGCCGGTGGAACGGTGAGCTTACCAGCATTAGAACGGTTGCAAGCCGAAGCGCGATCGCGCACGTCTGGTAGTACAGCAAAAGGCATGGCAGTAAAGGAGAAATTCTCGCCTACAGCCATCGGCTTTTCATCTCAAGGTCAAAGCACAATGCCAGAGGAAGCCAGTGGGAACTACCAAACAGTTGTTCATCCACAAACGCCCTTGATGCTGAACACCAAACTGAACGCCATCGAGCTGGCGCTGCTACAGCAGCTGGCTCAGCCAGAGCTACCCCAGAACGGAAAAAGCAATGAAAAATTAACTCATCCGACATCCCTAACCCCTCATCCTTCCGAAGACTCCGCTTGGGTTTCAGTAGAGCAACTGTTACGTCAGTACGTCCAGTATCACTTTGGTCGGTCAATTCGCTCTGCTGCTTTGATGGATGCTTGTTTCTCGTCCCAGCTGAATTTATCCTGAACCATGATGCAACGGTATGATTCCGATCTACAAGCTCGAATGTCCCTAAGTCAGTCTAGACAGAGGATTGAGGACGGCGAACGGTGGACTGAGGAAGGAAAATTTCCTCGCTCTTCCGGACTCAGCGTTCCCGCTTCCGAGCGCCCCCACCCTGCTTTTACTGGATCGTCAACACCTACCACATCACGCCCCTTGTCTGACGAGCGCTTAACACCCCCTGAAACTTCTGAATGGGAAGAGGTTCGCCCTGCGATTTCTTTCCCCCACTCCCCGGTGGACGATGCTGTAACCCCAGAGATAGATACAGAAACAGAAACGGACGCTCCCTCAAATGGAGGGTTGAACCACAGCGCCTCACCGTCCAATCTGGTTGTCAATGAGGAAGTAAAGAATGAGGAAGTACAGGAGGACGCACAAGGATTTTTGCCGGTTCTAAAAAACCGGAATTTCCTGGCGCTATGGGGGGGACAAGTTTTCTCGCAGATAGCGGATAAGGTGTATCTGGTGCTGGTGATTGCATTGATTGCCACTCACTTTCAAGCACCCGATCAGACAATCAGCGTGTGGGTATCGGCGATCATGATGGCTTTTACGATTCCCGCCATACTGTTTGGTTCCGTGGCGGGTGTGTATGTGGATCGGTGGCCTAAGAAGGCAGTGCTAGTGGCAACGAACCTGCTGCGGGGGGCACTGGTTTTGGCAGTGCCACCGCTGCTGTGGATCTCGCATGGCTGGTTAACGCTTGGAGGGTTGCCGGTGGGATTCTGCATCCTGCTGGGATTAACGTTTCTGATTTCTACACTGACGCAGTTTTTTGCTCCTGCCGAGCAGTCAGTGATTCCGCTAGTTGTGGGACGCCATCATCTGCTTTCAGCGAACTCGCTGTACACGATGACAATGATGGCTTCAGTGATCGTGGGATTTGCCGTGGGAGAGCCGTTACTCGGAATTGCCGACACCTTGGTGGGACGCTTGGGTGGGGGAGCGGACATTGGCAAAGAATTGGTGGTGGGTGGCAGTTATGCGATCGCGGGATTGCTGTTGATGATCCTCCGCACAGGGGAAAAAACGAACGCTCCCGAACACGAATCACCCCATGTTTGGGAAGACCTGCGCGACGGACTGCGTTACCTAAACGAACAAAGCCGCGTTCGCAATGCCCTGATCCAACTGGTAATTTTATTTTCAGTTTTTGCGGCGCTGTCGGTTCTAGCTGTGCGGATGGCAGAAGTTATTCCTGGTTTGAAATCCTCTCAGTTCGGTTTTTTACTCGCAGCTGGTGGGGTTGGCATGGTTGGGGGGGCAACGGTGCTAGGACACTTTGGGCAGCGGTTCTCCCATACTCGGCTCAGCCTCTATGGTTCTATCGGAACGGCAGCCTCTTTGGTTGGTCTGGGATTGTTTACGAAGCAGCTATTGCTGGCATTCCTGTTGACAACGCTTTTGGGCTTTTTTGGGTCGCTGGTGGCTATCCCGATGCAGACAACCATCCAAGCCGAAACTCCCGACCAAATGCGAGGGAAAGTCTTTGGGTTACAAAACAACGTCATTAATATTGCTCTCAGCTTGCCTTTAGCCTTAGCAGGCGTTGCAGAGACGATTTTAGGGTTACAGGCAGTATTTCTCGGTTTAGCAGCGATTGCGATCGCAGGAGGACTCTTAACCTGGTATATTTCCGGTACAGGAAAAGAAAAGTGATGAGTTTTGAATGACGAGTTTTGAATGATTAACTCATAACTCAAAACTCAAAACTAAAAACTCAAAACTCTTAGAAAATGCACATAGCCTGGCTCGGAAAAAAATCACCCTTTTGCGGCAATGTCACCTACAGTCGAGAAGTTACGAATGCGTTGTTAGACCAGGGCCATCGAGTTAGCTTTCTCCACTTTGCCCAAGACGAAGAATCTGACCTCCAGGCTTGGCCTGGATGTGAAGAAGTGTCTCTACCTTTCCTGTACAAGTCCCAGGTTTATACGATTCCCACCCTGAGATCGAGAAAGGTTTTGACGCAATCGCTTGAAGAGCTAAAGCCAGACCTGGTGCATGCCTCGCTCACTTTATCACCCCTAGATTTCCTACTGCCGGAAATCTGCGAAGAACTGAATTTACCCCTGGTTTCCACCTTCCATACCCCTTTTGACGGGAAGCGACGAAATCTCAAATCAGGGACTCAGCTTTTGACTTATCAGCTGTATGCACCTTTCCTGGCGTATTACGACCGAACGGTTATCTTTTCTCAAGTTCAGCGGGATTTACTCGCACGATTGGGAGTGGCAGCATCAAAGGTAGCTGTGATTCCGAATGGCGTTGATGTCCAGAAGTATTGTCCAGGGCCTTCTAACATCAAATCTGAATTAAACGCTAAGCGCCTCTTTGTCTACCAGGGTCGAATTGCTACCGAAAAAAATGTGGAAGCAATGCTCCGAGCCTGGAAAGAGTCAGAAATGGGGCCAGAGTGTAAATTATTAATTGTCGGCGACGGGCCGATGAAGCCCTCTTTAGAGCCTTTTTACGACTCAGAATACGGCATCATCTGGTGGGGAACCGAACCGGATGAGCAACGGCGAATCGAAATTTTGCGGGGAGCTGATGTGTTTATTCTGCCTTCTCTGGTGGAAGGACTTTCACTTTCCCTACTAGAAGCAATGGCTTGTGGCGTCGCCTGTGTAGCAACTGATGCTGGTGCTGATGGTGAAGTTTTGGAGGGGAATCCATTAGAGGGAGACGCTGGGATAATTCTCAGAACTCAAGGGGTTGCGGGGCAGTTGCGAACTCTACTGCCTGTGTTACGAGGCAACCCGGAGTTTACGCAGCGACTGGGACAAAAAGCGATCGCAAGGGTTTTAGAGCGATACACCCTCAGCCGCAACATCGAGCAATTAGTAAAACTTTATACTGAGTTGCTACAGGAACGGCGAGTCCAGTTGAGTGATTGGCGTTATCCAGGGAGAACGAAAATCAGCTAGTCATCCTTCTCAAGGAGTAATCGCGTATTGTTTTATTCGCCACTACTCTAAGCTGAAGCTGGCTTTGGGTGGCATTGGACAAAGGCCATCCCAGTCGCGTTGGCTGCTCGTAGATCCGCTTGAGGGTGTTAATATCTCTCGAAGAAATCTGGGGAGGATTACGCACCTGGGAAAAATACAGGGCGTCTGTTTCTAAAGGACTGTGCCCCCAGATACCTAGTGCGTGACCTAGTTCGTGACGGGCAGCGGATTGAATATAGTCGCCGGTTTGAGTTGGACTCAATTGGATCGTAAATCGATGGGATAGTACAGATGGCGTGCCCGTCGCTGGGTTGAGGTAGAATTCATAGCGGGTTTCAGCAGAACGAGCGCGAGGCAGGTGAAATTCCCCGGTGCGGCGGTTAAAGGATGGCTTGAGGGGAGGAAGCGATCGCACGATCTTGATATCAGCTATCTCTGACTGCTCGACCACTTGGAGGGGCAAATAAACGCGCCATTCCTGCACAGCTTTTAACACAGCACTTGCCCACTGTTGGCTGGCGGTGGAAGTTTCTGGCATCTCTACGAACACCTTAACCGGAAACTGCGACCAAACCAGATAGCCAACGGGGGTAGGCTTCACCTGAGAGAAGTAATCACCACTGTTGCTGGTATCTTGCCATTGCAACAGTGTCGGTGGTAAGACGTGCGCTTGGAGTGTCGGTAAGGAGGTTGCTGATAGCGGGCGTGACCCTTCAGACGCCCAAACATCACCCGCATCCACCACCCGAAAATGGGCTAAAACCGCCAATAAGCAAGTAGCGATCGCGATCCCCACCCGAATGAATCGTTTTGAGTTTTGAAAAGAGTTTGGATACCACAGGCGGTTCTGTAGGCTTCGTTTAAGAGTTTGAAAGTTTGAGGGTTTCGCCTTTTTTACTTTCCCACTTTTCTCCTTTTTCCACTCAAAAATCATCATTTATCATGCGTCACGATTTGATGCTATTGCCATAACCGATCCATGCTCAAAATTACCGACAAACCCAGAAAGATGACAGTGAATATCCAGGTTACTCGGTTTAGGGCTGTTTCTGCACTTCTAGTGCTGGTAAACAATTGAGCCTGTCCGCCAATCCCCCCAATTCCGTCTCCTTTAGGACTATGTAGCAGCACTAAAACAATCAGAATTGCGGAAGAAACCGCCCATATAATTTGCAGGATGCTATATAGATTCATAGTTGGTTGTTCGGTGTCAGTTTTTAAGAATTGTGAATTGCGGATCGTTAAGAGCTAACCGCTAAGCATCAGAAAGATGCAATGAGTCATTAGCTATTAGCTCCTAGCACTTTACAGAGAAACTCGCACGGGTGTGCGATTGGCGCGGACATCAAATTCCAGAGGAACCAGCATCGAACGACCTGTCATCTCTACTGGCTGTGGCAGCTTTAAGATTTCCAGAATCGTCGGTGCAATGTCCGACAAACGTCCATCACTTCGCAAAGTCACTTCAGTCCCATAGCCGGGAATTTTTAACCCTTCCCCTTCCACCAGGATAAAGGGCACAGGGTTCGTTGTGTGAGCCGTCCAAGGGTTGCCTTCTTTATCCTGCATATATTCAGCGTTCCCGTGGTCGGCAATGATGATCGCCGTACCACCCGCCTTATTGATGCTTTCTAGAAGGCGTCCCAAACATCGGTCTACCGTTTCCAGTGCTTGAATGGTGGGTTCCATCTGACCTGTATGCCCCACCATGTCTGGGTTGGCGTAGTTGATGACCATGAAGGAGTAAATGCGTTTTTCAACGGCAGCGATCGCTACATCCGTCGCCGCTGCTGCTGACATCTCCGGTGCTTGGTCATAGGTTGGAACCATTGGACTCGGTACCAGTTCCCGATCTTCCCCTTCAAAAGGCTGTTCCCGACCGCCGTTGAAGAAATAAGTAACGTGAGCGTATTTTTCGGTTTCAGCAGTCCGAAACTGGCGCAGTCCCCGACTGGCAATGACTTCTCCCAGGATGTTACTCAAGTTCTGGGGTTCAAAAGCCACCAAAACTGGTAAATTCGGTTCGTACTGAGTAAAAGTAACAAAGCTCAGTGGCTCGATATGCTGTCGTTCGAACCTCTTAAAGCCTGGAGACACGAAGGCTTGGGTAAGTTGTCTGGATCTATCAGGTCGGAAGTTAAAGAAAATCACACCATCCCCCGCTTCTATAGCTCCAGGAGCAATTCGGGTTGGGATGATAAATTCATCTGTGACATTTTCAGCATAGGAAGCCTGCAAAACTTCTTGCGCCGAGCGACCATCTTCTAACCCATCCTGAGTCATCACATCGTAGGCGCGTTTCACCCGATCCCACCGCTGGTCTCGATCCATTGCGTAGTAGCGACCGCTGAGGGTGACAATGCGCCCGACCCCAATCTGGTCAATGTGGTCTTGAATCTTCTGAATTGCCTCTATCCCCTCGTGGGGATAGGTATCGCGTCCATCTGCGATCGCGTGGATACAAACTGAGGGAATCTCTTGCGCTTTCGCTAAATCTAGTAATCCTAGAAGATGCGCCAGATGAGAATGCACCCCACCTTCGGAACAAAGCCCAACTAGGTGAAGCTTACCACCCCGGCTCTTGACTTCCTGACAGACTTGCACCAGTGCAGGATTGCTCAGTAAACTACCGTCTTCCACGGCGTCTGAAATACGAACTAATTCTTGCGGTACAACCCGACCAGCACCAATGTTGAGATGGCCTACTTCTGAGTTACCCATCTGACCTTCTGGCAACCCTACAGCCTTGCCGGAGGTATAGATGAGTGTGTGGGGATAGACTTCCCAGAGGCTATCCATCACAGGTGTGTTAGCGGCGGCTATGGCGTTGCCATCGGTTTCTTCGCGGTACCCCCAGCCGTCTAGAATGACTAGCACCACGGGAGAGACAGGTGCTTGCGCCATACTCAATTGCCCTTTGTTTTCAGTAATTTCTCCGTCATGATATCATCGCCCTTTGTACTCGCAGTGTTATTTTTAGTAGCTTCTGCTAGCTTTTTTAGTTTTTTTGCCAGGGACAGCACAGCAATTCTCTCTAGCTCGGATGACTATTTTGTTACAGGGTTCTGAAGACAGTCCTGGTAGGAAGCGATCGCTAAAAGTATGTAAGGGAGCGCTACTCCCTTGATGACAACCGCTTGACGCACTTGCAAGATCAGTAGGCGTCAAGCTTACACATCGCCTAGTCTGCCACGATGCGTTGGTCTTCCCCGGTTGTTGTGTCTGTTAAACCATCTAACCCGCACTAGCAAACAAGTCTAATAAGGTACAGGCTTTGCAAGCAGGCTTTTTGGCTTTAAGAACAGATCGACCGTGATATGTCAAGAAAACGAAACAATTCCCGATTCTTGCTGGAGCGTAGAGTGGTTTCTAACTCAGCGGGATCTGCCAAGAGCGATCGCGATCGCATTGAGAAACCAGCGATACAGTTCTGCGGTGACTTGGTTAGCTAGCTCGTCGGTGCCTTGAGCCGCCATAGTTACAGCCAGCAGCAGATGCACAGGCGGTTCGTAATTGAGATGACAAGGAAAGTCTGCATAAAGCGGCTTCAAAGGCTCCGGGATTTCTAAGGCTTGTTGCTGGTTGTTCGCCAGGTCGAGGAAAGTGGCACGATTTCCTCCAGCGATGGAAGCTTAGTCTTTTTATTATAACTTGCATCTACCTAAAGTAAGACTTTTGGAAACTTAGAAAGCCCACCCTAAGCGCCGTACCTTTTTAGCTCTCAAGAACGCAATAAGCAAGGGTTTAAACCTATCTTTATTGCCAAAGGAACGTCAGCAGTGGTGAGACTACTGCTGACGTTCCTTTGCAACGATTCTTTACGTTCTCTGCATTTAAAAAACGACTTCTAGACTTTATTTGCGTTTGCTAGATTCCTTAGCAGCTTTTGCAGCTTTCTTAGCAGCTTTATCAGCAGCGATCGCCTCTAATCTTGCCTGCTCTTTTTCTTCAGCAATTTTGTCTAGATAGTAATGGTAATCTCCTCGATACAGGCGGAATTCGCCGTCACGGATCTCGACAATTTTATTGGCAACTTTGGAAATAAAATATCGGTCGTGGGAGACTAAAATTACCGTACCTTCGTAGTTTTGGATTGCCTCTTCCAACATTTCTTTAGCCGGAATATCCAAGTGGTTAGTAGGCTCGTCCAAAATCATTAAATTAACTGGGCGCAAAAGCATTTTTGCTAACGCCAGACGAGCCTTTTCACCCCCACTAAGAGCCTCAACTTTTTTAAATACGGTGTCACCGCTGAACAAAAAGCGCCCTAGAAGTGTCCGAACTTCCTCGTTTTTCCATTCAGGTACTTCATCATGGATAGTTTCCATGACAGTTCTAGACAGATCCAACGCTTCCGCCTGATTTTGCTCGAAGTAGCCAGGAATAACGTTGTGAGCGCCTAATTGCACTGAACCTTCAGTAGGTTTTTCCATGCCCATAATTAGACGCAACAAGGTAGATTTTCCAGCTCCATTCGGGCCGAGAAAGGCAATGCGATCGCCTCGTTCCATTAGTAGATTCGCATCTAAAAATAGAATTTTTTCGTCGTAAGTATGTACCAAATTCTGAATTTCTACTACCTCGCGACCACTGCGGGGAGCGTCAGGAAAGCGGAAGCGCAGGGTTCGTAATCCCCCAGTCGGCGCTTCAATCCGTTCGATTTTTTCTAGTTGTTTCTCACGGCTTTTCGCTTGGGTGCTGCGAGTAGCACTGGCACGGAAACGGTCAACAAAGACTTGCTGCTTTTCTAGTTCTTTTTGCTGGCGTTCGTAGGCGCTAAGTTGGGCTTCTTGGTTTTCCGCTTTTTGTTGTAAATAAGAAGAATAGTTGCCTAAGTAGGTGGTAGAAACGCCGCGTTCTGTTTCTACAATTTGGGTGCAAAGACGGTCGAGAAATTCTCGGTCGTGCGATACTATCACGATTGGAGTCTTCAGCCCTTTGAGGTAGGTTTCCAGCCACTCAATGGTTTCTAGATCCAGGTGGTTCGTCGGTTCATCCAGTAGTAATAAATCGGGTTTTTGGAGTAAGATTTTGCCCAAACTCATCCGCATTTGCCAGCCACCGCTGAAAGCGCTAACGAGGCGATCGCCATCTTCTGGCGCAAACCCCATTTCTGGCAACATCTTCTCAATCCGTGCATCTAACCCATAGCCATCCAACGCTTCAAATTGCCGCTGTAGCCGATCCAATTTGTGGATCAGGCGGTCTAATTCCTCTGGATTCGCAGTTTCCATTTCTCTCGGCACCTGCGCTAGAGCGTGCTGTACTTCGTTGGCTTCTTTAAAAACCGTCCAAAGTTCTTCTCGCACAGTGCGCGTCGGATCTACCTCAAATTCTTGAGTCAGATAGGCAATGTGCAAATTTGCAGGACGAATCACTTCCCCAGCAGTGGGTTCCATTTCCCCTGCAATAATTTTGAGCTGAGTCGATTTTCCGGCACCGTTAACGCCGACTAAGCCAATGCGATCGCCCGGTTTGACTTCCCAGTTGACATCCTTGAGAACTTCGCCGGTGGGATAAATTTTACTGATATGTTCAAGTCGTAACATCAAGAGTCTCCAAGGATGCTGGGGGAATGAGCGAATTATTTGACGGATGTCGGTTGGTATTGCCAGTAAGTCCGTCAGGCGATCGCGAGAGTCCAGTTTATCTTAACAAAATTTAATTCTAAAATCGGAATTGGCAACTGTTGGAAGGCAAGTTGAAAATCCGACAGCGCGATCGCCTTTCTCTAGGTGTACTGAGTGGAAAGCTGATTTTAGATTACATAAGTCCTTCTTCTCGTCTATGACTTCAGGCGCTTTTGTTATCACCTGCTCAGAGCAAATAACAACTACTAGTAGTCCTTGATTCAGGAAAGCGATCAAAGATTGGTAAATCTTCTCCAGCCTCAAATTTCCCAAATAGTCAGTTGTATTTAATTTTTCCCGCACGCTTACTCACATTAGCGATCGCCTCTGGGAGGTGGCCCATCCCGCACTTCAATCAGCTCTTCGATGGATTTCCCTACGATTCGTGCAATTGGTCCTAGCTGATTATCGTTAATGTCTTTTCCTAGGAAAATTTCCTTCAGCTCTTTCCAAGACAATCGATAAGAATCGCAAAATCGGGCAAATTCTTTATCGCTAATATCAAGTTCATCTTGTCTATCCCTTAATAGCAGGGCAACCGCCGCCGATCCATATTTAGGGCGTTCGGTACTTGCAATATATTTTTTCATTAGAAGATCGACTCTACTCGTATCGCCCCCCGCCTCAGTTATCAAGTCAAAACAAGCCATTTTGAGAGCTTTGCGTAGCCGTTCATCTTCATTGAGAAAGTCAACGATTCGGAGTGCATATTCTGATTTTATAAATCCAACGACTGCTCCTTTATAGTAAATTGGAGAATAGGGATCGTTTGGATCGTAATTCCAATCCGAAGCTTGATTATTGTTTGGCATCTCGGTACCTCTGGTCAACGCTATTTATACAAGCCTTTAGAACGGTTTTTTTAAGGAATTTACAAGAGTCTATTTTTACATTGATTTACTTAAACATAGAGTTAGAGAACCTTGACTTAATAGTGTTATTAATAATACATGAGGAATTATTGATATCTCTCTAATAAGAATAAAATACAAGAAAAAAAGGCATTTGGACAGTTTGATTTATCCTAGTCTCACTTCCAATCCACATAGATAGAGGAAAAGTTAGCTCTTTTTTAGGTAAGGGCGATCGCTATTCCAATTTTCGAGCAACACAGCAGGGTCTAACCGTTCCTTAGCTAATTTTGCCAGAATTTCAGCCTGCGGATAGTGATATAGGAGGCAAAACCGCTGATGTTGAAGCGATCGCGTCTAAGAGCAGGTTTGTTAATTTTCCAGCATTCGCTGGCAGGCTGAGTTTCCCTGATTATGGGCAATTTACTAGAGATGATCTGGATAAAAATAAAAACCCAGCCGTTTATACGTCGGCTGGGTTCAGGATGGCAAAAACGCGATTAATCGTATCTGTCGATACATTTAGCGCTCATCTTAATTAAGCGACTCAGCGTTGGTAGTGGAAGCGGCTAATTCTGCCAAGCGTTCTTGCTGATCTTGAGAAATACAAGCCTGAATAATATGTTCTAGGTCGCCTTGCAGAACTGGGTTAAGGCTGTAATTCTGACCCAGGCGATGGTCGGTGACGCGGTTATCTTTGTAATTGTAAGTACGAATTTTTTCCGAACGGGAGCCAGTACCTACCTGAGAACGCCGCATGGAGGTCACAGCTTCCTGCTGTTCGCGCAGCTTCATTTCGTAAAGCTTGGCACGGAGGATTTGCATCGCGCGTTCTTTGTTTTGCAACTGCGATCGCTCTTCCGTACAAAAAATCCGAATCCCCGTCGGCTTGTGGAACAAGTCGGCAGCAGTTTCTACCTTGTTCACATTTTGACCGCCAGCACCGCCAGAGCGAGCTGTACTCATTTCAATATCCTTCGGGTCAATGTGTATCTCTACATCATCCACCTCTGGCATCACCGCCACTGTTGCCGTTGAGGTGTGAACCCTCCCTCCAGCTTCCGTCACTGGCACTCGTTGTACCCGATGAACGCCTGCTTCAAATTTCAGTTGGCTGTAAACGTTGTCGCCTTGGATTTCCAAGATGGCTTCTTTAAAACCACCCGACTCTGCCCGCGACTCGCTGAGTAACTTAATCTTCCAGTTTTGAGTTTGGGCATAGTACGAGTACATCCGCACCAAATCTCCAGCCCAGATACTCGCCTCATCTCCACCTGTACCCGCGCGAATTTCCAACATGATGTTTTTGTCATCATTAGGATCGCGGGGCAAAAGTAAAATCTTGAGGCGTGTTTCCAAATGCTCAAGCTTGCTTTCCAGTTCTTCCACTTCCAAGGCTGCCATTTCCTGCAACTCAGGATCGCTGGCAGATTCCTTCTGTACCAGTTTTGCTCCTACCAAGTTTTGCTGAGTGGTTTTCCAGCTTTCATAGGTATTAACAACGTCCTCCAATGAGGAACGAGCTTTTGCCACCCGTTGATACTCATCTGGATTGGAGGCGGTATCTGGATCTGCCAGTCGGCGAGTTAACTCATTAAAGGTTTGCTCAACGGAATTTAATTTTTCCAGCAGGTATGTTTCAGCCATAGGAAATGCGATCGCTCCACAAAAACAGCAGGAAAGCTTATCATCAATAACTTCGACCCAACAGGCGGGTCTCGCTACGAGCAAGCCGACCCGCTACTTTTTGCCTTGGGAACCCGAATCATCACCTTGGGGTTGGGTAGTTTCCAACATTCCATATTTCCGCATGAAGCGCTCTACCCGACCTTCGGTGTCAATAATTTTCTGGGTTCCAGTGTAAAAGGGGTGGTTCCCCGACCAAACATCAACGTGAAGTTCTGGCTGTGTTGAGCCAACGGTCATTACCACTTCTCCGTTGCAGTAAACTTTTGCTTCTGGATACCACTCTGGATGAATTCCTTGTCTTGCCATGATTACTCCTCGACTGGGTAATGTCCCTATATAATTCTAGCTTTCCAGCATCAGCGAGTGCGAGGCAGACCTCGCACCTACCATCGATAACCAACTCAAATGCGATCGCTTTTTTATCGCTTCGAGTACTGCGGAGCCTTCCGGGCTTTGTGCAAGCCGTATTTCTTCCGCTCTTTCGCTCTGGGATCGCGGGTTAAGTAGCCTTCGCTTTTCAGCGGTTGGCGATTGTCCGGGTCGAGTTGGCACAAGGCTCTCGCTACTCCCAAACGAATCGAATCAGCTTGCCCCGTTAATCCACCACCGTGGGCTTTCACCAGAATGTCATACTCATTTTCCAGACCCAGAGTTTCCAGGGGGGCTTTTGCCGCTGACATATAAGCCGGTTGGTAATTGAAGTAATTGTCGCCCGGTCGGTCATTGACAATCATTTGACCGCTTCCGGGAACCAGGCGAACTCTTGCTACGGACGACTTCCGGCGACCTGTTCCCCAATAAACGACTCGACCACTTTGTTCTACTGCTTGCATTAATTTTCTCCTCCTGGAATTGTTTGAATTTTGAGTTCCTGGGGCTGTTGAGATTCATGGGGATGGGATGGTCCCGGATAAACTTTCAGCTTGGTGAACAGTTGTTTCCCTAGAGAACTCTTGGGCAACATCCCGCGCACGGCGTGTTCGATAATCCGCTCTGGGATACGGCCCTGTAGCTTAGCAAAGGTTTCCGTCTTCATTCCGCCCGGACGTCCAGAATGTTTCCGGTAGAGCTTTTGAGTGCGTTTTTTTCCGGTGACTACCACTTTTTCGGCATTGACGACGATCACGAAATCGCCGGTATCCAGATGGGGAGTAAAGGTAGGCTTGTTTTTGCCTCTGAGAATCATGGCAATTTCACTCGCCAGACGACCCAGCCGCTGCTCTGCGGCATCAACGACGTACCAATTGCGTTCGATGGAATCTTGAGATGGGATGGGGGTTTTGTTCATGGTTCTTTTTATACGCTTCAAGGGGTGAGTCAAAAGTTGGTAAGTTGGAGCTTTGAATGTTGAAGAACCTTGTAACCTTCAACCTTCTCATCTTCAAGCTTTCAACTTAGGCAATATTCGGCGGTGACAGTCGGCAAGACCAACTTAGGCTGGGTGTCAAACCAGACTTCCGGGGGAAAGGGAAACTCTGGGTAGCCAACTCGCAACAGGCACAAGCCTTTAGCGGGCGCAGAGTACTTTACTTCGTGACGACGCTGGTTTACCCACAACTCGGTGAAGCTTTCTGGCGATCGCTCTCCCTTTCCTACCTGCACCAGTAATCCCACCAGCAGCCGCACCATGCCATACAAAAATCCGTTGGCTTGAATCTCAATATGAATAAATGAGCCGTCTCGGTAGCACTCTGCCGCCTGCACATCCACCCAGGAATGCGATCGCGCCGAATTTGCCCTGTGAAAAGCAGCCAAATGATGGCTACCTATCAAAGGGGTTAAAGCTGCCTGGATGAGAGATTCATCTAGCGGTGCATAATAATAATGCCAACTGAAGGGCTGCACAAACAAGTTTGGCTTGGGATCTGTATAGAGCGTGTATCGATACCGACGCCAGCTCGCAGAAAACCGAGCGTGCCAATTTGAACCTACAGCCGCTGAGGCTCGAATCAGAATATCATCGGGCAGATGAGAATTAAGAATCGCAGCCCATTTCTCAGCCGGAATGGGACCCGTAGCCTCAAAGTGTGCCACTTGTGCTGCTGCATGCACACCGCTATCAGTGCGCCCCGCACCGTGTAGAGTAACAGGTCGTTCCTGCACCTTAGACAGAACTGTTTCAATCTCTTCCTGCACGGTGCGCCCATTAGGTTGTCGCTGCCAGCCATGAAAATGAGTGCCCAGGTATTGGATTACCAGGGCAACTCGCTGGGTTGATAATGGCATGGCTTGTAACATGATGAGCTTTGAGTAGTGAGTAATGAGTTTTGAATTCTCTCAGTCCTCAGTCCTCACGTTAAACCAGCTCGATGATTGCCATTTCAGCATTATCACCCCGACGTGGCACAGTTCGCAGGATACGGGTGTATCCCCCGTTGCGTTCGCCGTAACGGCTAGCGGCTTGCTCAAACAGGGCATGAACCAACTGTTTGTCATAAATGTAGCCCATGGCTTGCCTGCGGGCTGCCAGAGAGCCGTCCTTTGCCAGAGTAATCATTTTTTCCACTTCCGGGCGCAGCGCCTTAGCACGCGTCTTTGTGGTTGTGATTCGGCCCTGACGGATTAATTCGGTTGTCAGCGCCCTTAACAGCGCTCGACGCTGGTCGGCAGGCTTACCTAGTTTTGGAATACGACGACAGTGACGCATAACGATTTTGAATTGCTAATTGGGAATTGGTAACTGCTAATGGGTACTCGGTGAAGAAGTAATGGGTAATCGGTAATTAATTCTACCTATTACCATTACTCTTTACTTCAAGTTGTTTTCGCAGCCTTTTCGTGAGGCAGGGTAATTCCTAGTCGCCGCTGTAAGGCTTCGATGACTTCTTCTGCCGACTTTTGACCAAAGTTTTTAATCTCTAGTAGATCCTCTTGGCTGTAATCCAGCAAGTCAGCTACAGAGTTAATTTGCGCTCGCTTGAGACAGTTGTATGCCCTCACCGAAAGCTGCAATTCTTCGATTGGGATCTGGCTGGTAGGATCTTCATCATCGGCATAGTCTACCGTCATCGGATCGAGGGTGATATCTTTCAGGGGATTGAACAAATCCACCAGAATACTTGCCGCTTGAGAAAGTGCCTCTTGGGGACTGAGGCTGCCATTCGTCCAGATTTCAAGGATTAGTCGGTCTCTTTCCAGAGAACCGTCAATCCGGGCATCTTCAATGCTGTAGTTAACTTTATGCACGGGCATAAACACAGCGTCAATCTGGAGGAAGTCTAAAGCAGCAGTGTCATCTCGTCCCCGGTCTACGGCGCGATATCCCTTTCCTCGTTCGATGCGGAATTCCATTTCCAACCTAGCGTCGTCTGCTAGGGTAGCAACGTATTGATTAGGATCGACCACCTCAACTTCAGAGGGTAAATCAAATCGTCCGGCTGTCACCGTTGCTGGGCCTGTGACAGTTAATCGAGCAATTTGGGGATGGGAGGAGTGACTTTTGAGTACAATGTCCTTCATGTTCAGCAGAATTTCTAGGACATCCTCCCGAACTCCCTCAACTGTGGCAAACTCATGATTAACCCCAGCAATCCGAACAGCTGTCACGGCTGTCCCTTCTAAATTAGACAGTAGAACCCGCCTCAGTGCATTGCCGACGGTGGTACCTTGACCCCGTTCTAGAGGCTCCAGGACAAATTTGCTATATTGGCTCCGATTATTCTCAGTTTTGGACTCTACACACTCAATTTGAAACTGCGCCACGGAGTGACCTCCCTTCTTCATAAAACCCCTGGAAAGAACGCTAGAAGCTCTTCCCTAGCATTGCCCCTACTGTCTCAATGCCAATTTAGCAGTTAGCTGTTTGCCACTTGCTGCTAATTACGAATTGCTTTGACAGCGATCGCTGTCAAAGCAATTCTAGACTCGACGTCGCTTGGGCGGACGGCAGCCATTGTGGGGGATTGGCGTCACATCTCGAATTAAGGTAATTTCTAGCCCCGCCCCTTGCAGCGCTCGAATCGCGGTTTCTCGACCAGCTCCTGGACCGCTAACCATGACTTCAATTTGACGCATCCCCTGATCGGTCGCTCGGCGAGCCGCGCTTTCAGCTGCGGTTTGCGCTGCAAAAGGAGTTCCTTTTTTCGCTCCTTTAAAGCCACTTGAGCCAGCTGAAGCCCAGGAGAGGACGTCTCCATTCGTGTCAGAAATCGTGACAATCGTGTTGTTAAAAGTAGACTGGATGAAGGCTACGCCATTAGGTACGTTGCGTTTTTGTTTTTTCGGACCTGTTTTTTTTGTTGGTTGTCGCGCCATGTGGATCTAGTTGACAGTAGTTATAATGGGTTGGCTGAATTGGTTGGTCAATTTTGCTTTTAGCAAATGAACGAAATCCAAGCCTCTGCTTTTAGCTTTTCAGCTAGCAGAAGAAGGTTATTTCGGCCCTGGTGCCTTTCTCTTGCCTGCGACTGTGAGACGTCTACCGCGACGGGTTCGCGCATTTGTACGAGTTCGTTGACCCCGTACTGGCAAGCCCATTCGATGACGCCGACCCCGGTAGGTGCCAATGTCAATCAGGCGCTTGATGTTCATCGCCTCCCAGCGTCTGAGATCCCCTTCAATTTGATAGTTGCTTTCCACTGCTTCGCGCAGAGCAGCAACGTCGGAATCGCTTAAGTCTTTTACTCTTGTGTCTGGATTAACTTTGGATGCTGCCAAAATTTCTTTGGAGCGCGAGAGTCCAATTCCATAAATGTAAGTCAGACCAATTTCTACGCGTTTATCGCGAGGAAGGTCTACCCCAGCAATCCGTGCCACGCTTGTTGTCTCCCTAGTCTTGCTTTTAGTGCTATAAACTTGTCCTGAGGATCGGGTTGAGTTAACCTTGGCGTTGCTTGTGTTTTGGGTTAGAACAAATCACCATGACTCGACCGCGCCGCCGAATGACGCGGCATTTTTCACAAATTTTTCGGACTGATGCTCGAACTTTCATGCCTATTTTGGCTACATTGCAAGCTCTACATTATATCACTTTTTAAGTGTATTTAAAAGTTCATCTAATTGATGAAGTTTTTCATAACACAAGCTTTTAAAAACGAGCGAGTCGCTTTTTTTGGCAACTACTTTTTGTTGCGTAGCCGGTAAGTTATTCTGCCTTTGGTTAGGTCGTATGGGGTGAGTTCCACTTTGACGCGATCACCCGGTAGAATCTTGATGTAATTCCGGCGGATTTTCCCGGAAATATGGGCTAATACATTAAACCCATTGTCTAAATCAACGCGAAACATTGCATTAGGCAGGGATTCTGTTACCGTGCCTTCCATTTCAATTAAATCTTGTTTAGCCAAGTTATCCTTTTCCTCAATTCTTCAGCTTGCCTACTGTCATTCACAGCTCATTCCCCTGACTGACAGTCAAGGTCTTATTAACATATTTTATCAAAAATTTACTTCATCAGGTTGGGGGTCAGTCCCAGCCGCCTGTCGGAAAGTAGATTGGCAACGAACTGACCCCTGACATTGGGAGATCGCACCCGCTCCTGTCAAGAATGAACAACTTGTTTGAGTGCGGAAGTAACTTCCTCTAGAGAGCGATCGCCATCAATTGAAACCAACTGTTGGCGCTGCTTGTAGAAATCAATTAGCGGAGCCGTTTGGTTGCGATAAACTTCCAAACGATGACGAATGACTTCTTCTGTATCATCTGTTCGTCCTTGCTTGCGACCTCGTTCCAGCATCCGATCTACCAAAACTTCGTCCGCAACTTCCAGATTGAGAACGTAATCGGAGACTTGGTCTAATTTTTGCAACAATTCATCCAGAAAAGTTGCCTGAGAGACGTTACGGGGGAAACCATCTAAAATCCAACCAGGTTGGGCATCTGTTTGGGTCAAGCGATCGCGCACCAAATCCAATATCAAAGCATCGGGAACCAACTCACCTCGATCCATATAGGACTTCGCCTTCAAACCGAGTTCAGTTCCAGCCGCCTTGGCATTTCTCAAGATATCACCCGTGGAAACATGAGGAATTTCCAGCTCTTGAGCGAGGATATGTGCCTGAGTTCCCTTCCCCGCTCCTGGCGGCCCCAAAAAAATCAATCGCGTCACTACTGCTTCACCATTCCTTCATAGCGCTGGGAAATGACATAGGTTTGGATTTGCTTTGCTGTATCAATTGCCACGCCCACCAAAATCAGCAAAGAAGTAGCTCCCAGCCCTTGAAAAGTTGTAATGCCGGTGGCTCTTTCTACAATTGTGGGCACAATTGCCACTAATCCCAAAAAGATAGCGCCTAAGAAAGTTAGCCGATTCAAAACTCCTTCCACGTAATCGCTAGTAGCCCGACCTGGACGGATGCCAGGTATGCTGGCTCCCATCTTTTTCAAGTTCTGTGATAAATCCACAGGATTTACAATCAAAGATGCGTAAAAGTAGCTGAAAAACAGAATCAAGATCAGATAAACAACCTCATAAACTCCGGGCGTCTGACTATTGGGATTTAGAGCATTCGCAACTTGATTGAGAACTTGATGTATTTGACTCAAGACCGGATTATTGCCCGTATTTTGAGTCATCTGAGCTAGGAAACCTGGGAAAATTAGAACGGAAGAGGCAAAAATGATCGGCATAACTCCACCCTGGTTCAGCCGCAAAGGCAGGTAGCTCGTCCTTTCCCGGTAGAGTCGTTTACCTACCTGTCGGCGTGCCGAAATAATCGGAATCCGCCTGGTTCCCTCCTGGACAAACACAATTCCCAAGATCATGACTAGGAAAACTAGCAGCAGAATGATCACGGGTCCCACATTGCGATTGTCAACCTGGGCATAATTAATAGTTTGCCCAAGCGATTTAGGTAGAACTGCAACAATATTGATGAAAATCAACAAAGAAGCACCGTTACCAACCCCTCGCTCCGTAATCAGCTCTGACACCCACATAACAAACATTGAACCAGCGGTTAGAGCAAGTGCAGTCTCCGCGATAAACAGGGGTCCCCGAACGTTTGTTGCATAGCGTTCAAGCCATACCGCAATGAAGCTAGTTTGAATCAAAGCCCCTCCCAGCGCTACATAGCGAGTAATCTGAGAGATTTTTCGCCTTCCAGCTTCTCCTTCATCCTTCTGCAATTTTTCCAAAGAAGGAATGGCAGCTGTTAGTAATTGGATAATGATGGAGGCATTGATATAGGGCAAAATCCCTAGAGCAAAAATCCCCAAGGCGGTAATTCCGCCCCCAGAGAAGATGTCCAGAAATCCAATTAATTGGTTATTTTGAATATCTTGAGCAAACCTAGCCCGGTCAATTCCCGGTACTGGCAAAAAGATGCCAATGCGAACTAAAATCAGCAAGCCGATGGTGAGAAGCAGCCGACCTCTAAGACCGGCTGCTTGAGCCATCTGTGCAAAGGTTTCCTGAGCAGTTGGGCTTTTGTCTCGACTAACGACCATGTAAGGAATACCTCAACGATGAGCAAGAGACGCTGGCATGCAATATGCTTAACCCTTATGGGCACGGGCAGCAACAACTTCACAACTGCCACCAGCGGCTTCAATCTTGCTACGAGCCGAGCCAGTGAAAGCTGCTGCTTTTACGTTCAGAGCCACATTCAGTTCACCGTCACCGAGGATTTTCAGAGAACCATGATTTGCGGTGAGAATGCCAGACTCCATCAATGAGTCTAGAGTCACTTCCGTGTTAGCAGGGAGTGATGCCAGCTTACTTACGTTGATCGTAGTGTATTGCTTACGATTAATGACCGTAAAGTGCTTTAACTTAGGCAGACGACGGTACAGTGGCATTTGTCCGCCTTCAAATCCGGGTCGTGTGCCCCGCCCCGATCTCGATTTTTGACCGCGCATCCCAAAGCCACCGCTGGCACCTTGACCAGCCGCTATGCCTCGTCCAATGCGTCGGCGGCGCTTCTTTGAGCCTTTTTTAGGAACTGCATCTTCTAATCTCATTCGCTTGACCTAGAGAATTGACGACTTAATTTTTTTGGGAAGCTTTTAGCTATTAGCTGTTAGTCTTTTGTTGTTTGTCCAAGATATTAAAGTTGCCTTTAAACTGAGAATCACTAATAGCTAATCGCTGATGGCTAAATTTAGGCGTAGAGATTTTCGATAGGAATCCCGCGTTCTTCAGCCACTTCAGAAAATGTACGCAAGGTGGAAAGAGCATTCACGGCAGCTCTAGCATTGTTCAAAGGGTTATTAGAACCCAGCTGTTTTGCCAAGATGTTACGCACACCTGCTAACTCCAGTACAGTACGTACAGCACCACCGGCAATAACACCCGTTCCTGGGGCTGCGGGTCGCATCATCACTTGGGCACCACCTCCGGCTCCGTTAATAGGATGGGGGATAGAATTTGCCTTGGTCAAGGGGATGTCAATTAAGTGTTTTTTGCCATCGGCAACGCCTTTACGAACAGCTCCAATTACATCACTTGCTTTGCCAACGCCGACGCCAACTTGACCGCGCTCATTGCCAATGACAACGATCGCGCGGAAGCTGAGTTTTTTACCGCCTTTGACGACCTTACTAACACGACGGATCTGGATCACCCGTTCTTGAAAGGTGATTTCTTTTTCCCGACGCGCAGAACTTTTCCGACGCTCTTTTGCCATAGTTTTATCCTGAACCTTGAGAGTGAAAGTAAAAACTAAAAATGTAAAAAGGCAAAAGAAAGAGAAATCAAAGGTAGAAATATAGAGATAAAAACTTCTTTCTTTTTACTTTTGCCTTTTGCATGCTTGTCTTTAGAAATCTAACCCAGCTTCGCGAGCAGCGTCTGCCAGGGCTTTGATTCGACCGTGATAAAGGTTGCCGCCTCGGTCAAAGACAACCCTTGAAATGCCTTGAGCGATCGCTCGCTGAGCAATTAACTTGCCTACCTCAACAGAGGCAGCACAGGAAGCTCCTGTTGTTAACTGTGATTTTAGATCCGGTTCCAAAGTTGAGGCACAGGCAAGAGTACGTTGTTGAGTGTCGTCAATTACCTGGACATAAATGTGCTGATTGGATCGAAAGACAGCTAACCGAGGACGCTCACTACTGCCATTTACCTTACGCCGCACCCGGTGATGCCGACGTTGAATTAGTTCTTTACGAGTTAGCTTCATCTTTACTTCTTACCTGCCTTTCCAGCTTTACGTCTTACGACTTCACCTGCATAGCGGATGCCTTTACCCTTGTAAACTTCCGGTGGACGGACAGCACGGATTCGAGCAGCGATATTTCCTACGATTTCTTTATCAATGCCGCTTACAACCACATTTGTGTTGTTTTCTACGGCCATTTGAACACCGTCGGGAGGTTCAATCTGAACTGGATGACTGTAACCCACGCTCAGAATCAGATTGCGACCTTGAACTGCCGCACGATAACCGACTCCCTGGATTTCTAGACGACGCTGAAATCCTTGGGAAACTCCATCGACCATGTTGGCAATCAGAGTACGAGAAAGACCGTGGCGTTGACGAGCTGCGCGAGATTCATCCCGCCGCTTGACCAAGATCGTTTCTCCCTCCTGCTCTATACTCACCTCAGATGGTAGAACCCTGGATAGTTCTCCTTTAGGCCCTTTCACTGCAACATGTTGCCCTTCGATCGAGACTTGTACCTTAGCAGGAATATTAATAGGGCGTTTGCCAATACGAGACATGACTTAATCCTCCTAATCAATTAGCCGTTAGCCGTTAGCTGTTAGCTGTTAGCTTTTGGTCTATCGGTGAGTCCGAAAGTCTGTGCTTTTCTAGGTTTTTGAAACCTACCAGCCAATCGAGCTAATAGCTAATAACTAATAGCTATTAGCTTATCTACCAGATGTAGCAAAGCACTTCTCCACCTACACCCTGACGCCGTGCTTCCCGGTCAGTCATAATGCCGCTGGAGGTAGAAATGATCGCAATTCCGATACCACCCAGCACGCGGGGTAGTTCTTTGCGGTTAGAGTAGACCCGCAGACCAGGTTTGCTGACCCGCTTCAAGGTATTAATAATCGGTTGACGGTTTTTGCCTTTGTACTTTAGAGAAATTAGCAAGTGTTGCTTAATCCCTTCGCCAACTTCTTCAAATTCAGCAATAAAGCCTTCCTCTCTGAGGACTTTGGCAATACTGCGAGTCATCTTTGTCGCTGGTATTTCTGTTGTTTGGTGCCGCGCCAGATTCGCATTCCGAATGCGAGTCAGCATATCTGAAATTGTGTCGTTTGCCGCCATTATTCCCTCCTTATTTTGACTGCCTCATTGATCCCGGAAAGGCATTCCCATTTCTTTTAGCAAGGCGCGGCCTTCTTCGTCGGTATTTGCTGTAGTAATAATGGAAATGTCCATGCCCCGAATTTGGTCGATGCTGTCGTATTCGATTTCTGGAAATATCAGCTGTTCTCTAATGCCTAGGCTGTAATTTCCCCGACCATCAAAGCTCTTGGGACTAATGCCGCGAAAGTCCCGAATCCGTGGCAAGGACAGGTTAATTAATCGGTCGAGAAAGGCATACATCCGATCCGCCCGCAGAGTCACCATCACGCCGACTGGCATCCCTTGGCGAAGTTTAAATCCAGCGATCGCCTTTTTCGCCCGCGTCACTACTGGTTTTTGACCCGTAATTTTGGCAATTTCAGCAAGGGAAGATTCCAACGCTTTAGCGTTGGTAGAAGCCTCACCTAGACCTCGATTAACCGTAACCTTTATGACTTTGGGTACCTGATGGGTATTCGTGTAATTAAACTGAGTCATCAGTTTAGGAACGATCGTATCTTGGTACAGCGTTTTCAGTTTTTGTGTCATTGTTTTTTCCTTAATATCCCTGGGCTTGGTCAGGGGAAATAGCAGTTAGTAATTAGCAATATGCTGTAACTAACAACTATTTAGTCAATAATTTCACCCGTTTTTTTGAGCATCCGCACTTTGCGTCCTTCTTCATTCAATGTGTAGCAAATGCGGCTGGCAATCTTTTGTTGAGCCGAGTAAAGCATCACGTTAGAGCTATGGATTGGTGCCTCTACTGTCACGATTTGACCGGATTCACCTTCTTGCTGAGGTTTAACGTGCTTGGTTTTAATGTTGATGCCTTTGACAATTACTCGACTTTCTTGGGGAAGCGTCCGCAAAATTTCACCAACCTTGCCTTTATCACGACCGGCAATCACTTGTACTGTGTCGCCTTTTTTGACATGCATTTTATAGCGCTGGGGAAGCTTCGTCCCGTTTCTTTTAGACTGTTTTTTTGCGGCCATTAGAGCACCTCCGGAGCTAGAGAAACAATTTTGGTGAAGTTTTTGTCGCGCAGCTCGCGTGCAACTGGCCCAAAAACGCGCGTCCCTCTAGGGTTGCCATCTGCGTTGATGATGACGGCGGCGTTATCATCGAAGCGAATACTCATACCGCTGTCCCGGCGCATATTTTTTCGGGTACGGACAATCACGGCTCGCACAACATCCGACTTTTTAACCGCCATATTGGGAATGGCATCTTTGACGACCGCAATGATTACGTCGCCAACACCGGCATAGCGTCGGCCACTGGCACCTAAGACGCGGATGCACATCAATTTACGAGCGCCGCTGTTGTCGGCGACATTAAGGTAAGATTGGGGCTGAATCATAGTTCTTAGCTTCGGATGCGTAAGTTTTGAATAATAGTTTTGAGCTGTAAGTTTTAAGTTTTAGCAAAAGAAAGAACGTAAGAAGTTTGATTTTTATTCCCGACATTCTTTCGTTAGATTTCCGCTTAAAACTTGTTACTGACGGGTTTACCTCATTAAATATCGGTGTCAAATCGAAATTTTCGATGAACCCGCCTTTACAAACTCAAAACTCATAACTTTACTTATTGAACCTCACGGTTGAGAATTTCAGCGACTGCCCATCGTTTGGTGCGGCTTAGAGGACGTGTTTCGGAAATCCGGACGCGATCGCCTACCTTGCACTGATTTTCTTCGTCGTGAGCTTTGTAACGCTTTGTCCGCACTACAATTTTTCCGTACTTAGGGTGCGGTGAGCGGTTCTCGACAGCAACCACTACGGTCTTTTGCATCTTGTCGCTGACGACCAAGCCAACTCGTTCTTTAACTGCCATTGGGGTCTACTCCTCGGATGTTGCATCTGGTTGTGGCTTTTGAGCCTTTGCAGCCCGTTGCCGCTCCCCTTCTACAGTTAGGAGCTGACCTAAACGATGCTTCGTATGCTTGAACTGATGTAACTTTTCCAAGCGTCGGGTTGCCTGTTGCAGCCGTAAATCAAACAGCTGACGCTTGACAGCTAAAATTTCTTCAGCCAGTTCTCGATCGCCTAAATTTCTGGCTTCTTCTATCTTGGGCAGAGCCATAACTCACACAGTCCCTTCTTCTTCACGAGTGATGAACTTCGTCTTAATTGGCAACTTGTGGGAAGCTAGACGCATCGCCTCCCTGGCGGTTTCTTCAGGAACCCCGGCAATCTCAAACAAGATCCGGCCTGGCTTCACGACAGCTACCCAAAATTCCGGCGAACCTTTACCAGAACCCATACGGGTTTCAGCAGGGCGCATTGTAACTGGTTTATCGGGGAAGATCCGAATCCAGATTTTTCCACCCCGACGGATGTAGCGGGTCATGGCTCGGCGGCTGGCTTCAATTTGACGGGAGGTAATCCAAGAAGGTTCTGTGGATTGGAGGCCAAAGTCACCGAAGTTTAGGCTACTGCCGCGAGTTGCCAAACCGTTCATCCGCCCGCGCTGCTGTTTGCGAAATTTTGTTCTTCTGGGACTTAACATGACTTGGTAATGGGTAATTGATAATTGGTAATTAGTAATTGGTAACTGGTAATTGGGCGTTTTCTTTTTGATTACCCATTACCGATTACCGATTACCTATCAACCTATTCATTAGAGCGGTCTTCAAATTGCTGGCGACGACGCTGTTGACGACGTCTAGGCTGAGCGTTGTTAGGAGCCGGAATTTCTTCCTGACCAGGAATCACTTCACCTTTGAAGATCCAAACTTTAACGCCAAGAATGCCGTAAATAGTTTTGGCAGTGCGGTAAGCGTAGTCAATGTTGGCTCGAAGAGTATGCAGAGGAACTCTGCCTTCCCTTGTCCACTCGGTTCGGGCAATTTCCGCCCCGTTTAACCGTCCGCTGACTTGTACTTTAATTCCCTGGACTTCAGCGCGTTGGGCACGTTGAATCGCCTGACGCACGACGCGCCGGAAGGAAACTCTTCGCTCTAACTGTTGAGCAATATACTCAGCAATCAGTCCGGCGTCGGCATCTACCCGTGCTACTTCGATCACGTTGATCCGAATTTGACGATTGCCACCGCCTAAAGCTTCTTGAAGATCGCCGCGTAATACTTCAATGCCAGTACCACCGCGACCTACCACAACACCCGGTCGAGCTGTGTGGATTTCTAAGTCAATTTGATCGGCTTTGCGCTCAATCCGTACTTGGGAGATACCAGCGTTACTGAGTTTTTTCTCTACGACCTGCCGAATAGTGTGGTCTTCTTGCAGGAGTTCTGGGTAGCGCTTAGCATCCGCAAACCAACGGGAGCGATGTTCTTGGGTAATCCCCAGCCGAAAACCAATTGGATGAATTTTCTGTCCCACGAATGCGTCCTCTTAAATCAGCTAATTGCTAATTGCTAATTGTTCAAAAGCTTGTTTCTGACAATTAGCGCTTAGCCAAAGTAGTGTTATTCATCTGCTGCTGCTTGTGCAACAGCTACGGTGATATGACACGTTGGTTTACGAATTTGATATGCACGACCTTGAGCGCGGGGTCGGAAGCGCTTCAAGGTTGAGCCTTGGTCGGCATAAGCCTTAGAAACCACTAATCTTGCAGGGTCTAAACCGGCATTATGTTCGGCATTGGCGGCTGCTGAGCGCAGTACCTTGCGGACGGGATCGCAAGCCCGATAGGGCATAAATTCCAGAACGATCAGTGCTTCCCGATAGGAGCGTCCCCGAATTTGGTCGAGAACCCGGCGCACCTTGTGGGGAGACATCCGGATGTATCGCGCGATCGCTTTCACTTCTTCTGTAGTATCAACTGCCATAGATTTCTCCCTTTTAATAATTTTGAATTTGGAATTCTGAATAATCTCAAAACCCAAACTTCAAAATTACCTCTTTGCCTTGGAATCTTTCGAGTGTCCCCGGAAGGTGCGAGTTGGAGCGAATTCTCCCAACTTATGCCCTACCATTTGCTCGGTGACGTAAACTGGCACGTGAGTCCGCCCGTTATGAACCGCAATGGTGTGACCTACCATCTGCGGTAATACAGTTGAAGCACGAGACCAAGTTTTAATAACCTGCTTATCGCCCCTAGCATTCAAATTTTCAATCTTTTTCAACAAATGGTCCGCAACAAAAGGACCTTTTTTAAGAGAACGACCCATAGTTCAAATAACCCCAATTACTTCTGGATTTTTGGATCTTGGATTTTGGATTTTGGACGTATTGCTAATCTAAAATCCAAAATCTAAAATCCTAGGACTCCCGACCGCCCCGACCTCGCTTAGAAGATTTGCGACGACGCCGGACAATTAATTTATTGCTTGGCTTGTTCCGCTTCCGGGTCTTAGCACCTAAAGTTGGCTTACCCCAAGGTGTGACTGGTCCACTTCTACCAATTGGTGCCCGTCCCTCACCACCACCATGTGGGTGATCGACTGGGTTCATGACACTGCCTCTTACCTTCGGACGGCGTCCTTTCCAGCGATTACGACCAGCTTTACCAGCACTCAAGTTGCGATGCTCAACATTGCCGACTTGTCCGATGGTAGCGTAGCACTCGCGGCGGATCATGCGGACTTCACCGGAGGGTAGCTTGATGGTGACATAGTCACCTTCTTTAGCGACTACTTGTGCAGTGGCACCAGCAGCGCGAACAATTTGCCCGCCCCGTCCAGCAGTCAGTTCTACGTTGTGAACGGCAGTTCCTAACGGAATTTTGCTTAATGGTAATGCGTTGCCAATTTCAATTGGGGCGTCTGGGCCAGCAGTGATAACTGTACCGACGGTTAAGCCGACTGGGTGAAGAATATACCGCTTTTCGCCATCCTGGTAATAAACCAGGGCAATCCGGGCATTACGATTTGGATCGTACTCAATGGTTGCCACTTTTGCCGGGATATTGCGCTTATCGCGGCGAAAATCGATTTCCCGATAGAGTTGTTTATGACCACCACCCCGACGGCGGCTAGTAATCACCCCACGATTGTTTCGACCTTTGGGGCGATGCTTTGTGTAGGTTAGTGACTTTTCCGGCTCACTCCGCGTAACTTCGGCAAAGTCCGAAATGGTAACTTGACGAGTACTGGGAGTATAAGGCCGATAAGAACGGATGCCCATAACTTAAAAAAGAGGTTTGAAGGTTGAAGTTTGAAGACGCTTGTAGGGCGGCTTTCCGTTGAGATGGTTGAAATTAGTTAAAATTTAAAATTTCAACTTTCCAACTTTCCAACTTATTAAACTTCTGGGAAGAGGGTAATGGTCTCTCCGCTTGCCAGAGTTACAATTGCTCGCTTGTACTGAGGCTTAAACCCTGCAAATTTGCCGACGCGACGCTTTTTGCGCGGTAGGCGAAGGGTGTTCACACTCACAACCTTTACTTTAAACAGGTCTTCAATTGCTGCTTTAATTTCTGGCTTAGTCGCTTTGGGAACAACTTCAAAGACATACTTGTTCTGCTCCATCAGCAGAGTTGCCTTTTCAGTTACGATCGGTCGATACACCAGATCCGCAAGTTCGCGGGGGTTATACTGACTCACTGTAAACCTCCTGAATTTTGGCAAGGGCGGATGGCGTTGTCACGATTTTGTCAGCTGCCAACAGGTCAAAGATATTCAATTGGGTGGCAGGGATGATCTTCATTTTGGCAACGTTCCGGGCTGACAAATAAACGTTTTCTTCCCGTTCAGCTAGGATCAGCAGGACTTTAGAATCTGGTTGGACGCCCCAACGTGCGATCGCTTCTACCAATTCTTTAGTCTTAGGCCGAGGCAACTTGTCAGCAAATTCCTCCACCACAATCATGTCTTCAGCTCGGCTAAAGAAGGCGGTTCTCAGTGCTAAACGCCGTTCCTTCCGGTTCATCTTTGTATCATAGTCTCTTGGCTTGGGACCAAAGATGACACCGCCGCCTCGCCACAGTGGTGAACGAATCGACCCAGCACGAGCGCGACCCGTCCCTTTTTGACGCCAAGGCTTACGACCTCCCCCCCTAACTTCCGCGCGGGTTTTGGTGCTGGCTGTGCCTTGACGAGCATTCGCCTGTTGCCTTACTAAGGCTCGGTGGACAATATGAGCCGCATTCTCTTCTTTAGCAACTTTTAATTCTAGAGTTGCCTGTCCGACCTCTTCCCCGTTCCAGTTTCGTACTACACAGTTAACCATATCCGTTGTCCTTTGTTCGTTGCTAATTGCTAATTGCTAATTGAAGATTGCTAAGTATCAAAAGCTCTTAGCGATTAGCCAGCCTGACCTTAGAAAATGACTACTTTCGACCTACTTTCTTGGCAGGAACAATATTAACCAGCGCCCCTGGCTTACCAGGAACCGCTCCCTTGATCAGTAGTAAATTGCGTTCTGCGTCTACCCGCACTACTGTCAATTTGCGAACGGTAACGCGCGTACCACCTAGACGACCTGCCATCCGCTTACCGGGATAAACACGCCCCGGTGTGGTTCCAGGGCCGATCGAACCAGGTAGACGGTGGTTTTTGGAACCGTGGGACATAGGCCCTCGCTTAAAGTTGTGGCGTTTTTGATAACCGGCGAAGCCTTTTCCGATGCTTGTGCCGATTACATCCACAATTTGACCCGCAGTAAAAATATCTGGTTTGAGTTCTTGCCCTAGTTCAAACTCTCCCACATTCTCAAAGCGATACTCTCGCAGTTTTTTCAAGGGAGGAGCGCTTGATTTTGCCAAGTGACCCAATTCAGGCTTGTTCAAACTCTTGGGTTTGACTTCTTTATAACCAAGCTGGACGGCAGTATAGCCATCTGTTGCTTTGGTTTTAATTTGCGTAACGGTGCATGGCCCTGCTTGAATGACCGTCACAGGAATTGCTTTTCCTGTTTCGTCAAATATTTGGGTCATGCCGAGTTTGGTGCCGAGGATACCAACAGACACGGCTTTCTGGTCTCTCCTTTTTACACAGTACAAAGAGGCGGGATTACGAGTATTTCGTAAATCCGCTTGCTCCAACAAACGTTGTTATCAAACCAGCCAGCTGGGGCGCATCCTCGGATTGAGAGAGGCAAGCTTTCAAGTCAGCCTAATTTAGGCTTTTTCTTTAGCTGGGATGAAGCTATTCGACGGTCGGGTAAGCGCTAGAAGCGCTTTGCCTATATTCGCGGGGACTTAGGTGGCAAGCCATCCAGTATCCGAGAAAGCGAAAGGGCTTTTTCCGGCTGAAAAGGGTTCTTCTCAAGAAACCTTCTAGATCGTCGCTAATCCTGAAATCGATGTCTCTGTTGCTTTACGCTCGCTGGGGGCACTAACCTCTTATGAGAAAGACTCAATAGTTTTTCACTCGGAAGGCGTGCTGTCCCTGGACTCGATTTCAACTTCAGCGGCAATAGCTGCTCTAATTTTGATCACAATCGTTAACTATAAACGATTTGTTACAACTTGTCTAGCAATTGTGCCAAAAAAATTTAGCGGTCTGCTGGCTCGTCTGCCTCGCGTGTCGTGCAACTCCAGATCCAGAAGACAACTGTCCAGTTAACGGCTTACGGATAGATAAGGAAGAAGGCGATCGCATACCAACGATCCGCACTTAGGTCGGTTATAGCATTTCACAATGTGTTTGCACAGTCTTTGTAAACACAGTATTACAACTCCAGCAACATCTTCCCTACAGTTAAATGGACTACAAGAGATTGCAGATAGAAGCAAGCTGGCTTTCAAGCATAGATTCAGCCGTTTAACGTTACCTGTTTGAGCTTTTTTTCCGACCTGCGGTATTAAAGCGCAATAAGGGATTACCAGTACATGAGTTTTGGGATTAGGTCGATTGCGATTCCATCTTCACGAGAAGCCTATTCACTTATTTTCAGTAGATGTTGAGTCAAAATAAGTCAAATCTTTACAGCTCTACGTAGCGATCGCATCTCCACAAAAAGCGCGATCGCCCAAACAGTTTAACCTCGATTGTCTGTAAACCTATGTTCAAACGAGGCTCAAAACTCAACACTGTCTGGAAAAAGTGCAACCTTACTAAAATTTTCAAAGCTTTTGTTGCACATTGCTTTTTGCTTAAAGTTGATAGGTTCCTCAGCGCCCAACTATAATAAATTGCCAGCAGCAATTAACAAAACTTAAAGCTGGGTAGAACATAAAAATATGGCACTGATCACCATCGGCAATCAATTCGTCAAAGACTTGGAAAAGTCAGGTGCTTTAGGAACGTATGTACCCTTAGAAGGAGGGTTTGAAGGGCGTTACCAGCGGCGGTTGCGTGCAGCTGGCTATACCACTTTAAGCCTATCAGCACGGGGACTCGGCGACGTAGCAACGTATTTAACTGGCGTACACGGCGTTCGTCCCGCGCATTTGGGCAAGAAAGACATTCGTGTTTACTACGTGCCACCTATCGTGACCTATCAGTTGGAACAACTACCTCCCAAATCGAAGGGACTGGTGCTGTGGATAATTGAAGGACACGTATTGTCCCGTGAGGAAGTGGAATATTTAACCACCTTGCCAAGTATAGAGCCACGCCTAAAGATTGCTGTAGAAATGGGGGGCGATCGCGCTTTCCGCTGGACACCGCTTAAAAACGCGATCGCTGCTGCTTAAACCCGCGTCAGTCAATCCAATCTTAGGGTCGCACCAATGCTTGGGTGTAGCTCTAAGTCATGTCGAGCTAAAACGAGCTGGAACGTCTGAATAGTCAAGCTTTATGACCTACAGACGTTTTAGCTCGGCTAGAGGATTTTGATACCTTTAAAGAAGTAAGCAAATAAGGAAAACTCTTATGGTAGAAAACCGCGACTATACATTAATTATTGACAAAAGCGGCAGTATGTCGATGACAGACCAGTCAGGCGGGAAAAGCCGCTGGGTCATGATGCAGGAGTCTACTCTCGCTTTAGCCAGTAAATGTGAAGAATTTGATCCGGATGGCATCACTATCTATCTATTTTCCGGTCGATTCAAACGCTATGACAATGTAAACGCCAGTAAAGTCGCACAAATTTTCCGCGAAAACGAACCGTCTGGACGCACTGACTTAGCGGCAGTCCTTCTAGATGCGACGAATAACTACTTCCAGCGTAAAGCAGCAGGACAAACCAAGCCCAATGGAGATACCCTTTTAGTCGTCACAGATGGGGAACCGGATGACCGGAAAGCGGTAATGAAGGTAATTATTGAAGCGTCGCGCCGTATGGATCGAGATGAAGAACTCGCGATTTCCTTTATCCAAGTTGGCACAGACGCGCAGGCAACAAAATTTCTGAAAGTGCTGGATGATGAACTGCAAAGTGCTGGGGCAAAGTTTGATATCTGCGACACAGTCACGATGGATGACATGGAGGACATGACCCTAACGGAAGTCTTGATCAATGCCATTATTGACTAAGTTCAAATTCTAATTTGGGATTTGGGATTTTGATCGTGAAGAGAAATCTAAAATCTCTCTAGAGGCGTCCAAAATTATGGAATCAATCGATGACATACTCGCGGCAGTCAAGGCTGAGTATGAGACAAAAGATAAACCAAAAGAACTGCAAAAACCGCCACCAGCGAACTTCTTACAAAATCATTCTGCAAACCTCCCGCTTGCAAACGCAATTCCGGAATTGCCCCGGCAAAAATGGCAAAACGAGCCGATTAGCTCATCTGAAGACATTGTTCTGGCTCAAATTAGGGCTGAGTTTGAAGAACAAGAACGTACAGAACAGCTAAAAAAACAGCAACAACTCAGAGAAGAACAACTCAAACAGGAGCAACTAAGGCAGAAACAACGGGAAGTATTCAAAAACCAAGCGCGAGAATGGCTGAAAAATTTAAAGCCACTTTCAGAAGAAGGTCTTTGGTTTGAAGAGTTTGCCGATGCATATCCCTCTAAACTTGAGGCGGCGATTGATTATTTGCAAGCCTTGCGGGAGACTAAGCCGTAGAAGCCAGCAGCGATCACCAGAATGATAATTAATTCCCTCTCTGCTGTAGAAATTTTTATATTTCTTTTATCTAATCCAACTAGATAGTCACAGCAGGTGGGCTAGGCTAGATTGGGAAATCTTGACAAACACTGGAGGTTATCTTTGGTGGAAGGAGGATCTGTGGCAGAAGACCGTGACTATACATTAATCATCGATAAAAGCGGGAGTATGTCTACCCCAGAGCCACCGAGCGGTAGAAGCCGTTGGGAAACCGCAGAGGAATCTACTCTGGCGTTGGCGAGAAAATGTGAAAAGTTCGATCCCGATGGGATTACGCTTTACCTATTTTCCGGTCGGTTTAAGCGATTTGATAATGTGACTTCTAGCAAGGTAGCGCAGATATTCCAAGAAAACGATCCCTCTGGCACTACGAATCTTGCCGATGTCTTGAAAAACGCCACCGACAACTACTTTGAGCGGAAGGCGGCTGGTCAGACTAAGCCAAATGGCGAGACAATTCTAGTGATTACAGATGGTGAACCCGATGACCGCAAAGCCGTGATGCGGGTGATTATTGAAGCCTCTCGCCGAATGGATAGAGATGAAGAATTAGCCATCTCCTTCATTCAAGTGGGTTCGGATCAAACGGCGAGTCGGTTTCTGAAAGCCTTGGATGATGATTTGCAAGGTGCCGGGGCAAAGTTTGATATTTGCGACACTGTAACGCTGGATGACATGGAGGGCATGACTTTACAGGAAGTGTTGCTCAACGCCATTAACGACTAGGTGCTGTCTGTTTATTTTGGATTTTGGATTCCATATCTGAAATCCAAAATTTTGCTTGCCAGTATTTAATCGCAATTTTGTTGCGGAATCAGCAGCAAGTCATTCAATCTAAAAAAATAATGGGGAGATTAGCTAATGAGCGCAGAAGATCGGGATTATACGTTAATTATTGACAAAAGCGGCAGTATGTCTACGCCAGACCAGCCGGGAGGCAGAAGCCGCTGGGATGCGGCACAAGAGTCTACCTTGGCGTTGGCGCGAAAATGCGAACAGTTTGACCCGGATGGGATCACAGTTTACTTATTTTCCAGCCGATTTAAACGCTATGAGAATGTGAATTCCAGTAAAGTCGCACAAATTTTTCAAGAAAACGACCCGGCTGGCACAACTAATTTAGCAGGTGTATTACAAGATGCGATCGCTGCCTACTTTCAGCGGAAAGCAGCCGGTCAGACTAAGGTGGGTGGCGAAACCATTTTGGTGGTCACAGATGGTGAACCCGATGACCGAAAAGGCGTGATGCGGGCGATTATTGAGGCGTCCCGACAGATGGAACGCGATGAAGAACTGGCGATTTCGATGATTCAAGTAGGGTCAGACGCTACAGCAGCTCGGTTTTTAAAGGCGTTGGATGATGACTTACAAGGTGCAGGGGCAAAGTTTGATATCTGCGACACGATAACGCTGGATGACATGGCAGATATGACCTTGGCGGAAGTGCTGCTCAATGCGATCGCTGACTAAAGGCAAACCCCTGATGCTTACGGTTTCCATGAAAAGGGGAGTGGTGAAAACTCCCCTAATTTTTGCTACTTGGATCTCCCCATTTATCCGGGAACGCACTAGCATATAAGGGTGACTGATACTTACTATCCTTTGCGTTCCTTAAGAGAGGGTCACTGGTTTAAGCTCATTTGCGGAGCTAGTTTCCAACACCTCCCTGCCGTCCGAAATCTTACGTTGGCATATACCCTCGCTGGGGCTGACTGTATCGATGTTGCCGCTGACCCAGCAGTCATTGCTGCGGCGAAAGAAGGTATAAAGGCTGCGACTACCCTTGCCGATGCCGCCCGCGATCGCGGCTATTGCGTAGAAGGTTTGCCGTGGCTGATGGTCAGCCTAAATGATGGGGAAGATCCTCATTTCCGAAAAGCTGAATTTAACTCAACTGAGTGTCCAGCAGATTGCTGGCGACCTTGTGAAAGTATTTGTCCGGCTGATGCGATCGCTTTTGACTTTGACCAGAACGGTTTTTCAGGGGTGATCGATCAACGTTGTTATGGTTGCGGACGGTGTATTCCCGTATGCCCAAATAATTTAATTTATACTCGTTCTTATGTATCCGCACCGGAAGCGATCGCACCTTTGGTATTTCAAAGCGGCGTAGATGCCCTAGAAATTCACACGCAAGTTGGCAGAGTAGAGGACTTTACACGACTCTGGAGTGCGATCGCGCCTTGGG
Organism: Trichocoleus sp. Lan; assembly: GCF_039961855.1. NCBI lineage: Bacteria > Bacillati > Cyanobacteriota > Cyanophyceae > Leptolyngbyales > Trichocoleusaceae > Trichocoleus > Trichocoleus sp. Lan. The sequence goes on along the minus strand of NZ_JAMPKA010000009.1, from coordinate 99,597 downwards.
TAAATCAGCTCAAGCTTTTAGCCATTAGTTGTCCAGATGGTGAAGTCATGCTTGATTACCTCCGAGCGCTATACGAATTGATGGCACCCCTACCTTGTCCTCTCATCTGGCAAACAGATGGGCGTCCTATGAGTGGCGATATTGGCGATGGCACAACGATAGCTGCTGTAAAGTTAGGTCAAAAAGTTCTAACTGCGAGATTGCCCGGATATGTGCAGTTAGCAGGAGGCACTAATCGCCACACTGTTGGCAAACTTAGGACAATGGGACTGCTCAACAACCACCAAAAGCCAGAAGTCCAAGAGTCAAAAGTCGGAAGGGCATCTCTATCAAGCATCCCTGTAGGGAACCAGGGATCAACGAAAAACCCGCTCCAACCAACTCAAACTTTTCCCGCTCAATCCCCTAATATCGCCGGGATTGCTTATGGCAGCTACGCTCGTGTTTTGTTATCACCCATTTTGGATGAATTAGAAAAAATGAATATAAACGAAGTAGGTGGGAATACCTCCGCGTCAAGTCAAACACCTTTACCTGGACGCTTGGAAGAAAAGCCGGATTTACTCTGGCAAGCTGTTGATCTTGCTCACTCGCTAGTTTCTCAACTCAAAACCTTTTCCCAATAGCCAGTAGAAGCGCGCTTTTAGATATGCCATCGATTAAAAGGTTGGAGGTTAAAAGATTGACCATTTGCAAAAATCGACTTTTCAACGCGATCGCCAACCTGCAACGCTTCCCAGGTAAAGAACAAACATCAGTTATTTAAATCACCGATTGTGGATAAAAACGTCACTGTACAAAGAATGCAGATTACAGACGATCTCCAGAAATTACTGGACGTGTTACCGAATGAAATTCGGCAACCTTTAGAGCAGCATCCGGGACGGGATAAGTTAGTTGAGGTTGTCCTAGACTTGGGGCGTCTTCCAGAGGCTCGGTTTGCTAAACAGGCAGAGTATCTCTCCGAAACGCCAGTATCGAAAGAACAACTGAATTATTGTGTAGACCGGGTAGGAAATTTTGGTGGGGATAACCGAGCAGGGCTAGAGCGAACTCTGCACCGGATTAGCGCTATCCGCAACCGAAGCGGCGAGATCATTGGTCTTACCTTGAGGGTAGGTCGAGCCGTGTTTGGCACCATCGGCATGATTCGCGACCTGGTAGAAACAGGTCAATCGATTCTGATGCTGGGGCGTCCCGGTGTTGGCAAAACAACAGCACTGCGGGAAATCGCCAGAGTTTTAGCCGACGATTTACAGAAACGAGTTGTCATTATCGACACTTCCAACGAAATCGCTGGGGATGGTGACGTTCCTCATCCAGCAATTGGTAGAGCTAGACGGATGCAAGTCGCCCGCCCCGAACTCCAGCATCAAGTCATGATTGAGGCAGTGGAAAACCATATGCCAGAAGTCATCGTCATTGATGAGATTGGCACAGAACTAGAAGCCTTGGCAGCTCGAACGATTGCTGAACGAGGTGTTCAACTGGTGGGTACAGCTCACGGAAATCGGATTGAAAATCTGATTAAAAATCCAACGTTATCTGACTTAGTAGGTGGCATTCAGGCCGTAACTTTGGGAGATGACGAAGCCAGACGTCGGGGTAGCCAAAAGACGGTATTGGAACGCAAAGCCCCGCCAACCTTTGAAATTGCTGTTGAAATGCTAGAACGGCAGCGCTGGGTGGTACATGAAAGTGTTGCCGATACCGTTGACACCCTGCTGCGGGGGCGTCAGCCGGGTTATCAAGTTAGGACAACCAGCGAGACTGGGGAAGTTACGATTACCCATGAGACCCCCCAAGCACCGTCACTCATGCGACCAGCGATGAGCGGAGGTAGCCGTATATCCTCCACCCACGACGCCCCACCGCGACCAATGGGCTGGCGGGCTTCTGGGCAAATGACTCCATTACCAATGCAGTCAGAATCAACGCGAGGCATGAGGGCAGAACCGCAAAACCTATTAGCTAGAGGAGAAGAATCTGCCTCTACTTCATTGCCTGTATCTTCTAACCTTGCACCTTCTTTTGAGCAGATGCTGGATCAATCTTGGCATCAACCTCAGGCGATCGGAAATGAAACCTTTGTGGGGCCAAATGGCGAAGAGTTGCCATTGCACGTTTATCCTTATGGGGTGAGCAGCCAACAATTAGAGCAAGTCATTCGGGTGCTGAATTTGCCCATCTTGCTGACGAAGGATATGGATAGCGCGGATGCAGTTTTGGCGATTCGGTCGCACGTAAAAAACCATTCCAAGCTACGACATATTGCCAAAGCCCGTCAGGTTCCCATCCATGCAATCAAAGCAAGTACCATTCCCCAGATTACCCGCGCCCTAAGGCGTCTGCTGGATATGGATGACTCTCAGGTTCTAGATGTCCCCGAACTCAGCTTATTTACTAGTAGCGGTAGTGAAGACGAGATTGAGGCTCTCGAAGAAGCCCGCCTTGCCGTGGAGCAAATCGTGATTCCCAAAGGACAGCCGGTGGAACTCCTGCCGCGTTCTTCTAAAGTTCGTAAAATGCAACACGAACTCGTCGAACACTATCGCCTCAACTCTGACAGTTTTGGGGAAGAACCGAATCGACGGCTGCGAATTTATCCCGCCTAATCGAAAAAGCTGTGGATCTATATGGGGCGTTGCACAGTAGAAAGATGATAATCTCGCGCAAAGACGAGGTAGCGCGGAGTTTAAAAGAAAATCATCGCATGATTGTGCAACACCCTATATGGGTTTCCAGGAGGTAAAGATGTCAAAAAAGCTAACAACACTTTCCCGGTAGGCTTTCCATAGGAGGAGAAGCTGGCTATGAGAGCTACACTGTTTAGCCGGTAAGCGTTCAAGAAGCCTTTTCTATGAGTCAAGTTCCAAAAATCCATACTGAGTCTTCACCATTTATCCACTGATGAAGAAGGATTTAAGAGAAATTTTCTAAAAGTGGTTGACAATTCCCTAGTAGGAACTGCTACTATAACGAAGGTTGACGCGATGGGGTGTCGCCAAGTGGTAAGGCAGCTGGTTTTGGTCCAGCCATTCCGAGGTTCGAATCCTTGCACCCCAGTTAAATTTTGAAACCTAAATTTTGAGAAACCTAGTAGAGACGCGAGGCATCGCGTCTCTACTGGTTATTGGGCTTGTTGGGCAAATTGTGCCAAGATAAACCGAAAGATTGCGGCTTTAGAACCATGCGTGCAAGTTATCCAAATATTCTCGCCCTTGACTTTGACGGTGTTATCTGTGACGGGCTAATCGAGTATTTTCAGACAGCTTGGCGCACCTACTGTCAAATTTGGGCACCGCCTAATCTCACACCTCCAGATGGTTTGGCTGAAAGTTTCTACCAGCGACGACCGATTATAGAAGTCGGTTGGGAAATGCCGGTGGCAATCCGGGCGCTAATATTGGGCATTCCCGACGAAAAGATGTTGCAAGATTGGTCAGGGGTGGCTCAGCAAATCTTGCGAGAAGATAATTTGAATGCGGCTGATATCGGCACGAAGCTCGATCGCATCCGGGATGAGTGGATTGATAGGGATTTAGAGGGTTGGCTAGCCTTGCATCGTTTCTATCCAGGTGTTGTTGAAAAAATGCATCGAATGGAATCGGAGAAGGCATCACTTCCAGATACACCTATCCAAATGTACATTGTCACTACCAAAGAGGGACGCTTTGTCCGCCAGTTGTTGCAGCAACAGGGTATCCAACTACCCGATCGATGCATTATTGGGAAAGAAAATCGGCGTCCTAAGTACGAAATTTTGCGCGAACTCAGCAGCGATTCGTCGGTTCACCTTTGGTTTGTGGAAGATCGCTTGAAAACTCTGCAAACTGTGCAACAGCAACCAGACCTCAATGATATCAAGCTGTTTCTTGCCGATTGGGGCTACAATACTGCTGCTCAACGAGAGTCGGTCGCGTATCAGGAGCGAATTAAGCTTTTATCTCTGTCTCAGTTTGCTCAAGATTTCTCGGCTTGGGCTTAGATGAGAAAAGGGAACCCAAGGTTAAGGGATGAAGAAGTATCAAGTGTAAATTATAAATTCATCCCGATCGCCTTGATGTTTCATGCTTTAAGCTGAGAGCTGATAGGCGAAAAGCGGATAGCTGACTATGCTTGACCTAACCAAACTCGCGCGGCAAATGCAGGGGATTAGTCAACACCTGACGGTAGAGGCTGCTGCCAGTCGCCAACGCTTGGAACGCGCCCAGCACTTACTGACGCTGGCTCAAAAGTCTCAGGCAGATTTAGTGAATCTGCAAGAAAAGTGGCGCGATCGCTTGGGGTTTGCAGCAGCCGCACCCATTGAATCTCTAAGCACTGCCATTGACCTTCCTACCCCTCCGGCTGTCCATACGATTATTGCTACAGACGGGTCTCAGATTGCTCCGAGTCACCACGAAATTGCCTACTGCTATCTGATTAATGTGGGTCGGGTGGTGCTGCATTACGGACAAAGCTTGTATCCGCTCTTAGATAGCCTGCCAGAAGTCTTTTATCGCTCGGAAGACCTATATATTTCCCGCCAGTGGGGAATTCGCCCTGAGGAATGGATGGGCTATCGACGCACGGCTTCGGAGGCGTCTGTATTGGCAGAATTGGCTGCTAGCTGGATTAACCGACCCTCACAAGTCACGTCAAGACAGGGAAACGGAAACAGAAAATCGGAAATTCCATCTTCAATTCCCGATCCCAAATCCCCAATCCCTGCCCTAGCAATGGTAGATGGATCGCTAATTTATTGGTTTCTGGAGCAGTTACCAGGAGAAGCCCGCGACCATATTTTGCCTCCGATTCTGGAAGCTTGGGATGTTCTACGCGATATGGGGATTCCAATTATGGGCTACCTGAGCGCTTCTCGCAGCAGCGAAGCACTGAACTTCCTGCGTTTGCCAGCCTGTCCGCATCCAGTTCCAGACTGCATGACTCATTGTCCTGGTCAGTTTGATCGGGCACCCTGCCAGGTTTTCGATCCCTTGCGGGATACTGCCCTCTGGGCGTCTCAATTGCAGCCTGGTCAACGCAGTCCTCTATGGCGCAGTTCTGCACGGATTCTGGAGTTGTACGGTGCCCATCAAATCTACTTCTGCTACGTCCATGTCGGGACTGAAATTGCTCGTGTGGAAGTTCCCGCTTGGGTGGCAGAGAATCCAGAGAAGCTGGATGTTTCGCTCAGCTTGATATTGGCTCAGGTGCAGAAGGGTTATGGCTATCCGGTGGCGCTTGCAGAGGCACACAATCAGGCAGTCGTACGAGGGGGCGATCGCGCTCGTTTCTTTGCCTTACTCGAACAACAAATGATTAAGGCTGGTTTGAGAAATGTCGGGACTTCCTATAAAGAAGCCAGGAAGCGCGGTAGTATCGCCTGATGGCATCTCTCAAAAGGACGTTGGCTCGTCTGCCAGGGTCTCAATTAATAAATTCATCTGCTGTTGCCGCTCTTGCAGAAAGATTTCACATTGGCGCAAGTATTCTACCGCAGCGGTAAATTCTTCAAAAACATCGGCAAGTTCTAGTTTTCCGGCTTCAATTTGCCGAATGATCCCTTCAACTTTGGCAACCGTCGCTTCGTAGTTCCAATCTTTCGGAAATTGGGTATTGATGCGGCGATCGCTTGAACCGTCGGTGGTGTTGGTGCGTTTGCTCATAAAAAATACCCGTATTGCGTGAAATAGCTACTCCTTGCTATTTATAATTTCACTAATTTTGACTTTAATTTGTCCTGTGCCCAGCTGAACTTGTAGTTCCTGTCCGAGTGCCAGTCCTTCTGTGGAACGCGCGATCGCACCATCTTGTTGTCGGACTACTGCATAACCTCGTTGCAAAACGCTTTCGGGGTCAAGCGTGGCTAGCTTTTGTCGGAGCATCTGACAGTGTTGGTTTGCCTGCGCTAAATGTCGCGCTGTTCCTTGTAACAGTTGTTGACGTTTCCAAGCGATCGCTTGTTTTTCTTGGTGAATTTGTCGGTCTAACGGAATCCGCCCCAAGCGGCTTCGCACTCTTTGCAATTGTGTTTGAGCGTTTTCCATGTGTTGATTTACGGCTTCAGTCAAGGCGAGGACACGTTCCTGGTGTTCTGCGTAAAGACTTGCCAGTTCTGGAACCACTTGTTCGGCGGCGGCGGTGGGAGTGTGAGCATAAGCATCGGCAACTAAGTCAGCCAAAGATTCATCTCGCTGATGACCAATGCCAGTAATCACGGGAATCGAACAATTTGCGATCGCTCGCACTACCCGTTCATCATTGAAGCAAGCTAGCTCCTCAACCGCACCACCCCCGCGCGACAAAATTAAAACTTCAGCGCGACCATCCCGTTCCACTCGCTCAATCGCCGAGACAATCAATGCTGGGGCTTGTTCGCCCTGAACTAACGCCGGTGAAAACAAAACTTGCAAACCCGGATAACGTTGCTTGAGCGTGCGTTGAATATCTCCCCAGGCAGCAGCTTGTGGCGACGTGACAACAGCGATGGTTTGGGGATGAGTGGGGAGCGATCGCTTGCGTTCTGGATCGAACAATCCTTCTGCCTCCAACCGATTTCGCAGCTGGCGATAGCGCAATGCCTGTAACCCCTCTCCCGCTGGTAGCGCCTGCCAGACAATCAGCTGGTACTGTCCTCGCTGGGGATAAACTCGGATACTGCCCAAAACAATCAACTGCTCTCCTTGCAGCGGCAGCTGCATCAGCTTATTTAGCTGACTGTTCCATATCACACAACTCATTGCCGCCTTAGCATCCGGATCTTGCAGGGTGAAGAATAGTCCACTGCGATACTGAGAGGCGCTGGAGACTTCACCTGTCACCCAGACTTGCTGTAGTTGTTCATCCTGCTCTAACAGCAGTTGCAAATAAGACGTTAACCCAGCCACCGATACAGCTGTATCTGGAACCAGCTGATTGGAAAGATAATAGTTCATCGCCGAAAGATAAGGAAAATATAGGAATTGAGGCATCAGGAAACGCGGAGGATGCTCAAATAAGCCTAGATCAAGCCATTTACAGTTTCTGTCTCTAGATTAGCGAGACTCGGCTGCATTCGTTGACTTTTGACAAAACTGACGTGACCAAAGTGGCGACCGCAAATCCCACCTGTTGCTTAAAACAGGCTAGACGTTTATTTATTGACCGATTTTCTCTCTCAGTGTTGGGTAAAAGTAGAACATTTGAACTACAATAGAGATTCCTGTCACGAGCCTAGCTAGGGGGTTCCCCCATCCGTGTAAAGCTTGATGTAAGGGCACTTGCGGCTCTCATTTGTCGCTAAAAGTGATATAATAAAATATCTAAAACTAAAATTTGTCGCTATTTGGGACAATTTTAAGTTTCGGTGCCAATCGTTGAAGTAACCCTAGTTAGTGGAAATTTCCTACTCACTTACAAAGCCAAAAACTTGGTAAACCTGAGTGGGCAAGTGGCTAAAACCAGCATTCATTTTGTATCAAAAGGCGGTGGATTCCATCGTTTCTGCCTGTGGAGGCTGTAAGGATGTCTTGTTAGACATTTCTACTATCACAACCAGCCATCGAAGCAGGAAACTCCAGTCCGCAAGGCGGAGAAGCCCACACAAAAGCAATTTTTGCTAAGTGTGAAAAAAATCTCACCACACCTGATTCTGTTCTTGAGGCATTAATGGCTATCCAAATCACGAACAATCCCGACAAGGACAAAGCCCTGAGCCTGGTGCTAAACCAAATTGAGCGCAGCTTTGGCAAAGGAGCAATTATGCGCCTAGGAGATGCCACCCGCATGAAGGTGGAAACAATTTCCACTGGAGCGCTGACCCTGGATTTAGCTTTGGGCGGTGGCTTGCCGAAGGGACGGGTGATTGAAATATATGGCCCGGAAAGTTCTGGTAAGACAACCCTCGCTTTGCACGCGATCGCTGAAGTGCAAAAATTAGGAGGAGTTGCTGCTTTTGTTGATGCTGAACACGCCCTAGATCCCGCTTACGCAGCCGTACTGGGCGTTGATATTGACAATCTTTTGGTTTCTCAACCCGACACCGGAGAAGCCGCCTTAGAAATTGTCGATCAGCTAGTTCGCTCTGCGGCAGTGGATATCGTGGTCATTGACTCGGTAGCTGCTTTGGTGCCTCGCGCTGAAATTGAAGGCGAAATGGGCGATTCCCACATGGGTTTGCAAGCCCGTTTGATGAGTCAAGCTCTTCGCAAAATTACCGGAAACATCGGTAAATCTGGTTGTACGGTCGTTTTCCTCAACCAGCTGCGACAAAAGATTGGCGTCACCTACGGCAACCCAGAAACAACCACTGGTGGTAATGCCTTAAAGTTTTACGCTTCAGTGCGCTTGGATATTCGTCGGATTCAAACGCTGAAAAAAGGCAACGAAGAGTTTGGTAACCGAGCTAAAGTTAAAGTTGCCAAAAATAAAGTCGCCCCGCCCTTCCGCGTCGCAGAGTTTGACATTATCTTTGGCAAGGGAATCTCGACATTAGGGTGTATGGTTGACCTGGCAGAACAAACTGGGGTCATTACCCGTAAAGGAGCTTGGTATAGCTACAACGGTGATAATATTGCCCAAGGCCGGGATAACAGCATTAAGTACCTGGAAGAAAACTCTGAATTAATTCAAGAAATTGAGCAAAAGGTACGTCAAAAGCTAGAGATGGGGGCAGTTGTTCCTGCCAACTCTGTCACGCGAGTTGACGCCGAAGACGAAGAGTTAGAGGAAGAACTTTTAGACGACTAAAAGCGCTGTAGGGTGGGCGAGTCTACCCTATAAATAGTTTTTTGGGAAGCTTAGGGCTACTGTTACACATAAAAAACCCGTTTTCTTATTGGAAACGGGTTTTTCGTATAAATTCTTATAAAGTTTAGTTTTGTGTGCCTGGATCGGAAATTCGTCTACTGAAAAAACGGTCTAAAATTTCTGATTGCTGAGTCGGAGTTAGCTGAGGGTCTACAGGAGATTCCAAAACTGGGACTAATGGATCTCTAATGGCAGAGGGGCCAGAGAGGAAATGTAGAGTCTCTTTTTGGCACTCGGTGTTGGGAGGCTGAACTGTTGTAGGAGAGGTAGGTGTTTCTACTTCTGTAACCGGAAGCGATTGCTCTGCATTTGTCAGGGCATTAATTTCTGCCATTAGGGTTGAAGAGACATTATCCACCATGCAGATAGTATTGCCCAGGAAAAAGGAGAAAGCCAGACCACCTAGACGAATGCGATCGCCGTCCTTGAGAAGAACACGTTTGTATACGGGTTCGCCATTAACGAAAGTCCCATTTGTACTATTCAGGTCAACCAGATAAAACCCCTGATCGTCGATATATCGAATCGCTGCATGATTGCGAGACAACCGTCTATCCGGAATCGGTAGGGCAGCTTGACGCGCCCGCCCCAGTGTCCAAATTCGCTGCGGCTGAAACAACATTTGCGTTTTAGCATCTATTAAATTTGTGACTAGATAGACTTGCTGCTCCTGCGCTACGCCTTGGATATATCGAGGTGCAATGCCACTAAGAAATTTATTGCCGCTATCTTCTAGCTTCAGAATCTCATCTAGTAAACCACGATGATGCTCATAGAGCTTAAGGAATACCTGATATAGACCCAAGCGTTGTTCTAGTTCCATGTGTTGGGATGACACTTAATCTTAGGTGAGGCTCAGCCGATGAAGTAACGCAGAACCTTATCGGCTTTCAACAAGGGAAGCCAAAGACTGCAAGAATGTCGTTAAGCCAAATAACTGAATCTAGCCTATTTTACTCGCAAGTTCTCAGGGTGCGAAATACTCACCAGATCCCTTCTTTCAAGCTTAGATTGTCTTACCCCTTAGAGGAATCCGCAAGATTACTGGAAACGATCAGCTTTATGGCTTACGTTGGGATTTTTGTTCTAGGCGAAACAGCCAAACCATCAAAGCAACTACGCCAATTTGTAGTGCTAAGTTAGGCACGGCTGAGGCAATTTCCCGACCGGAGGCTAACTTGGCAAGAAAGACCATCCCTCCGATAAAGCCAGAAGCGCCGCACGCCACATAAACAAATTGCCTAAGACCTTTGTAGGGAGTAGCAAGTTCAGCTTTTAGTTGTGCATACTGTTCAGCACTGACTTTCCGAGTGCCTTTGATGTTGCGGGTGCGATTTTTTAATTTTGGGTCTACCATCCGTCTCGATCCCCACCGACTTTAGATCCATCTTGGCATGATGGTGGTCGGCAGTGGCGGCGGCTGGTGCTATAAATTTGAACGCGATCGCATTTCTTCCAGAAATTGGGTGCAACAGTTTCTATCTAAACCTGCTACGATAGTAAATCGGCAGTGCCGGTGTAGCTCAGTGGTAGAGCATTCGATTCGTAATCGAACGGTCGGCGGTTCAAATCCGCCCATCGGCTTGAATCAAATATGTACAGTGACTAATTAATTGTCATTGGTGACAGATTGTTGTCGTCGTGACGAATTGTGTGTCGTTGAGACAAATTAATGTCGCTGAAGCAGCAGTGACAAATTGATGTCATTTAATATCTATCACTCAAAGTGCACAACGATCACGAATCGAATGCTCCTTTCAATCCACTCTAACACCTACAGTTCAACCCACTCCTAGGTGGGATGGTCATTGAAACTTGGGGTATTTAAAGATCAAGCCCAGAAGATTGCCCGCTTTCAACCCACCCCTAGTTGGGATGGTCGTTGAAACCCTCTACTGTCAGCATCTTGCATTTGATAGCGATCGCTATCAACCCACCCCCTGTTGGGATGGTCGTTGAAACGGTATAGGAGGCGATCGCCTGTTCTTCTCCCTTGCTCTTTCAACCCACCCCTAGTTGGGATGGTCATTGAAACGTTGAAAATTCGATCCAACACGGTCATCGGATTTTCTTTCAACTCACCCCTAGTTAGGATGGTCATTGAAACATGATTGCTGCTCTATGCCCGTGAGAAAGCTGTTAACTTTCAACCCACCCCTAGTTGGGATGGTCGTTGAAACTTGGCTAGCCTGGTAGGAATTCTTCAGGTCGCTGACCTTTCAACCGACCCCTAGTTGGGATGGTCGTTGAAACAAAGAACGAACAGCCCTTAAAAATGAAATCAAAGAGCCTTTCAACCCACCCCTAGTTGGGATGGTCGTTGAAACTTTTAGGGATATTCGCCGGCTAAACATCCCAACAGCTTTCAACCCACCCCTAGTTGGGATGGTCGTTGAAACTGCAATTGATTGATGGTCATCCGTTCGCTATCATCTTTCAACCCACCCCTAGTTGGGATGGTCGTTGAAACCTGATTCAATTAACCCTTCCCAGCACATATCTCGGTTCTTTCAACCGACCCCTAGGTGGGATGGTCGTTGAAACCTGCTTCTCGTACCGGGCATTCAAATCCTCCACCCTTTCAACCCACCCCTAGTTGGGATGGTCGTTGAAACCAAAGTCGCGCTGGGCGGCGTACCTTTTTTCGATGGCTTTCAACCCACCCCTAGTTGGGATGGTCGTTGAAACTAGGGGTGGTAGAGTCTATCCGGATAGACGTTGCTTTCAACCCACCCCTAGTTGGGATGGTGTACAAATGACAGCAACAACAGGCAAGGACTTGTAAAGGTCGTCCCATCATGCGAATGGATTTGCGTTTAGTGGGGAGAGAGCAGGAACGGAATCAGCCTGAGCAAGGTGTTTAAAGAGGACGTCTCAGCCTCTGGTTGAACGTTCCATATCGGCAGCTATCATCCTAACTGGTTGATTTAATAACTAGACAATAATGACGTTAAATATCAATCTGCTGCCTCATCACCGTGCTAAAACGCTGCGGGAATCTGGGAAACAATATTATGTGGATGCTAAGGGCGATCGCTTTCCTAGCGTCTCCACTATCCTCAACGCCACCAAACCGCAAGAAGATCGAGAAGCACTCTTCAACTGGCGCAACCGAGTTGGAGCAGAGGAAGCCAACCGAATTTCTGGTGCTGCTAGCCGTCGCGGTACGTCCACTCACAAGCACATTCAGCGCTATCTACTGGGGGAAAATGTCGCCTGTCCAGACGCGGCTAAACCTTACTGGGATAGCATAGAGCCGGTGTTGCAAGACATTCACGAGGTAAGGCTCGTGGAAGGTTCTGTCTTCCACTACGATTTGAGTTATGCGGGTCGAGTGGATTGCGTTGCGAGTTATAAGGGCATTCCCTGCGTCTGTGACTGGAAAACCGCTGATAAGCCGAAAGGGTCAGTTGAACGCCTCCGTGATAGCCCGCTTCAGTTAGCGGCTTATATGGGCGCGGTTAATCAATTTTACCAAGAGTATGGTATCCATCTGCGTCATGCCTTGCTGGTTGTAGCGGTTCCGGAAATGCCTGCTGAGGTGTTCTGGTTTGAACCAGATAATATGATGATTTACTGGCAGCAGTGGGAGCGCAGAGTTGGGGAATTTTGGCAGCGTAGAGGAACAATGACGCCTTCAAGCATCTAATTCTCCTTAAGATAATGCCATCCCTGCTAGCTCTTAAATCACTACGGACTGAATGCACGCACAGTCGCGATCGCCAACTACCCTGGAATCATCAGCAGTCCGGATAAAACACTTGAAATGAAAAGAAGCTCTAAAGTTTTAGCAGGGCTGATCGGTGCCTATGCCGGTGATGCGTTGGGTTTTCCAGTCAAATTTATTACCAAATAGATCGGTGAAGTCACCTGTAACAGAGATGATAGGTTCTGGAACTTATAATCAACCTGCTGGCACTTGGTCAGATGATAGCTCCCTTATCTTCTGCTTCGCAAAATCATGATGGATTTTCGCCGAATGTAACAGCTAACTATTTCTATCGTTGGTTGAACTGAGATTTCTGGACTCCCCACAGCGAAGTTTTTGACATTGGCAGCTCTTCTCATACCGAAGCGGTACTAACGGGACTTAGACAAAAACTGATAAAAAAATGGCTTCAAACTTAGACAGAGAAAAATTTTCAGCTCAAAAGAGCATAAATCCAGTATTCACAAGGGTTTCAGGCATTTTTTGATTATCGACCTTTTTTTCTGGCTCAGAGAGGTTTTCAGCCCCTAAAGGGGCTAGAAAATGCCTAAGTCCCACTAAAAGCGGTGAATTTAAGTGACGATACGGATACTACTGCTGCCGTTACTGGTGGCTTAGCGGGAATTTATTACAGTATTGAAAATATTTTAGAAGAATGGATCGAGCAAATTGCTAGGATTGAAGACATCCTTGACTTAGCAACACGTCTGGAAGCAGCTATCTACAGGTAATTTCTCACATTATCTGAAATCCACTGAAGGTAGGGTGGAGAGCCAGCTAAGATTGGCAAAGCAATAATTTCTGGTACTTCATAAGAGTGCAACTCCCGAATCTTGGCTTCGAGGGCGGGGAAGTGCGCTAAATCTGTTTTAATGATTAGCTGCCATTCCTCTTCTGAGTTAACCTTACCTTGCCAAGTATAGACAGAATGCACTGGCATTAAGTTAACGCAAGCCGCTAGCTGGGATGCAACTAAATTTTGCGCGATCGCTTCTGCCTCTTGTCGCGAAGACGCCGTTACCAACACTACAGCGTAACGAGTTGTACCAGAATCCCGACCCATAACCTGTAGCCAGTCCACAAAAAATCCCAAATCTATCAGCAATTATCAGTTAGCGTTCTCTCAACTACCCAACCATTGCTCTAACTGGTTGTTCAAAAGGTGTCACACTACCACTAACAGTTGCTTCTGAGTATGAGTTTTGGTGTTCTGATGGCAGCACAGCGCCATTCATTTGAGCATCTTCCAAGTTAGTTCCTACCAGTTTTGCCTCACTCAAATCTGCTTCACTCAAGTTTGCTCTACTCAGAATCGTCCAGCTTAAGTCTGCCCCTTCCAAAGACGCCTTTGCCAGGTTTGCTCCCCGCAGATCTGCTCCTTTCAGATTGGCCCTACGCAGTGTCGCTTGGCTGAGATCTACTGCGCTCAGGTTAGCGCCTTCCAGGTTAGCGCCACTCAATCTGGCATCATTAAGGTTGGCTCCCTCTAAATCGACTCCGCCCAGGTCTAATCCTTTTAAAAAAGCTCTTCTGAAGTTAACACCATTTAAGGAAGCGCCATACAATTTCGCGCCTGTGAGTCTCGCTTCGCACAAATTAGCCCAACTAAGGTTAACGCCACTGAGATTTGCTTCCCGCAGATTAATCCTTTGCATATTTGCTCCACAGAGATTAGCACCCCAAAGGTTAGCTACTCGAAGATTAGCACTGCTGAGATTTGCACCGCTCAGTTTGGCTCCAGGCAATTTTGACTTCACTAGAAACGCTCCACTGAGGTTCGCTTTCGTCAAGTCTGCTTCTACCAGTTTGCCTTCGCTCAGTTTGATAAAACTTAGATCGGCCCAGTTTAGGCAAGCACCCGTTAAGTCTGACTTTGTTAGGAAAGCTCGACTCAGATTAGCTCCTCTCAGGTTAGCGCCCGTGAGATTGACCCCAATGAGCGTCACTCCCCTCAAGTCACTTCCGTTGAGATCGATCCCGGCAAAGTCTCTTTGTCCGTCTTCATAAAGCTTAAGTAAATGGCTTACTTCCATAGCGCGATCGCTCCCTAGTTTATATAAACTGTTGAAGAGACTTGAAACGAATCTTACCAGGCTAAATAGCCACATTTTCTGCGGTTTTTTTTATAACATAATCTTTCTTCATTCCAGTTTTTATCTGTTATTTGCCGACGCCTTAATCAATATTTTACTTCTCTAGATTACCCTCCTTATAAGGTTCAAGTAGATGATGTAACAAATATTTTTTTATATTTTCTTAAAACTCAATAATTAAGTAATTTTTCTAATAACAATCTTTTACAAAACCTATTTTCCGTAAAAATACGGTGGTCAGTTTATCTATAAATTCCTCTAATTTTTATAGACAGGTGAAGTGTCATTCAACAATCAACATAGTTTTCTAGCGAAGATTCATCCATGACAGAGATTACTCTGCTTGGGTGTATGGGAAGACTGCCATACATCCTACACAAGCATCCGTTTCTCAAAACCTATTTTAAACAAAGACACAAGACTTCGCGTTTGTTACTGATTTCTCAATTGTCTTAAATCGCTGAAAGGCTAGCGTTTAGGCTTGCAAATTTACTTGAATTCGCAGAACGCCACTACTACCATCCATCCGATTATCATCTTTCAGTCGCTGCTGTTGGAGTAAAGACGTTGCGCGAACAAGTAAAGTATAATTTCCCGGCTGCTGGGGCATCCACAAATAACGCCAGAGCGTCCACTCATGGGCAGATGGCGGTTGATTCTGCTCGGCATTCTGCCAAATCTTACCATCGTTGGTACTTACCTCAATGGCTGTAATCGGACTAGATTTGTCCAAGGCAACACCAGCAATCAAAATGCCGCTTTCCCAACCTATTTCACCCGTGCGCCCCAAATGCACCCGATGCTGCCTGTTCCAAACGCGAGTGTTTTGTACTTGGCGCATCAGCGCATGAGTAGGAATTTCTGCGGTATTAGACCAGCCCTGACGTTCCCAAAAACCTCGCTTCTGGCTGCTGACAGCTTCAATCTCGACTAGCCATTTGGGTTGCTTCTGACCAAAGTGACCGGGAATAATGATGCGTAAAGGATAGCCATGCGACTGATTGAGAGCTTCGCCATTCATCTGGTGAACCAGTCGCACTTCTTGTCTCATGACTTCTGCAACTGGCAATGTTGTTTCGTAGGAATCAGCTCCGTGCAGCCTAAATTCTATCGCCTCTGATTTAACACCAGCTTGCTCTAGAAAAGGTAGCAAAGGGGTACCCGTCCACTGAGCGTTTCCAATCAGGTTGCCGCCAGTGGGATTGCCGATGCATTCCATTGTCAAATAGAAATTTTCCTGCGGCGCTGCCATGATGTCCTGAAAGGTCAGCGTCAGCGGCCGGACAACAGCACCCGTAACCTTTAACCGCCAGTTGTCAAGGTTAATCCTAGGCGGCAACGCATAAGATTGCACATAAAATTCGCTCAATGGCGTGAGCAGGTGTTCTGGCAGTTTTGAGTCTGGCTTGAGCAGGTCAAGCAAAAACAGCGGCTCTACGGACCCTGTTAACTGGCAGCCTGGGAGCAAGCTAGCCGCAATCAGCCCGCCGGATGTTTGTAGCAGCTGTTTGAGAACTTGACGGCGTTTCACCACTGCCTCTTATAACGAATAAACTTGACCATCAATCAGCAAGCGAGTAATTCCCTTAGCTTGCAGTTGCGAACAAGTTTTCTGAAGCATCCTGCCATCTGGAACTTTAATCACTCGTTGGGTGCGGTTCGAGAACCTACGAGCTACCCGATGGTTATCGAAAACTGGCAGTGTTCTCTGTTGAACTTCTTGGGCAGGAATTTGTCCGAGATCGCTGAACTCTCGCAGGGGTCTAGCGATTAATTCTGCTGCTCGGTCTACAACTAAGTAGCAGGTTTTAGGAAGCACCGCGTTAGACAGCGGTAAAACTTGAACGCTAGCACGGTTTTGTCGCTTAAAGGTTCCTGCTGGAATCGGACTTTCTAGAGTTGGCGTATCATCCCAGTCGTCTTCGTCTTGGAGATCTTCTAAATCGTCGTCGTCATCCTCGTCGTCCTCGTCCTCGTCGTCTTCTAAATCCGTCAGGTCTTCCCCCAGCATCTCTTCTATGACACTGGCTTCTGCACTGTAATTGTTATCAAGTAGATCGGGGTTGTTACTTGGTGCGGCATCCACAGCCAGCTGAAAAAGTGGCAGAGAAGAATCGATCCCAGGGAAAATTTCGGAAGGAATGTTTTCTTGCTCTTGTGCCCTCTCTTCCTCTGTAGAGACTGAGGAGCGCCTGCGACGCCTCCGTGGGGCGGTAGGGCTTGCCTCTACTGATTCCTCACTATCAATATCTGCAAACGATTCTTGAGTGTGGGGAAAGGATTCTTCGCTCTTTACCGATGCGGTCAGCGATGTTTCTACTGGCTCGTCGTCAGCTTCAGTGGCAGGTTCGGAAATTGAATGGGAGCGATTGGTTCGCTTTTGCTGGATTAGGGCTTCATATTCTGGCTCTGATAGACGACTTTTTAAAAGACGGCTAATCGTTGAATTACTGACATCATAACGACTAGCCAGGGTTGAGGTTGTCTCTCCTGGCTGTCGATACAGGTTGAGGATGTCGCGCTTATCTAATTCGGAGAGTTTTCTCACACTCATGCTACTTCCTAAGCACGTTTGCGTCCGCTACGACGGGAACGACTGGATGTATCAAATTCCAGGACAGCGCCAATGGCAAACAGGACGCCGCTGAAGACCCAAAATACTTCCAATAGTCCTCCGCTTTGATAATCATCACCAATGAACTTATCGGCGTATTTCAGCCACATATCAGCAACGTAGTATGAAAAAGCTGCCCCAGCAATCATCCGCCAAGACTGAGAAAAACGACCCCCCCAAAAGGCTAGCAATACGGTCGAGGCAACGATCAACAGAAAGATATCGCTAACAACGTAAAAAATGTTCAAAAAGGTCCCTAATGGCTCTAGAAATTTTTCTACTGATAGAACCCAGGCTGGAGCCTGATTTTCTCCAGTAGGAGCAGAGGGTTTTGCTTGTGCTGTTTTCACCACAGTAGCGGTTTTATTGACGGCTGGTGCTTTGGTGGCAGCGATCGCTTTCTTGGGTGAAGTCGCCTTCGCTATCTGTGTTGTTCCCTGTGTTGTTCCTACGGGTAAAGGTGGGGTTGCAGCGGATGCATTATTCGGGGAGGCAACCTGTAACCAGACTGCTAAGGCAATTCCGGCAACTGCGATCGCTGCAACGGTTGCCCACTGCCAAACTTCTAGATTCAGTCGCCGTGAGATGACAGCTAAAATCATTCCCCAGGCAAGAAATAAATAGGCAGGGACAAAAAACAAATCCCCAGGTGACACAATGGGTTCTTGGTGTAAAACCAGTTCCCAGTAGCAAAACAACAGGTTCCCGAGAAAATAGCACAACATCCCCAGTCCAAATCCCAGCCAGACGTTACGTCCGCTAACAATCTGGGGACTGCGCCAGTTTCTAAAACACAGCACTGCTGCGCCTAGGTAAGCTACCTCTTCAAAAATGTAAGTTCCAATCGAGTACCAAAGCGGACGCTCCTCTCCGGGCGCAGAAATGCTAAACAGCAGAAAATACAGTAGCGCTAGCACACCCCAGATTATTCCCGCAACGATTACTGTCTGTACGCTCAGAAGGGATTGTAAACCGGATACTTTTTCCGATGACTTTTCTAAAGAACTGCTCATAGTTTTTCAAAACAAGGATGCACGCAAGGTTTAATCGCAAATGCAATTCAATTAATAATCTGCTAACAAATCTCCTTTAAGAAGCGCAAGTGTCTCATCTTAATGCAAGCTTTGGCATATTTCCCAAACATTTTTTAGATTAGCGCCACAGCTTACCTAGGGGAGATTGATTTAGCCACTCCAGGAACTGAGACCGCTCTCCTGGTTGCATATCTTGTAATGTATCCTTTACTCCTTGGGCAAAGTGGGTATTGCCGAAATATTCCTTACCCAAGCGATGCAGTTCTTGTAACAAGGTGATCAGATGATGTTCCTCCCAAGGGGGAATTTGGAGGCTACTCAAAGGGTCCATTGTTAGCAAGTTTTTCACAGCTTCCGGCCCATCCGCACTGGGAAAGTGCCACTGACGGAAGACATCGCTAAGGTCTTTTTGAAATAATCCGGCTTGTCTGTTTCCTAATAGGTCTTCAACGTCTATGTAAACCGCCTGGAGCAACAAAAGGCAAGCTTGGGCGAGAAGGACAATTTTGACGTCACTACTAGCCTCCGCAGCCAGCTGATCTAGACGAATTTTGCCCCAGACGCTATACCGATCTGGCTCTTCCAGCAAAACGCAGGCTTTGCCACGGTTATCGGTAAGGTCTCGCCAAAAGGCTCTGGCTTCTTCTGCTTGATTAGCTGCAAATACACTGATCAAGCGAAAGGTTTGCCCCTGATAAGTGAGAATCGGGATCTGTTGCTCCCGCTTGGGGTGCTGAATGCTAGAAATTTCAACATCCTGCCGTTTCAGAATAAACATGACACTGGCAAATGACTCCTGACTTGGCCGGGGGCGTGGTGCGGCTAAAAAGCGATCGCCACGAAACTATATAAGGGCGCGATCCAGCCCTGGTGCTGGGATAAAATCGGACAACGCCGCGAGTGCGTCCGCGTAGCGCCTATCGCCTTGACTAATACACTATCGTATCCAAAGGTCTGGGTATGTTGGTTTCTAGTTTACATTGAGCTTAAAGCTGCTTGAGCGATATATTTGGAAAGCTTTGGCTTTCTGGGTTGCTTTGCAGCACTCGGCACAGATACAATCTACGACAGAGCCAAGTTTGGCGATCCATTTTCATGTGGGTGCGTAACTCAGGTGGATAGAGTAGCTGCCTTCTAAGCAGTTTGTCGGGGGTTCGAGTCCCTCCGCACCCGTTTTAACTCAATAAAAATCCTTATTTTCAAAAATTGGGTAATAAAGGTGCATAAGGCAGGGAAAACGCATCTAAAATGCTGGATGTCTCTCCCCGTAGGAATTTTATCAGTTGCTCAGCCTTAAGCCTAAATGCTTGAACCCCTTGTCGAGTAGGTATTTCACAGATAAGATGCGTTTGTCTTGGGGCGCAAGGCAACAACACCAGCGTAGTTATCATCATAAGGTTTATAGCTCGTGACCTGTTCTTAATACCGCCACAACCAAGTTAATTTTTGGCTATAAAGCACGATCGATTAGAATCAGCCAACTCTTTTAGGGTTAGCGACACTCTACACGAGTTTTTTTAGTATTTTTGTCAAAGCTCGATTAGAGAAATTGCGAGTCATCTATTGCTTTAGGAGCCCCTTATATTTTTGGAACCTAAGAATTATGTAAATAGGTGGTAAATTGTCATTCTTGCTTGTAGGAATCTGAATTCATCAATACTGCCACAGGATTCTGCAATGTATGACGTGTATTTAGCTAGTGACAAATCAAGCCGCTCATGGCTTATATGCGATTTAATCATCCTATCTGTAGCTGCTAAAGTTTTTCATCTATAGCACCTCTAGACTCTTTAAAAGCGGTCAGAAAATAAGTTATCAGTTGCATATCTCTAGTTAGAGAGCGATGCGTGTACTCTCATGAAGAAGATACTTCCTGGATATCTAAAAGATTGGGTAGAATCTCCAGAAACATGACTTCTGAAGTAAGCTCATTTGAATAAAACTTTGATTAAGTCATTTGCTGAAAAAGCCCGTGACGAGGATTGAACTCGTGACCTCACCCTTACCAAGGGTGTGCTCTACCACTGAGCCACACGGGCAGTTTTATAAGTTATAAACGTTAAATTTTGAGTCGGTTATCTTAATTAAAGAATAACTCAAAACTTATGACTTAGAACTTTTGTTGCGTGGTGGGCCGAGCTGGATTTGAACCAGCGTAGGCATAGCCAGCGGATTTACAGTCCGCCCCCATTAACCACTCGGGCATCGACCCATTTGTTCCACGATTAATAATCGTAGCACAAGGTTTAGAAAATGCAAAAGTTTTTTGAAAATTGATTTTATAGCTGTGGAAAAAGTGACGGGCAGTGCAAGTCAGACGATGAGAGCGGGAATCTACATTGCTTACTCCTACATTGATCCCTGTCCTCTGAATCAGCCGCCACCAGAGCGCGTGGCATTTCTCGTAGCGATCGCTCGACTGGGAAAGTCACTTTCATCGTAAATTTCGCCAACCAGCTCCTCCAGAATGTCTTCCAGCGTGATCAACCCCACCGTGCCCCCATACTCATCGACGACGATGGCAATGTGAAGGCGTTGTTGCAACATATCCTTCAGTAGATTGGCGGCTCGTTTAGTGTCCGGCACGTATACTGGCGGGTCCATCGCCTCTGTCACCAAGCCATTATCAATCCCTTCTTTTTTCAAAAACCTCAGATGCTGGAGCGCTCGCTTCAGGTGAACAACGCCGACAATTTGATCCTTAGACTCCTCCTGCACGGGAATACGGGAATATCCTGTCTCCAGACACAGATTCACAAACTCCTGCAACGTCGCTTCATGAGAGATTGTCCTCATGTCAATCCGTGGCTTAACCAGATCGCGGGTGCTGAGACTGTCTAGCATCAAGGCTTTGTTCAGCAGCTGGTGTTTGTGTAAATCCAGATGCCCCTTGCCTCCCAAAATTTCAATCATCAGATGGAGGTCTCTTAAAGACTCTCCCTCTTGAACAACACCCCCCTGAAACAGGCGAATTACCCGCTGAGTAATTTGCTCAAATAAATAAATGAGCGGGCCGAGAACGATAGATAGCAAGTAAATCGGGCGAACGGCAAACTTAAAAACTGGCATCACATTGTTGATTGCCAGAGATTTAGGGGTAACTTCTCCAAAAATCAGCACTAGAAAAGTAACAACAGCAGTAGCAATTCCTAATCCTGCATTCCCTAACCAGAGGGCAAATAAGTTACTGGTCAGAATTGCTGAAAAATTATTAACCAGGTTGTTACCCACTAGGAGGGTAGTGATAAACCGACCCCGATTTTCTAAGACCAGCGCAAACATCCGGCGCGGGTCTCCTTGCTCTTGAATCAGCGCCCTGAGTTTAAGGTTGTCGAGGGCTGTAATCGCCGTTTCCGAGCCGGAGAAAAAAGCAGAAAGCAAAAGCATCAATCCCAGCACCGCGATATCGAGCCAAACACTTCCTAAAAGGGGACCCAGATCGGAAGTAACTAGAATATATGACTGAACGGGTAAAACAATCACGGGATGCTGTAAAAGGCAAAAGTTATAAAGCAAAAGGAAAAAGAAAGATTTTTCACTTTTGCCTTTTTCCTTTTAACTTTAGAGTAGCTCACCTGTTTCTTGTAGGGAGTGCAAACGTCGGTAAATTCCTTTGCGGTGCAGTAGTTCAGCATGGCTGCCGACTTCTACAATTTGACCTTGATCGAGAACTACAATTTTGTCTGCTTCCCGGATGGTACTAAGTCTGTGAGCAATGATAATGGTGGTGCGGGTGCCGAGGATGCTACGCATTGCTAACTGAATTGAGCGCTCAGATTCGTAGTCGAGGCTAGAAGTTGCTTCATCAAAGATGAGGATATCTGGATCGACCAAGAGTGCCCTAGCAATTCCCAAGCGCTGTCGTTGTCCCCCAGACAGCCGCATTCCCCGCTCTCCAACAACGGTGTAGTACCCTTGCGGCAGATGCTCAATGACTTCGTCTACTCTGGCAATGCGGCAAGCTTCCTGAACCTGTTCAACCGTAGCTTTGGGGTTGCCATAGGTAAGGTTTTCAAGCAACGTCCCGTTGAAAATATCTACTTCCTGGTGAACAATTGCCAGACGCCGCCGATAGCCAGTGACATCCAAACTGCGAATGTCTTGACCATCCATTAAAATCTGACCTTGATGGGGTTCAAAATACCGGAACAGAAGCTTGACTAAGGTAGACTTACCCGACCCCGAACGCCCCACCAGCGCTACAGTTTGATAAGGTTCGATGAGTAGGTTAATGTTTTCTAAAACTGGGCGATCGCTGTCATAGCCAAAGCTCAGATGGGAAAATTCGACTTTGCCGGTAAATTGATAGGACAATTCAGAACCACGAGAATCCTGAGTTCCTCCTTCTGCCGTCTGCGTTCTGGTTTGAGACAGAATGACCGCATCTACGCCTACAGGTACGTGCATGAACTCGTGGAAACGGAGCATGGAGGCATAGCGACGAGCAAATATCTCAGCGAGATTGCTAATAGGTTCTAGCTCCGAGTAGGCCATGCTGGAGATGGTCAACGTAGTAACGAAGTGTCCTAGTGAAATCTTTCCCTGTAAGGTGGCGTTGAGGGTCAAACCAAGTACTAGAAAGACACAAAACTGGATGATTGTCCTTTGGGAAGTAGCTAGGATGACATAACCTCTATGAATGCGGTAGTCAACAACTTTGAACTCCCGCTCTAGGCGCTGTCGTTGACGCTCCAGTTCTCTCTGTTCGGTGGCAAAGGCTTTGACGGTTTTAATGTTGGTAATAATTTCCGAAGTACGACTTTCGGTATTTTCCTGATATCGATCCAGTTTCTGTTCGCGATCGCTCAGTTGCTTGAGGTCTTTGAGGGTGAAGCTGAGGATGAAGATGAAGGAAATTAGGAAAATTACGGCAATTCGCCACTCAATTAGCCAGATCATCGCAAAGATACCCAGCACCCGAACGAGTTTGGGAATCAACTGTCCGGCGACTTCAGGATAAGTCCAGGTGTGATTAGCGAGTCCTCTAGCAACTCGTCCGGCGATTCGTCCAGGGTTGTTTTCTTCGTAAAATTCTAGCGGTAGAGTGACGATTTTTTCGAGGACTTTTATGCTGTGGTCTCGACGCGATCGCAAGGCTGTATCCCAGTGAAACCAGATGCCGAGCCAAGGCTGAATGGGCGCTCTAACGACGGTGACTAACAAGATTAATCCCATTAGCACTGAGAGGGAAAGGAATCGATTTGCCGGTAAGTTGCTAACTTCAGCGATGAGAGCGATCGCATTTTGCAATCCCCGATCCAGCGGTTGACCGGACAGTACGTTGAGAATCTGCCCAATTGTGTAAGGAACTACCAGATCGATGATTTCAAAGAGACTAGATGCCGCAATACTTAAAAGCGCGACGATTCGATATTTTCGGTAATAACCGAGGATATCCCGAATGCTTGCCATAATTCTTTCTTGATGAAAAATAGCCAATAAAAAATTCCAGAGTCAGGCTCAAAAAGCGACTCTAGAAAAACTTGTATCTTGCATCCAGTAACTTCATATCGCAGCTACACAAACCAAACCCATCTCCGTGGGTTTGAAAACATTTCACTTGTCTTTAGTCAAGCAAAAGGTTGGTGTAGTCCTATGCAGCCTGAGGCAAAAGATACGCGAAAGACATTTTGGGTTGAATAACAAAGTGACTCCCGAACAAGGAAGTTTTACAGGAGCTTTGAGATAACCTATCGATTGAACTTATGGCTTCATCAGCATCGGTAGTGGCCTCGGTTTAGTAGCGAGTTACATAGCGTAGGCTGAGTGAAGTGCCCACCAAACAAGAAAAGCAATACCACCCAAAACCAACACAGATGAGATAGCGATCGCTTTTGGGCTATCAGCTCCCTCGAACTTCATAATTCCACGGTTCAAGTCTGACATAAGGCTGCGATCCTCCTTGATTCGGAGCTAGACAACAATTTGTAAACATATCTTAACCCATGACTAGGTTAGCGGCTGAGGGAGGATTCGTCTATCACCCGAATGGGTCATAAATGGGTTGGGTTAAGATGGGAGCGACTTTTAAGACTGCAAAACTGAAGTGCTGCAAGATTTAAGCTAGATCGGGTCACGATCTATGTACATAGGGGATTATCTGTGAAAATTGTGCTGATTGTTTTGGCAGTTGTTGTAGGGTTGGTACTGGCGGTAGAGGTGGGATTGCGGCTGCTATTTGGCTTTGGAAATCCCTTGATTTATATTGCCGATGAACAGATTGGATATTTATTAGCGCCAAATCAGCGGACTCGCAGGTTTGGCAATCTGATAGAAATTAATCAGTATTCAATGCGAAGCCCAAAAATCACGGAAACTCGCCCTGAATCTACGCTGCGGGTGCTGCTGTTGGGAGATTCCATTGCGAATGGTGGCTGGTGGACAGATCAGGCTGAGACGCTTTCAGCCATGATGACTCAACAGTTGCAATCCTCTATTGATGGTAAAACTTTTAAGCAAATAGAAGTTCTCAACGCTTCAGCGAACTCTTGGTGTCCGCGCAATGAATTAGCGTACTTAAAGCAGTTTGGTACGTTCGATGCTCAGGTAGTCGTGTTGCTGATTAATACTGACGATCTGTTCGGGACTGCGCCAACTTCAATCCCGGTGGGGCGCGATCGCAATTACCCCGACCAAAAACCGCCTCTAGCGCTTGTAGAGGCATTCAGCCGCTATCTGTTAAAGGCACCGCCAGTACCAGAGATGAAAGTAGTGAACGCGGAATCAGGCGATCGCGTTGGCTTTAATTTAAAAGCCATTCAAGAAATCCAGACAATCGCAGAGCAAAAAGGTGCCCGCTTCTTGCTCGCAATGACGCCCCTAAAGAGGGAATTGGGCGAACCGGGTTCCCGGGATTATGAACTAAAAGCGCGAGTGCGCCTCATCGACTTAACCCAAAACCAGCACATTGCCTACATAGATTTTCTACCCATTTTCAACTCAAAAGAGCAGCCAGAGAACCTCTACCGAGATCATATTCATCTCAGCCCTCAAGGGAATCAGCTGGTTAATGAAGAAATTGGGCGATCGCTCAGTCAATTAAAAATGCAAAATTAAAAATTAAAAATTGTGGAATTCTTACTTTGGTAGTGGTAAAACATAGTGTTAATTAGTAGTAGAACCCTTGGAAAAAAAAGGTTTTCAAGCTAATTATCGCTACTTCTACAACACACCTTCCATTTTTAATTTTTAATTTTTAATTCTTTAGAAGGAAACAGCTACAGCCGGAGAACTCAGACACCGACAATCCCAGTCTGGTTGCTGCCAAACCTGACCATCGAGAGCCATCTGATCGATCAAACTCGCCAGACGCAAAGCTTTAAGCGCCTGTTCGCCGCCTACAGAGGGTTGATTCCCACCACGCACGCAGTTAACAAAATGCTCTAATTCCGCGTGAAGCGGCTCAATATTACTGGTGTAGACTTTCTCAATTAACCCATCCTGTCGGTAAAGCACCTGACCATAATCTGTCATATAATTGGCAGTCGTTTGCCGGTGAATCAGAATTTCATTGTTGAGAAAATCTGCCTCAGTTAGAGAATTTTTACAATGGGCAGCAATGCGACGAATTTTGCGGTGTGTCACCTTACTGGCTGTTAGCGTGGCGACAATTCCGTTGGCAAAGCCTAGGGTAGCAGTCACGTAATCTAAATAGCCGGAATCTGAGGCACGACTACCACTGGCGGTCAATTTGACTACCGGCGCAGCAGATAGTTCTAGCAATAGGTCAATATCATGGATCATCAGATCCAAGACGACAGAGACATCGTTAGCCCGTTGCGAGTAAGGACTCATGCGATGAGCCTCTAGGGCAAGCAATTCTTCTGTTTTCAGAACTTTGCTGAGTTCTTGAAAAGCCGGGTTAAACCGCTCAATATGTCCTACTTGGAGAATCGAGTGCGATTCGGCTGCGGCATTGACGAGGGATTCAGCCTCGGCAATACTGGCAGCAATTGGCTTTTCAATCAAGACATGAATCCCTGCTTGCAGGCAAGTCATGCCAACCTCATGATGCAGCCTTGTCGGAACGGCAATGCAGACAGCGTCTACATAGGGGATTAAGTCATGATAGTTTTCAAAAAAGCGAGCGCGATACTTACTCGCAGTATCCAAACCCCGCTCAACATTAATATCTGATACACCAACCAGTTCCACATCTTTAAGCAGACTCAGAACGCGGGTGTGATGCTGTCCCATATTACCGACCCCAATCACGCCAACGCGGATCGGTTGCGGCTGGTTACGCTGCTGATGAGCGTCTGGCTGTCTTGCTGGCATGCTATCTTGCACTCCTGTATGCTCCTCCACCACTAGGATTAAATCAATCGGCAACGTTTAGTCGCCTGAGACGATCCAGATGGTATCATAGTGCCTTCTTTTGTGAAGAATTTCAAAGCTGTGTCTAACTTTCTCAAATTCGTGAGATTTATCTCATCTTCCATTTTGTTGAGGTTTGTAAATTAGTAACTGGTAAATGTGTCACTTTCTCTCCCGTCCATTTGGTGAGGGCTGAGGGCTGAGGACTGAGGACTGAGGACTGAGGAATTTAGTAGCCCGTGAGCGGTCAATTATCAAGACGTGATGGTGGGGAACATCTGAAAGTTGGCAGAAGTAAAAATCTGGGGATGAGGGGGCTGGGAAGTGAAAGCGGTTGTTTTGTTGTCTGGGGGGCTAGATTCTTCGACGGTACTGTATCAAGCAAAGGTTGATGGCTGTGAGTGTTATGCCATCTCATTCGATTACCAGCAGCGGCACCAGCGCGAGTTAGAGTCTGCGACAGCGATCGCTCGCCTCGCTGGTATACGAGAACATCAGGTAGTGGCGTTTGATTTGCGTCGCTGGGGCGGTTCTGCGCTCACGGACAGTGCCATTAACGTACCAGAAGGGCGATCGCTTGATGAAATGGATCAAAGTATCCCCGTGACCTATGTCCCCGCCCGAAATACCATCTTTTTGAGCTTTGCCCTCGCTTATGCAGAAACCATCAATGCCCAGCGGGTTTATATTGGCGTTAATGCTTTAGATTATTCCGGCTATCCCGATTGTCGTCCTGATTATATCCAGGCAATGCAGGAAGTCTTTCGACTTGGAACAAAACAGGGACGAGAGGGACAGCCAATTAGCATCATGACGCCCCTGATAGACCTGAAAAAAACGGAAATCATTCAGATGGGGAATCGGCTAGGCGTTCCTTGGGAGCAAACTTGGTCTTGCTATACCGGGAGCGAAGTGGCTTGTGGCGTCTGTGATTCCTGCCAGTTGCGTCTAGCTGCTTTTGCTGAGCTAGGATTACAAGATCCCCTTCCTTATGCAGCCAAGAGTCACTAAAGTTGGGGATATTCCTGCCGTTAACGAGAGGCAAGTGAAAATCTAAACGCGATCATTCAAAATTTCTGCTGAATCCTGATTCCTGATTCGTTATTTCTGATTTCTTGGTGTCATCCGCTGCAACCTTGGCATCTGAGACATTTGAATCTGAGCCATCTGAATCTGACATATTTGAGACATCAGACCCGTTAGTTTCATTGCTAGCAACTGTCGCCTCTCGTCGGTGAATGCGAATTTGGTGCAGGCGAGGACCCTCGGCGGAAACGATAGTCAGCTCAAGGTTGTCAAAGCGCAAGGTTTCACCTTGGGTAGGAATTCTCTGATAGTGGTAAAGCACGAAGCCGCCCAAGGTTTGGTATTTATCAATCAAGGGCAAGTTGAGATCGAGAAATTCGTTGACTTCTTCCAAATTCATCTGTGCTTGTACCAGAAAAGTTTGCTCATCCAAAATTTGCACAGCTAACTCTTCTTTATCCTCAGCTTTTGGCTCGTAGCCGATAATTTCAGCAATCAAATCCTCAATTGTTACTAACCCCGCGGTGCCGCCAAATTCATCCACAACGATCGCCATTGCCAGGTGACTTCGCTGCATCATCGGCAAAAGTTCGCTTAAAGGCTGTCCTTCCGGCACAAATCGAGCGGGTCGAATCCAAGGCTGAATTGGTGTATCTAAAGTTAGTTCGCCTTTGGCTAGAGGTTCAGCTAACTCTTTGAAGTAAATAATGCCGCGAATATCGTCAAGGGATTCTCCTGTGACGGGATAGCGGGAGTGACCCGTGGTAGTAATTTCATCTAGAAAGATTTGAAAAGTGGCTTCACAGGGAATAGAGGCAATGCTGGTGCGGGGAACCATGACTTCTTCCGCCAACACCTCACCAAACTCAAACACGTTGTTGAGCAACTCTCGTTCTTCAGCTTCCAGTCCCGTAGATTCGCGCTCTGTGGTGATAATCATTTGCAATTCTTCGGGGGTAACGCGCGTATACCAGCCTTGTCCAGTGTACTGAATGCCTACCAGCCGCAAGAGTAAGCGTGTCGATTGGTTGAGAATCCAGATGAATGGGTTGAAAAAGCGGGCGATCGCTCTGATCGGCAGTCCCAAAAACCTCGCCATCTGTTCTGAGTAAAGCAGTGCCACTGATTTCGGGGATAGTTCACCCAAAACAATTTGTAGATAGGCAATCAGGAAGAAAGCAACCGGCACCGAAAGGGAATGAGCGATCGCTGCTTTGATCTCCCAAGATAGGGGCAAGTGCGCGATTGAAGCAGACACGAGGATTGCCATTGTACTCTCACCAATCCAGCCGAGAGCCAAACTAGACAGAGTAATCCCCAGTTGAGTAGTAGAAAGCAGCCGATCGATGCTGCCTTGCAAGTTTTGAACCGTTTTTGCTTGAATATCGCCTGCTTCGACTAGTTGATTGATGCGCGATCGCCGCACCGAAACTATCGAAAATTCAGCGATGACAAAAAAACCATTAATCGCAATCAGTAGTAGCACCGATAATAATCGCAGCAAAACGTCTTGCGCGGTAAGCCTAGGAAAAGCATTCACCGTCAAGATCGCCAACACGGGGGTATCCATCCGTAACCAGGGTATTGGGTATTGGGTATTGGGCAACGAATTGTCGGTAATCGGTCGTCGGTAATAAGTAGTGGGTAGAATCCTCTACCCCCTGTACGGTCATAATACAGAGACAGCTCCTATTACCGACCACTTAACACCTAACGCCTACTTCACCACTGGAATTCCAGACATTTTCAGATGGAGTTTTTGATCTGGATAATCTGTCAGAGTCAATGAAAGCTGCTTAGCGTCTTCCAGTAAAGCCGTGGGAATACTCACCGTCCCCGAAAAGCTTTGCCCATTCGGTGGCAATTCTCCTGGCAGACCTTCAGTCACAGCACTTAAAGCTCGACCTTGGTCGTCCGTTACATTTAAGAAGCTATACAGAAACCGTACAGCATTCCCTCCTTCATTCTTCAGGCTCACATTCAGCAACAAAGAACCTCCTTGCTGACGCGCTGAGCCTATCTCCAGCTTCACGCCCTTGTCCTGACTGGTAATCGGGAAATTTTGCTGTTTACTGTCCTGCTCAGAGGTTTCCTCAGGAGTGTTAGGCTTGCTGTCGCTTGTGGTTTCCGCTTCCTTCTGTTCAGGCTTAATAACAGGTTTAGCCTTGCCGCTCATTTGTGCTTTGACACTTGCCAGGATATCAACCTCGCGCAAAATTGCTACTCCTTCTTTACCAGGAGTTGCCCGCTTAGTCCCAGCTAATTTATTGGTAGGGCGCACATCCGGCTGCGTTACTCCTTTAAGGGCTTCATGACCTACAGTAAACCCCCACATCGCACTTACAAAGCCAGCGCCTAACATCATAGCAAGCAAAATTAACGTAAGTGCGACAGTTGAATTTAGTTTCATTGGTTGCTCAAGCTACAAAAATTGCCGCGACACCGATCAACTGCTATACATAGCTTACGACTGACAGCAGTGGAACCTATGATAGCGAATTGGTTAATGTCACGCTGCTAATTTATCTCTATTTTAGAAAACAGCGCTTATAATTTATTATCAGGAATCATACTACGCATCCGCTTTCGAGTGGACTTAGTGTGCATAATTGTATAAAATAACAATCCAGCCAGCAATCTTGGCAACGAAATCAATCACGCGCCCTTGGCCGATTGGGGAGGCAGCGAACTCATAATTCGCCTTCAGACTGGTTCGATTCCGGTAGGGCGCATTCCTATAAATTCGGTATTTTTTGAGTAAATTCCCTAGAATTGCTCTATGGGGAAGTGCAATCCGCTCAGGATAAATGCAGTTTACTAGCGGCTCGCGCTCATCAAGAACCTAATTAATTTAAGTATCTCGGTAATTTAATTTGCTCAGAAATTTCAGCAAAACCTCTGAGAACCCAAAGGTTATCAAATGCTGGAAAGCAACTGAACAAAGTAAGTTGTAACCTCTATTTCAGTTCAAAAAATAGAGTCTATAAAAAGCAAGCCCTAGTACCTTGTTTAAATCTCGCTCTGCGAACTTTAAAAAAAGTAGAAGGAAGAAAGACAAGCAAAAATTGTTTGTCTTTTCTTCTTTTTCAGATTTAGGGCTGTGGGGGATTCTCAAACACGAACTCGCTGCCTGTTACGGGTCTACCAGTACCAGTAACGTTTACATTGATAGCTGGGCTTTGCAGAATTGATGAGTTGAAAGGATTCGGGAGATCGGGAGTGCGAATAATAAAGTCACTGGAAGTTTGCTGCCAGAGTAGCTCCCGGTAAAGGTTATCTACTGTCTTAGTGTCTCGCTCGATTTCGTTTTCCGGAAAGCTAGGGCCAATGATGAAATTCAGATCCCGTCGGTAAGATTGGTTGCCGAAAAAGTCTCCAGAGGTTTCACTGATAGCTCGATTAAACAAGTCTGGAATCGAGTTAAAAGTTCCTGACTGGGAGTTAGAGAGTGTAGGCTGAGCGATCGCGCTAGAGGCAATGACAGTCGTAGCGGCACTGAGAACCAATACACTCATGAAATTAGTCAAGCGCATTCCCATCTCGTCCCTCAACTTTGGCTGAATACTATTCTTCAGTTTAAGTTTAGGATGATTGTTGGTCAAATTGTAATCGCTCTACTCTTTTTCTCTCCTAGTGATGACCCACGAAATCCAATCCCAGACTGATTTAACTGGCTCTTATGCTACTGCCGATCTCACAACGCTACGCCAGCAACTGCTAGATTTATTTTGCCATGTGGCTTATAAGGAGGGAGATTTTGTGCTGTCTTCGGGACAGCGCAGTTCTTACTACATTAATGGCAAGCCAGTCACACTGCATCCCCAAGGAGCTTTGGCAACAGGTCGAATTTTGTTATCGTTGCTGCCGATGAATACCCAGGCAGTGGCTGGATTGACGCTGGGTGCCGATCCGATTGTGACGGCGGTGAGTGTAGTTTCTGCTTATGAAAATCGACCGTTACCGGCGCTAATTATTCGCAAAGAAGCAAAGGGACACGGCACACAAGCTTATATAGAAGGCCCGATTCTCCCTACAGGTGCGAAAGTGGTCGTTTTGGAAGATGTTGTCACGACAGGGCAATCTGCCATGAAAGCTGTTGAGCGGCTGCGAGATGCCGGATACAGCGTTGATGAAGTGATTTCGCTGGTAGACAGGCAGCAGGGG
Organism: Trichocoleus sp. Lan; assembly: GCF_039961855.1. NCBI lineage: Bacteria > Bacillati > Cyanobacteriota > Cyanophyceae > Leptolyngbyales > Trichocoleusaceae > Trichocoleus > Trichocoleus sp. Lan. The sequence continues at coordinate 67,869 of NZ_JAMPKA010000009.1, read as the reverse complement.
GGAGCGGAGTTTTATCAGTCAGTTGGGCTAAAATTTCAGGCAGTATTCTCGATTCCAGAAATTCAAGAGCGATCGCGCCAACTCAGATAAGGTTTTTAAACGCAAAGAACGCAAAGGTTTTCGCAAAGAACGCAAAGTAATTATCCTCTGTGTTACTTTGCGCGCTCCTTTGCGTTGAAAATAACTAGCTTTGGGTTACTGGTTCCTTAGCCAAAAACTTCTCTAGTTCTGTCAAAGCATCGGCATCCACTTTAGTCTGCATCGGGCAGAATTTAGGCCCGCACATTGAGCAGAATTCAGCAGTTTTGTAAATATCTGCTGGCAGAGTTTCGTCGTGATATTCTTTGGCGCGTTCGGGGTCGAGGGACAATTCAAACTGGCGGTTCCAGTCGAAGTTGTAACGGGCTTTAGAAAGTTCGTCATCGCGATCGCGTGCCCCCGGACGATGCCGTGCAATATCAGCAGCATGAGCCGCAATCTTGTAGGCGATTAATCCATTCCGCACGTCTTCAGCATCCGGCAGTCCCAAGTGTTCCTTGGGTGTCACATAACACAGCATCGCCGTACCGTACCACCCAGCCATTGCTGCGCCAATCGCGGAGGTGATGTGGTCGTAACCGGGGGCAATGTCTGTTACCAATGGCCCCAGCACGTAGAAGGGCGCTTCCGAACACTCCTCCATCTGCTTTTTGACATTAAACTCGATTTGATCCATTGGGACGTGTCCTGGCCCTTCCACCATCACCTGCACGTCATGTTCCCAGGCTTTGCGGGTCAATTGTCCTAATGTTTTGAGTTCGGCTAATTGAGCGGCATCTGAGGCGTCATGCTGACAACCCGGACGCAGGGAATCTCCCAGACTGAAGGAAACATCGTATTTTTTGAAAATTTCGATGATGTCTTGGAAGTGGGTATAAAGCGGATTTTGCTTGTGATGATGCAACATCCAGCGTGCCAGAATGCCGCCACCACGCGAAACAATCCCGGTGATGCGATCGCGCACTAATGGCAAATGCTCAATTAATATCCCAGCGTGGATGGTTTGATAATCTACCCCCTGCTGGGCGTGCTTCTCAATGATGTGGAGAAAGTCATCAGCGGTGAGGTTTTCAATCGTTCCGTGGACGCTTTCTAAGGCTTGATAAACTGGCACCGTGCCGATGGGAACGGGCGAGGCGTTGATAATTGCTGTGCGAATCTGATCCAGGTTGCCGCCGCCGGTGGACAAGTCCATGACGGTATCAGCGCCATACTTGACTGCCAGCTTCAGCTTATCGACTTCTTCATCCAGATTGGAAGAGTTGGGGGAAGCGCCGATATTGGCGTTTACCTTACACTTCGAGGCGATACCAATCGCCATCGGTTCTAGATTGGTGTGATTAATGTTGGCGGGGATAATCATTCGTCCCCGCGCCACTTCATCCCGAATCAGCTCAACTGGGAGATTTTCCCGCTGTGCTACATACTGCATTTCTTCAGTAATCACACCCTGACGGGCGTAGTGCATTTGAGAGACATTGCTCTGTCCACGCCGCTTAGCGATCCATTCAGTCCGCATATTGAATTCCTCAATTAACAGCTTCCCTCCGCCGGTATTAGCCGGACTCAGGTTCTAAGGGTGTAATCTCAGCCTGTGAATCCAGGCACCCCTAGCTTGATTGACAATATTACCACCAAGCTCTGGTTAGGGCTGGAAGGTTTCAAAAACTTGATGTTTTGCATCACGCTGTGAAGTGGCTACAGAGCGATCGCGTTTCGGTGAGGTTTGGGACGTGAGAGCGATCGCCTACTGATTACCAAGCTGCAAGAACATCACAATAAGCAGATTGTTCGCAATACTTTCTAATTAGAGCTTTGGCAAGCTCGCGCCTTTCTCCTGTGAATAAATTGAAAATGATTTCTTCATCTTTAGAATAAAGATGCAATAATCCAAAACTCTTTACCCGTGAATAAAGTAAGGGAACACCTGCAATAGCTAGTAAAGTCGCCTTCTTTCTATCACGCTCTTTTGCTTCAGCAGAGTCGTGATATTGGGATTGAAACTCTACGACTAAACAAGGTTTGTAATCATAGTCTGTTATTAAAGCATCAACGCTGGAGCTAAAGAGAAATTTTCTTAATTGCCAGTCCAGGGTACTATCTAGTTCACAAAATTGGCATAAGCTTACCTGTGTATGGATTTTATAATTTACTTCTACACAGGTTTGTAGAAACTCCAGCATCCTTTCCTCATAAGGATTAATAAGTCTCTTTGGTTTTACAGACATTACTATTGCTCCATTAATATTTTTGCAAAGTAACCAATAAATTCTTTGAGGACTTCACTGGACGTTATAGATGCCTGCCAAGTATATGGAAAAAGTTTATCTTCATTGAGCATCAGGTAACTGCTATTGTCACTCACGGCTTCAATCCGAACTTCATCTCTAGAAATAATTTCGCTGTCGGGAATGACAGAGCAAAAATCATAAATACCCTCGCCAACCAATTTACATTTATTAAGACTAACCGTGCCCATTGTCTTTTCTTGAACTTGGATTACATCCCAGTATTCAACAGGAAGTGAGTTTAAGAAGATATCTTTCTTACTAGGTAAAACCCAGATTATTCCTACTGGTGAAAGAGTAACACCCGGATCGTCTTCAATGTCTACCCAATAACCTATTTCTAGAATATGTCCCTCTAAAATATCTTTAGGAATAGATATACATAAACCCTCTTTGCGTTGGGCTAACACAAGTTGATAGCGTTTAGCTCCTTTTGCTGGATTTTTGAGTCTATACCCTAGGTATTGAGATGCCTGACTTACCTTAAACTTTTCGTCGAAACCAAGTTGATTTAGCAGATTGATGGCTAAGGACATCAAATCTTCTCCGCCTTGAATCACCTGGATATTTGTTGAAACCAGTCGAGGGATGCCGTTTTCTACCTCAAACCGCTGGATGACATCATAAACAATTTTTGACATTGGCTATTTTCCAAAAACCTTATGTAAGGTTCATGGAATTAGCTTAACCCCGTTTTCGAGATTTGCCAATAGTCTTGGATAAGAATTTTAGATTTTGGGCAAGAGGCTCTAATTGCCCAAGGACTGAAGTCGCGGCTACACAAACAAAGCCTGCGTATGCAGGCTTGGAGAGTCTGCATACGACTTTGTTCGTCGTGTATCCACTGGCTTACTGCCTGCGGCAACTCAAACGCGATCGCGTTTGAGTCAAGTCAAATTTGGAGTATGCACAGCGATCGCCCTTCTCTATCTCTTCCCCTATCCACAAGTTAGAGATTTTGGGAACTGAGATCGCGTCCCCTTCTTCACCAACTACACTTCATCAGGATTAACCCCCATCTGGCGTAAGCGTTCCGCTAATCTTTCAGCACGTTGTTGTTCTTCGTTTAACAGGGATGATAATAAAAGCGATCGCTCATTGCCAAGGAGCATTTATAAAGGCAGATTATAAGGAAAACTAACTTTTAAAAACTAACAAATAAAAAGAGCGGGTCAAATATTTGACCCGCTCTTTTTGGTGAAGTAAATTGTAATTGAGAACATTTCTTAAGTCTTCGCGGATGGGTCGGGAAAGTACCGACGCCCAATTGCTCTGACATGACTTTCTTGCTCCTCGCCGAATCATCAAGCCTTATGCAGTTTCCAACCAGTCATAGATTTGATCTAACTGTTCCAACGTTACTAAACCGTATTGCCATAGAATCATTGGCAATGGGCCAGGATCTTGTTCCCGACGCCGCAAAGCGATCGCAATCGATGCCTTAGATATTGCTAAATCTTCTTGAAGAAAACGGAGAAATCGAGAAAAATTCGTAGGTGCCATGATGGCTTTTACCCCCTTTGTTGAATCTATTTTGTAATTTAAACCTTGGTTTGTTGAGTAACGGTAGTCAGTATTTTATCTGTCCACCTTTACTCGACTCCTTTTATACTATTTTGCCGCTACTCACTGTAACGCTAGTGTTTCAGATCACCAGCCTGGTGTGACAATTACGGCAGCCGGTATGGGTATTAACAGAAGAATGCTCATACTAGATTCAGGACTTTAGGCATCCCTTCCGGGCTGACCTAGAGAATAAGACTAAAAACTTAGGCTCACTCCCCTTTTTTCTGAAATCTTAGCCGACTGTTGCTAGTGAACTTTGCTTAATATTTTCTTTAGCAATTCACTGAAATCCCTCTGTATTAGGAGAGATTTGCTTGCCTAGAGCGTCTATGCCTCTCACCTCACACCAAATTCCAGGCAAAGCACTCTCATTCTTGGAAGAACCATGTCTCTGGAAGCGAGAATCTAGGTTTAAGCGTAACAATAATTGAAATTTGCAGTCTTAAACTCTCTCTTGGGAAAGAGTAGCTTATTTTTGCGACAAATAGGTTAAAAGAACGAGTAAATTTTTAAATCGTTTCGATAAGGACTATAAAAGACAGCCAGAAAGTCGGTCTGTCTTAGTATTGAGTTACTGAATGGTCACGCGATCGCCTGCCTTCAAACCGAGTTCCGCAGCGCGTCCTCCCCGGAGTTCAATCACCTGGTTAACGGGCGTATTGGGACCATAGGTGGGGCAAAGACTGGTTTTACAGGGAGGGACATCGGCAACGATCTCTTTCACCACTCCATCCAGCATAAAAACCATATCCAGCGGGATGAGGGTATTCTTCATCCAGAAATTGATCGGTTGCGGTGGATTGAAAAGAAAGAGCATCCCGCGATCGTCCGCCAAAGATGTTCTGTACATTAACCCCATTTGCTGTTGTTGGGGAGTCCGCGCTACTTCTAGCTGAATCACCTGACCTGCCATCGTTGCCTTGGCTGAAATTGGCAAAGTTTGACCCCTCTTATTCTGTGCGGGTGATGCTTCCGGTGATGAGTGCGCTTGTTGTGCAGGGGTCGTCGGTGCTGATGTCGGTGCTGATACTGGCGACGCCTGCTGCAATGGTTGCGCGGGTTCCCCACTCTGAGAGGAGGTTGATGGCACCGATGCCGAACATCCCATCAGCAAAACTGCCAGCATCATGACGACTAAACTTGCCTGCTTTTTCACATTGCGATCGCTTTTGGCAGATGTGCCTAAGCGCTGCTCTCTCCAGTCCAAATTCATCCTTAATCCTTGATATTTACGCCCAAAACTCAAAACCTAAGCTTCCCGCAAAACGTATCCGACACCTCGCACTGTCTGAATCAGGCGCTTCTCGCCCTCTTCTTCGATTTTGAGACGCAAATAACGGATATACACCTCAATCACATTCGACTCTCCCATAAAGTCGTATCCCCAAACATTTTCTAGAATCTGTTCGCGGGTTAAAACCTCACGGGGATGCGACATCATATATTTTAGAAGTTCAAATTCCTTCATTGTCAGGTCAATTACTCGCCCATTCCGCATCGCTCTGCGAGTAGACAAGTCTAAAACCAGTTCGCCAAACCGTAACTGTTCGCTAGCACCCGCTTCCGGCTGTAAGTAGAGGCGCACCAGTTGCAAAAAAGCGTCTGTGCGATAGGGTTTGAGGAAGTAGTCATCGGCACCCGAATTTAGACAAGCAACTCGATCTTCTACAGTATCGCGAGCCATCAACAGCAGCACTGGCACGCGAGAACCGGCATTCCTCAGTTGGTTGCACAATTTCAGTCCAGAATCTCCTGTTAGCACTCGATCTACGACGACTAAAGCTGGCTGAAGTTCGCAAGCTTGATGAAAACCACTGGTGGTGTCTGGTGCAACCACAGTTGTATATCCAGCCTCTCGCAAATCCATGCTGACACGTTGGACAAGAATTTCGTCGGTTTCGACAAGTAAAACACAGGGAGTGCGGTCAAAAGTAACAGGAGACATAGGCTACATTGGGGCGCTGTTGCTGCGTTGTTATCTCAGTTTAACTACACTGGCAAGCGTTAGCTGCTTCCTTCAATGTAGGTAAGTATTCATGCTTAGTATAAAACACAGGATAGGGAGAGCGAGGGGCAAGTAGCGATCGCCTAAATAAGTTGCCAGACCTAAAATTCCCCTAATTCCCCGATAACTTGAGGAGAATCGGAAAAATCTTCCTTGAAAACAGGGATTTAAGGGGAAAACGATGGTCAGGGTACATAACGACAGGAAACCCCCTTCTAGATGCAAAGTTAGCATAATTTAATTTTCACAAAAACTCTTGTTTTTACTAATAAAAAAAGCAGTTTAATCAGGAGCGATCGCTTTCTTCATCAATTCTTTATAAAAGTCTACTCAGGCTTTCTTCAACCTGACTGGAAGACGCGATCTCTCCCCTTCCTCGGAGCCGGGATTTTGCAAATTTTGTCTAAGTCTTGCCTTAAATAAATGCAAAGCAGGTTTCAGGCTGATGGCTTAGCTTTGCTCAATTAAACTACTAATCTCGGTTAAAATAGATTCTGACTTCTTGAGGAAATGACTGCTATGGAACAAAAGACGTCGTTACAGTCTTGCACTTTCATAGTTTTAGTTACTTCCGAAAACGAGAAAGTCTGCAAAATAGATTAAGCTGATCGTTCAAAGCCTAACGCAACTACCTATTCTAAAGACGCCGCCATCTATGACCAGCCCCTTCTTGACTCGCCTCCACAGTCCTGAACGTCCTGTCATCGTCTTCGATGGCGCAATGGGAACTAACCTCCAAACCCAAAACCTCACCGCCGCTGATTTTGGAGGGCCAGAATACGAAGGTTGTAACGAGTATCTGGTACACACCAAACCAGAAGCGGTAGAGAAGGTGCATCGGGACTTTTTGGCAGTCGGTGCCGATGTGATTGAAACAGATACTTTTGGCGGTGCCTCGATTGTGCTTGCAGAGTACGACCTGGCGGATCAAGCCTACTATTTAAATAAGAAGGCGGCGGAACTGGCGAAGCGCGTGGCGGCGGAATTTTCGACACCGGAGAAACCCCGGTTTGTGGCTGGTTCGATAGGGCCAACGACCAAGCTGCCAACGCTGGGACATATTGACTTTGACACACTGCAAGCTTCCTTTGAAGAGCAAGCTGAGGCGCTTTACGACGGCGGCGTCGATTTATTTCTGGTCGAGACTTGTCAGGATGTGCTGCAAATCAAGGCAGCATTGAATGCGGTTGAGGAAGTCTTTCAGCGCAAGGGGGAACGACGCCCGTTGATGGTGTCGGTGACGATGGAAGTCATGGGTACGATGCTGGTCGGTTCTGAGATTAGCGCCGTAGTGACGATTTTGGAACGTTACCCGATTGATATTCTCGGACTGAACTGTGCCACAGGACCCGATCGGATGGCTGAGCATATCAAGTATCTTTGCCAGCACTCGCCGTTTGTGGTTTCCTGCGTTCCTAACGCTGGGTTACCCGAAAACATTGGCGGTCATGCTCACTACAAACTGACGCCGATGGAATTGCGGATGGCGTTGATGCACTTTGTAGAAGATTGGGGCGTGCAGATCATTGGCGGCTGTTGCGGCACGCGCCCTGAGCATATTCAACAATTAGCAGAAATTGGCAAAACTCTGAAGCCAAAAGAGCGCCACTTTAGTTATGAGCCTGCGGCGGCGTCAATTTACAGCGCCCAGCCTTATGAGCAGGATAATTCATTCCTGATTGTGGGCGAGCGGTTGAATGCGAGTGGTTCTAAGAAGTGCCGCGACTTGCTGAATGGAGAAGATTGGGATGGGTTAGTGTCTTTAGCAAAGTCGCAGGTGCGGGAAGGCGCGCACATCCTCGATGTCAATGTGGATTATGTCGGGCGCGATGGCGTTCGGGATATGCATGAATTGGTGTCACGGCTAGTAACAAATGTCACAATACCCTTGATGCTCGACTCCACAGAATGGGAAAAGATGGAGGCGGGTTTAAAGGTTTCCGGAGGCAAGTGCCTGCTGAATTCGACTAACTATGAAGATGGAGAGGAGCGCTTCTTCAAGGTGTTAGAGTTGGCGAAGAAGTACGGTGCGGGTGTTGTAATTGGGACGATTGATGAGGAGGGGATGGCACGGACGGCTGAGAAAAAGTTTGCGATCGCACAACGTGCCTATCGTGCTGCTGTCGAATATGGCATTCCCGCCCACGAAATATTTTTTGACACCCTTGCCCTGCCGATTTCTACGGGTATCGAAGAAGACCGAGCGAATGGAAGAGCGACCATTGAATCCATCCGCCGCATTCGAGAGGAACTTCCCGGTTGCCACGTTATCTTGGGGGTTTCTAACGTTTCCTTTGGTTTAAACCCAGCGGCGCGAGTCGTCCTGAATTCCATGTTTCTGCACGAAGCGATGGCGGTGGGCATGGATGCGGCAATTGTCAGTGCTAATAAAATTCTGCCCCTCGCGAAAATTGAGCCAGAGCATCAAGAAGTCTGCCGCAAGTTAATCTACGATGAGCGGCAATTTGATGGGGACATCTGCACCTACGATCCGCTGGGAGAATTGACAACGCTGTTTGAAGGGAAAACGACGAAGCGCGATCGCTCTGGTGATGAAAATCTCCCTGTAGAAGAACGTCTAAAGCGTCACATTATCGACGGCGAACGCATCGGTTTAGAGGATCAACTCACCAAAGCTTTAGAGAAATATGCGCCTCTGCATATCATTAACACCTTCCTACTAGATGGCATGAAGGTAGTAGGGGAGTTGTTTGGTTCCGGACAAATGCAGTTGCCTTTCGTATTGCAATCGGCGGAAACCATGAAAGCAGCCGTGGCATATCTAGAGCCATTCATGGAAAAGAAAGATGCTGGAAATAATGCCAAAGGAACTGTAGTAATTGCTACCGTCAAAGGAGATGTTCACGACATCGGTAAAAACTTGGTGGATATCATCTTGTCAAATAACGGTTACAAGGTAGTTAATATTGGCATCAAACAGCCCGTTGATAATATCGTTGATGCTTTTGAGCAACACAAAGCTGATTGTATTGCGATGAGCGGCTTGCTGGTGAAGTCAACCGCTTTTATGAAAGAAAACTTGGAGGTTTTCAATCAAAAAGGAATTACGGTTCCAGTCATTTTAGGGGGTGCAGCGCTAACTCCTAAATTTGTCCATGAAGATTGCCAAAATACTTACAAGGGTAAGGTGATTTACGGAAAAGATGCTTTTTCAGATCTGCATTTTATGGATAAATTAATGCCTGCAAAATCTTCTGGAAATTGGGATGATTTGCAGGGATTTTTGGATGAAGTTGAGGAAAATGGTCATGCGCCTATTGTACAGGAGGCGTCTCGTGTGCCATTAGAAAATAGCACTCAAGAAGCTCAACCCGTAGAAGTAGATACGCGGCGTTCTGAGGCTGTGGCGATTGAAATTGAGCGTCCGGTTCCGCCTTTCTGGGGTACGAAACTATTACAGTTTGAAGATATTCCATTAGAGGAGGTATTTGAGTATCTGGATTTGCAGGCCTTGATTGCTGGACAGTGGCAATTCCGCAAACCGCAGGAACAGTCTCGCGAGGAGTACAATCAGTTTTTAGAGGAAAAAGTTTACCCAATTTTGAAGGAGTGGAAACAGCGGGTTGTAGAGGAGAATTTGCTACATCCGCAAGTTGTTTACGGGTATTTTCCGTGTCAGGCTAAGGGAAATTCTTTGCATTTGTACGATCCGGAATTTATGAATCGTAAAGATGCGAAAGAAGAGAGGGAGAAGAATGTTGTTGCGACGTTCAATTTCCCTCGTCAGAAGTCCATGCGTCGTCTGTGTATTTCTGATTTCTTTGCACCTATTGAGTCGGGACACGTTGATGTGTTTGCGATGCAGGCGGTGACGGTGGGGGATATTGCGACGGAATTCGCGCAGAAGTTGTTTGCAAATAATCAATACAGCGATTATCTGTACTTCCACGGCTTGGCGGTACAAACGGCGGAGGCTGTGGCAGAGTGGCTTCACGCCCGCATCCGCCGGGAGTTAGGCTTGGGTGCATCAGAACCGGATAAGATTCGGGATGTTCTGGCGCAGCGTTATCAAGGTTCTCGGTACAGTTTTGGATATCCGGCTTGTCCGAATATTCAGGATCAGTATAAGTTGTTGGAGTTACTGGGGAGCGATCGCATCAACCTTCACATGGATGAAAGCGAACAACTGTACCCCGAACAATCTACGACTGCGATTATCGCCTATCACCCCGCAGCTAAATACTTTAGCGCTTAAACAGTAAGCTGTAGGGTGGGCAACGCTCACCTTACATATCATTAATTGTTCCAAAACAAATTAATAGGGCTGTCAAGATTATCTGCAATTACCCAGACTTGTTAAAACAGATAATCGAGGATCGTGCTGCGCTAGATTGCGATCGCGCGGCGACTGGGTATGAGCATCGCTTAAAAATAATATCCAGCGAACGGAAAATGACTCTAGGAATTTGTAGGTAAATATCAGTTATCTACAGAGGAGTTTCTGTATCGCTTTGAAAACGCTCGGATTCAACACAGCCTAGATATACAGTTTCATGAGCAAATTGGATAATCTCCGATGCTGAAACGGCTATGCAAAAAGCCAGACAGTTTCAAAGGAGTCAAGTTTACGCAATGTACAGCTTTAGAGATTAGAACTCTTCTTTTTTAAGGAGAATCTAAATTGGTACAGTTTATACCATTTGAGATTTTAAATTTGAATTGTGAAAGCCTTGCATCTAGGCAGTTACAACAATTCAAATTTTGCATCGATAAGCCCTAATGGTATTACGTTTGCACTCCCCTAACCCTACTTTTTAGGAGGGCTAAGAAGAAGTTTCACATTGCGTAAGTTTGTTAATGGATTACTTTCAGCAATTTCTTGAGTATTTTACTTCCTTCAATAGAGACCTAGACAGCCATAACATGAAAGAACCAATTCTTGACTCAATCTCATCTGTACCAGGCTGCTGTCCGCCAGTTCCAGAGTCAATAATGACGGCAAATCGCTACGAACTCAGCGACATCAAAATGCAGATTCATGGAGAGCTACCAGATGATTTGCAGGGTCACGTCTTTATCGTTGCGCCAGTAGGCTCTGTCAACTCCGGAGATGCTCCAGATGCTGACGGAACATCCCTTTTAGGTGGCGATGGGATGATTTATCGGCTTGACTTCGATCGCCAAGGTGAAGTGGGGTTGAAAACGCGGCTGGTTAAACCGCCATGTTACTACGCCGATAAGGCAACCCGACCTGGCAGCGAGTATGTCAAGTATCAATTTCGCAATCATGGCATTTCGCGATTTTCTCTTTCTCTTGGCTTCCGCAACGAGTTGAATACAGCTTTTCTGCCCATTAAATTTCGAGACGATGCCAACGAGCGTCTGCTAGTAACCTATGATGCTGGTCGTCCCTACGAAATTGATACCGAAACGCTGGAGGTTGTAACTCCGATCGGAGCCAATACAGAGTGGCAATCCGAAACTTCCTTGAAGTTTCCCTTTCCACCCGTTTTGAGTACAGCACATCCGGTTTTTGACCCTAAAAAAAGCGAAATGTTTACGGTCAATTACGGTAAATCAGTAGCGAATATTCTCCAAACCATTCCCTTAATTTACGATCTGGATGAACTTCCAGAACAAATCGAGGAACTCCTCAAAGAACTTGCCCGGTTTATCGAAGCGCAAGACTTTGTGCAAGATTTTCTCAAGACATTCTCTACCATCTCTCAAAATCTCTTGGAATTTTATATGAGGTTGCTTGAGAGAACTACCAACATAGAATTTAAAGATTTCGTCTATTTGATCCGTTGGGATGGTGTAAATAACTTAGAGCGCTGGAAGCTGGTATTACCAGATAGAACCCCCGTCAAGATTAAGCAAACTATGCATCAGATTGGGTTGACAGAAGATTATCTGGTGCTGATGGACACAGCCTTCACGACTGGGGTAGAGCAGTTGCTCAGTAACCCTATCCCCAAAAGTAAGGCGACCAAAAGACTCATCAGAGACTTACTTACACTTCGAGAGTTAGCTGATTCTGTCGTGTACATCGTGCGCCGCGCTGACTTGAAAGCGGGACAGCGCCCAGCGTGCAGTCAGCAAGAAGTTGAAGTTGTCGCACGACGGGTTGTGATTCCCCTGGAAGCGGCTCATTTTCTGTTGGATTATGCGAATCCAGATGGAAACATTACCCTCCACGCATCTCATATTTGTGCTTGGGATGTATCTGAATGGCTCCGCGAGTATGATGTCTCTGCCTACAATCCTAAGATTTCTGTCCCGTCTCGCCTGTGTGGGATGCAACACGATGAGATGGACATCAGCCGGATGGGACGCTATGTAATTGATGGAGAAAGCGGTCAAATTTTGGAGTCGAAGGTAATTTCCGATGCTGAGTGTACCTGGGGCGTAGGACTCTATGCTTATCGCAGTCTCTTGCCTGATGGCAAGCCTCCGAAACATCTGGATAATCTTTACTGGATCTCTTTTGGGCTATGGAAGCAGTTGCTGACGCAGTTTGTCTTCGACCTGTACAAAGACTACAAGTACCGGGTAGTACCGCGGACGGAGATGCTTCGCCTTGCAGAGGCTGGTATACCCGCTTCTTTGTTCCGGTTAAACACATCGTCGAAGGAGTCGCTGAAGATTGGCGATCGCTATCAGTTCCCTGCTGGCTATATTGTCAGTTCGCCGCAGTTTATGCCACGCCGCAACGGCGAAGAGAGTTCAGAAGACAGTTCAACCGATGGTTACATTGTTTGCACTGTTTTCACGCCAGACGGCAACGAAATTTGGATTTTCGATGCTCAAAATCTGGAGGATGGTCCCCGGTGTAGATTGAGCCATCCTTCACTGAAGTTTAGCTTGACGATTCACACAGCGTGGTTGGAAAAAATCGCCCCCCGCACAGCCACGTACAACATCCCTGTGCGTCAGGATTACAAGAACTTAGTGAAGCAAAAGTCTCAAGAAATCCAGGACCTATTTGAAACTGAGGTATATCCCCATTTTAAGCCAACTCCGCGATCTGCCTGTTGAGTGAAGCCCAGGATACGCATCACTGTGTATCGGAAAATCTTTTAAGGTAGTAACTTCTCATACAGACGCGATACGTCGCGTCTGTATCTATCTTGGGATAGATTTTTGATATATAAGATTAACAGTGAGGTATTTTTTTGTTTAAAAGCAGTTTTGCAAATACCATTTCACTGTATGTCTGCAATAGCGCTCTCTAGTGCCTCTACAGCGGCTCGTAAGGGCGGCGATTCGGGAACAGCCGAATCATCGCAGCATCCGAAGCGCGCATCCGCGCCGCTAGGCGATCGCAATAGTAGATGTAGCATTAAAAGAATGAATTAGTAGAAATTTTAGATTTCTTTGACTTTTTAAACAAGAAGGGTAAAAGTGATGGTCTTAATATCAGGATACGAAATTACAAATAAAATCTACGAAGGTACAAGAACTGTTGTTTATCAAGGAAAAAGGCATCAGGATAAAAAATCGCTCGTATTCAAATTAATTAAAAATAATTATCCAAGTCCGAAAGATATTGCCAGGATAAAAAATGAATATGAAATTATTAAAGCTTTAAATGCTAAGGGAGTTGTGAAAACCCTAGGACTTGAGAATCATAAGAATGGATTTGCGCTAGTTTTAGAAGATTCTGGGGGAGAATCGCTTGATAAAGTTATTGCCGAAAAACCTATAAATTTTAAAATTGTTCTTAAGATAGCAGTTCAGGTTTCAGAAATTATTGGAGAACTCCATTCTCACAATATTATTCATAAAGATATTAAGCCACATAACATCATTTTTAATCAAGAAACAGGGGAAGTTAAAATTATTGATTTTAGCATTGCATCCCGTCTATCCCTAGAGAACCAAACAATCAGCAGTCCCAATTTGATCGAAGGCACGCTTGCCTATATGTCACCAGAGCAAACGGGTCGGATGAATCGTTCTATTGACTACCGCACCGACTTTTATTCTTTGGGTGTAACTCTTTATGAAATGCTCGTGGGGAAACTGCCATTTGAAACAACCGACGCGATGGAATTAGTTCACTGTCATATTGCCAAACAACCAATCCCTCCTCATGTGTTGGTGCCAGAAATTCCTCTCCCTGTTTCTGAGATCGTGATGAAGTTACTTACCAAGACAGCTGAAGACAGATACCAAAGCGCTGCTGGTCTAAAATTTGACCTCGAAAATTGTTTAATTCAGCTTGAAACAACAGGAGAAATTGAAGATTTTATCTGCGGTCAGCGCGATCGCGCCAGCCTTCTGCTAATCCCGCAAAAACTCTACGGACGCGAAACCGAAGTAGCCACCTTAATGGATGCTTTCGGGCGAGTTAGCCTTGGAGCAGCTGAGATGATGCTGGTAAGTGGTTACTCAGGAATTGGTAAGACAAGTGTAGTGAATGAAGTCCATAAACCAATTGTGGGAGTACGAGGATATTTTATTAATGGCAAGTTTGACCAGTTCAAGCGAAACATTCCTTATGCTGCTTTAATTCAAGCTTTTTCTGAATTGATGCGACAACTGTTAACTGAAAGTTCGGAACAGATAGACATTTGGAAAGAAAAGCTTAAAGCGGCTTTGGGAGAAAATGGTCAGGTAATTATCGATGTCATTCCCGAAGTAGAACTGATTGTTGGCGAACAACCAGAACTAACACAATTAGGACCATCTGAAGCACAAAACCGATTTAATCGAGTGTTTCAACAATTTATCCGGGTTTTTTGCCAAAAAGAACACCCGCTAGTCTTATTCTTAGATGACTTACAGTGGGCTGATTCTGCATCGCTTAAGTTAATTGAACTGTTAGTAACTGACCCAGATAGCCAGCATCTATTAACAATTGGAGCATTCCGCGATAACGAAGTTAGTCCAACGCATCCGTTAATCCAAGCGATTGAGAAAATACAGGTTCTAGGCGCTGTAGTGAATAATATCACTCTTCGACCTTTAGATAGCGATTGCGTCAGCTTGTTAGTTGCAGATACTCTTCATGAAAATGTATGTACAGAGCGAGGAGAGGCACAAAATCTCGCGTCTCTCCTTTTTAATAAAACTCAAGGAAATCCTTTCTTCTTGACCCAATTAATAAAAACTTTATACGCCGAAAAACTGCTAATTTATAACTTCAGCCAAGGTAGATGGCAGTGGGATATAGAAGAAATTCAAGCAGTTGGAATTACGGATTGTAACATTGTTGAATTGATTGCCAGAAATATTCAAAAGTTACCCGATGCAACACAGCAAGTCTTAAAACTGGCTGCTTGTATTGGCAACCAGTTTAATTTAGAGGTTTTGGCAATCGTGAATGAGAAAACTCAATCAGCTACAGCAACAGACTTGTGGGATGCACTTCAAACAGGTTTGATTTTGCCTCTAAGCGATGCTTACAAAATTCCATTATCTTTTGACCAGTTACAACAGGGAACTTTGGTTCTTGATGATATAAAGATTAGCTATAAGTTTTTACATGACCGGGTACAGCAAGCAGCCTATTCTCTTATACCCGACCTTGAGAAAAAAGCCACTCACCTAAAAATTGGTCAACTGCTGCTAGAAAATACTTCTCCTGAAGAAAGAGAAGAAAATATTTTTGCTCTGGTTAACCAATTAAATTTGGGTACTGAATTACTAAACTGTCAATCCCAAAGAGATGAACTGGCTCATTTTAATCTCATTGCTGGTCAGAAAGCTAGTACAGCGACCGCTTATCAAGCAGCCGTCAATTATCTCAACATCGGTTTGGGACTCTTGGCAGCAGACAGTTGGGTTTGCAACTACGAGCTGACAAATAAACTCTATGTATCAGCAGCCGAAGCAGAATACCTCAACACGAATTTTGAACAATCAAAAATACTAGCTGGAGTAGCTCTTAAAAATGCAAAAACTCTATTAGATAGAGTAAAGATTAATGAAATAAAAATTCAGTATCATATTGCCCAAAATCAGTTGCCAGAAGCCATAGAACTCGGTCAGCAAGTTTTGGAAATGTTGGAAGTGCCCTTAGAACAAGAACCTTCGCCACACCTAAATATTGAGGACTGTTATAACCTTCCAGAAATGACCGACCCTTATAAAATGGCAGCTATGAAGATTTTGATAACAATTTCTCCCCCTGCCTTTATTTCAAGTAGCGCGATCGCGTTACCAATTGTCTACACAATGGTCAAGCTGTGTAGCCAATATGGGAATTCTTCCCTAGCTATCTATGGCTATAGCACTTATGGCTTGCTTTTGTGCGGGCCAATGGCAGATATTGATTCCGGATATAAATTTGGCAAACTAGCTTTTCATCTATTAGATAAGCTTTATGCCAAAGAAATTAAATCAAAAATCTACAGTAGCTATTGTGCTTGTATTCTACATTGGAAGGAACATATTAAAGAAACAATAGAATTATTGCGACAATCAATTCAAAGTGGGCTAGAAGTCGGTGATATAGAATTTGCTTGTCATTCGGCTCTATTCTACTGCGAACATTCATTTCTAGCTGGCGAATATCTAGAAAATGTTACGCAAAAACAAGCTAACTATATTGAAATGATCGGCAAGTTTAAAAAAGAATTTCAGCTTTACTATGCCAGCATAGGTGGGCAAGTTGTTTCTAATTTAACTGACGACTCATCTAAAAAATCTTGTCTATCTGGTAAATATTTCAATGAAGCAGAAATGCTACCCCATTTATTTGAAACTAATAATTTACAATCTGTATTTGCTGTATATTTTTATAAATTGATGCTGGCTTATTTGTTTAAAGATTACGATAAAGCAATTGAAAATGCTAGAGCAGCATCGCAGCATACTCAACCTATCACAGCCCTAATAGTATTTGTTGAATATAATCTCTACTATTCTTTAGCCCTCGTTGCCCAGTACCCTAACCTTACAGCCACAGAGCAACAGGAATACATGGCTATTGTGGCGAAGAATCAGGAAAAAATGCAGCAATGGGCAACTCATGCCCCTACAAATTCTCAACATAAGTATGAGTTAGTACAGGCAGAGATTTACCGAGTTTCAGGTCAAACGCTCAAAGCAATGGAGTATTATGACCGAGCGATAAATGGAGCAAGAATTCAGGGATATATCCAAGAAGAAGCCTTAGCTTATGAGCGGGCGGCTGAATTTTATCTAGCTCTGGGAAGAGAGAAAATCGCTAGAGATCATATGAGTGAAGCATATTATGGCTATGTTCGTTGGGGAGCAACCGCCAAAGTTAAAGAGTTGGAAATAGAGTATCCATACTTAATTTCCCAGATGCAATCAACAGAGCCGAATTCGAGTGAAGATACTGCCACAACCTCAAAAATGACTACTAGTGGTGAAGTTTCAGTGCTGGATTTAGCCACAGTGATGAAAGCATCTCTGGCGATTTCTGGAGAAATTGTGCTGGATAAGTTGCTCGCTTCCTTAATGAAAGTATCTATTGAAAATGCTGGAGCGATAAAAGGTTTTCTCGTCTTACCGAAAAATGGAAAATTGTTGATTGAAGCTGCTGCCTCAATAGATTCATTAGAAGTAGTTGTGCAGCAATCTGTTCCAATGGAAACTAGCCAAGATTTACCCATAACGGTAATCAATTATGTAGCGAGAACTCGTTCTGATGTGGTTTTAGAAAATGCAGCTTGGGAGGGAAGATTTACGAATGATACCTATATTCAAAATCAGGAATTGAAATCAGTCCTATGTATTCCTATCATTAATAGCGGTAGGCTTATTGCTATTCTTTACTTGGAAAATAATTTAACGGTTGGGGCATTTACTCCTAATCGAATGGAAGTCCTAAAGCTGCTATCTTCTCAAGCAGCTATTTCTCTAGAAAATGCTCTACTTTACACTAATTTAGCTACAGCTAACGAGCAACTAGAAGATTATTCGCGTACTTTAGAACACCGAGTACAGGAGCGTACGCGAGAATTAAAACTAAAAGAAGCTAGGCTTGCAGAAGCTCAAAGACTGGCACATCTAGGTAGCTGGCAATTTGATATAGAAACGCAAGAAGTTAATTGGAGCGATGAACTATTCCGGATTTTTGGTCTCCACCCCGAACAACCTGAACCCACTTTCAGGGAACATGAAAACCTGATTCATCCAGATGACGTTGACTTATGGTTAAAATCAGTAGACCTAGCGATTGAAAGAGGGAAGGCTTATGAGTTGGAGTTGAGAATCTTTCGCCCTGATAGTTCTATTAGATATATTTTTGTCAAGGGGGAACCTACTTGCAATGTTTCTGGTAAGGTGACTAAGTTATTAGGGACAGCACTGGATATTACCGACCGCAAGCTAGCCGAGTTGGCACAACAACAATCAGAAGCACAATTGAGAGAACAAGCGAAAAAGTTAGAATTGACTTTACGCGAACTACAACAAACTCAATCCCAACTCATTCAAACTGAAAAGATGTCTAGTTTGGGACAGATGATTGCTGGAATTGCTCACGAAATTAATAACCCTGTCAACTTTATCTATGGCAATATTGACTATGCCAATAACTATATCCAAGACCTGCTTGCTTTGATTGGCGTCTATCAGCAGGAGTATCAAAATCCTACACCTGCGATTCAGAAGGCGATGTCAGAAATCGAGTTGGATTTTGTGGTAGAAGACTTGCAAAAACTTTTTGATTCCATGAAAGTAGGGGCAGAGCGTATCAGAGATATTGTCCTTAGCTTGCGGAATTTTTCACGGCTGGATCAAGCTGAAATGAAACCAGTTGATATCCATGAGGGCATCGAATCTACTTTGCTGATTTTGCAGCATCGGCTCAAGAAAGATAGTTTGCATTCTGGTATTGAAGTAATCAAAAATTACGGTCAACTGCCACGAATTTTTTGTTACGCTTCTGAGCTAAATCAGGTATTTATGAATCTTCTAAGTAATGCAATCGATGCTTTAGAGGAAATAAGAAACTCTGGAGAAGTATCTGATAAAAAGCCTACTATTAGTATTTACACAGAAATGGCTTCTTCTAATTCAGTCAGAATTAGAATTGCTGACAATGGATCGGGAATGACTGAGGATGTAAAAAAGAAAATATTTGACCCATTTTTTACAACCAAACCTGTAGGTTCTGGTACTGGTTTGGGATTATCGATTAGCTACCAGATCGTGGTAGACAAACACAATGGAAAGCTCAGTTGTGTTTCTTCTTCAGGTCTTGGTACTGAATTTATTATTGAGATGCCGATAAGTCAGTAACCATTGCCAATGCAGTTTGTCGGAATATCCAGGATGCAATATCAACAGAGCGATCGCACTTTACAATCGTTAGGGGTTAATCCCTCATTCTCGCAGCAGCGTTCCTCATTTGATAGCTGGCGTGGTATTGCTAGATAGTTTTTGTAGCATATTGCGATGCCTAGAGCCTAGGGTTGTTTGAATTGTAGCGATCGCATCTTTGACGATTTCAAGAATGCGATCGCATCTCACCACAAATTAGACAGAAGCGCTTAACTGTTCCTCAGAAACCCATGCACCGTGGAACCCGTAAGGCACCCGCTGGGGGATGAGGACACGCGCTACTGGTTCAGATGTCATGTCTTGGGCATTCACGACCACCAGTTCCGAAGTGTCTGCCTCATCATCGTGGACAAAAGTCATCAGCCAACCGTTATCCTCAGCAGTCGCATCGGGACGAGGAACAAATACCGCCTCGCCACCATAGCGTCCGCGTCCGAATTTGTGAGTTTCGGACTTACCATGATTAAAGTCATACTTGATGACCCCTTCAAACAGAGGCATGGGATTATTTGCCATCTTTGCGGTATAACCATAGCGCATCGGTCGTCCCATTCGCTGTTCGTTCAGACGGGGGAAATCTGATGGCGCATCGTCCAGCATTTCCTCTTTTACCGTACCCGTGCTGAGGTTAAAGCGCCATTGGTACAAACGACCCGCGTCTCCCTCATTTTCGCCGGGTGTCATATCAGTCGTTAAAACACTGGTGGAACTCATGCGACAGGCGACAAGCACCACTTCATCTCCCTCCTCATAGGCATTGAGAGTATGGAAGACGTAGCAGGGGGGACTTTCAAACCACCGAATGTTGCTATTATCGCCATGACGGGGGACAATCCCGAAACGACTAGGGCGATCGCGTTCAAACATCAACGGTGGTTTACCCTGCTGCATTCGTGCCATGCTGAAAGTTAGCGGCAGATCCATAAAGATCGTGTAGTGTTCGGTGATGGCAAAATCGTGCATCATCACTCCCATTGGCAAGTCGATGGGAACGGTTCGCAACAGCTCACCCTTCGCTGAAACAACGCTGTATTTTAGGTACGGAGGAGCAAACGAGTAGCCAAAGAACATCATCTCGCCCGTTTCAGCGTCTACCTTCGGATGTGCGGTAAAGGCAGAAACCAGTTTGCCATCGTAAGTGTAAGCGCCTGATGTCTCTAAGCTGGGAACCTCGATCGCGTGAGGTTCGCCTCCTTCCCAAAGCGCCAGCAGTCGTCCATCGTGCCACACTAGAGCCGTGTTAGCGGTATTTTTAGGAAAATTGTAGGGATTGTTACCTCGTGACGGTTCCATCAAACCCGTCCAAATCGTCTTACCTGCTTCCCGCTCAATATTAAATCCCCGCGTCCGGATATAACGGTTGCGATATTGAGCTTTGCCGTTATTTATTCGCACTCCATGCAACATTCCGTCCCCATCAAACCAGTGATAGTTGCCGATAGGTGGGAATTGAGGATTGGGTCCATTCCGCACAAACATCCCGGATAAATCGGGAGGTAGTTCGCCGATTACTTTCAGATTGGTGGGTGTGATTTCTTCCCATACTGGCGCAAAGTTGCCATCTAGATAGGGATTGACTGCGGTTGTGGTCATGCGTTGTGCTGAATCGATTGTCTTATCTATATTTATTTTGATTGAGCGATCGCGATCGCGTCTCACACTATGGTTGTGGAAACAAGCCTGATGAAGTGGTTGGGGTGGTGCAAGCAAAGTTTAGAGGAAGAATGCGATCGCATCTTTCTCCAGCTCTATCTCTATATGGATGAATACGAACAACTTTTACCCTAAAAAGTCTAAAGCAATCGTGATTGACTACCAGTAAATCGCAAAATATTTCTGTGGCTAAGCCTATTGGTTGAAGAATTTTTCTGTGCCAAAACGCTAATCTACTGGCATTAGCAGGACTATCGCTTAGCGCTTAGAGTTCTGCAAGTAAGAACGATTCGCCAATCACCCCGATCAATCGTCAATCTCTGACACTAAAGACGATGAAACTTGAGAGTACGGCTTTTACTGAAAACAGTGTAATTCCGTCTAAATACACCTGCGACGGCGCAAATATTTCTCCCTCTCTTAGCTGGAATTCCCCGCCAGAAGGTACTCAGAGCCTTGCTTTAATCGTTGACGATCCGGATGCGCCTGGAGACATTTTTGTCCATTGGGTTCTCTACGATCTCCCACCTGAAATTCGCCATCTACCTGGCGGCATTCCCAGCGAAGCAAACCTCGCTGAGGGGGGCGTCCAAGGTAAAAATGATTTTGGCAATTTAGGTTATGGTGGCCCTTGCCCGCCTAGTGGTACGCATCGGTACTTTTTCAAACTCTACGCACTCGATCGACTGTTAGATTTAGCAGCGGGTGCCACTAAAAACAAGGTAGAAGCGGCAATGAATGGTCATATTCTGGCAGCAGCAGAACTCATTGGACGCTACAGTCGCCAGAGATAATCTTGCGGCAGTTCACAATTAATCTACAAAAAAAACACCTTTGAAAAGGTGTTTTTACTGGTGGCTAAAATAAGCCTGCAAATTTGATTTTGAGTCATCAATTCTTATGTGTGATGCCGAGGAGTCCGGGCACCCATAGATGAGCCAATCAGCGATGCTGCTAAACCTAGCAGAGAACCAATTGTAAACGACCAACCTGCCTTCGCTGTTGCACCCGCAATATCACGAGTTTGCTGAGCCGTTACATTCGGCGCGTCGTTGGGTACGTTCACTGCACCTTGTTGCGCTTGATTGACGATTTCCCCAGCATTCGCACCTACAATACCGAATGCGCCTGAGATTCCACTTGCCAACAACCAGGAACTCAATGCCAAAGTTGTCGCCCAAAGAATGGCTCCATTTAACATTGCTGTATTCCGGTTCATCGGACCACTGGCACGGGCTGCTACCCAACTACCCACCAAAAGGGAAATAAACAAAGAGATAATAGACCAAATTCCGACCGCTCTGCCAACATCATCGGCATAGGTTCTAGGTGCGCCGGAACCGGAAATATTAGTAGCACCAATTGCGGCTCCTAAAGCACTCAGAATTAACTGAGTAGCTAAAGCAGTAACAATACCGGCAAAAATGGGACCCCACCTTACACGATCGTGGTACTCAACAATTTGATTGCCAGCAGTTGGCTCAATAACAACCCTGTCTTCTCGATTTGTGTATGACATTGCTCACCGCTCTTCCTGTTTCTATTTTTTATAGAGCTACTTTCTTCTAACTTTCACCCTTGAGTTATACTTTATACTGGTATTTTTCTGGGTATATCTATCAGTAGGAATAATCAGGATATCTATCGATAGAAATATGTGTTCTATATAAGTGAAAAGCGCGATCGCAATTATTAATAAATTAGTAGAGCTTTACGGCTGTTTCCGTGACAGTAATGAGCAATAAAAAGCCAGGCTGGTCACTCTGCTATCACACCCCGTTCTGCTCAAAAACTACAGATATATAACTGCCATTCCGTCAGCCGATAATATCCCCAACCCCAGCCAAAAAAACCACAGGTCACGACTAGCCGAGACGCCTTCAGCGGTGATAATTGCTAAATACGCTCTTAACACAGCTTTGTGAACGACATCAGTTGTTGTTACAATCATTAACTGTCCTCGTCAAAATTTCTTTTTAGGCAAATTTGGGGTGTAGACGAGGTAAAGCTCATCCCTCTGCTGTGTTTAGCCATTCTGGATTCATGCTTCCGGAATAGAAACACTGAGCCATTGTAGAAACTCAAGATAAATCGACCGTGCAAAAACAGACTTTATTAGTAGCTAGTCTCTTGTTGGTGCCAGCGATCGCTACCATCAAAATGCCAGTTGTCCAAGCGGCTCCACTGGTAGCCCAAGGCAGTCAACAGCAGGTGAGCGAACTGCTGCGGCAGGGGCGTAAGTTGGTGGATACGGGAGATATTGCCAGAGCCTTGACAATTTATCAACAAGCTGCGGCTCTCGATCGCGAAAATGCCCGTATCTTCTCCGCCATCGGCTATTTACAAGCAGTTCAGGGCAACTACCGAGAAGCCGCTAAAGCTTATCAACAGGCTGTCACCCTCGAACCGAAGAATGCTGATTTTCAGTATGCATTGGGGTACGCTCTCGCGAATCTTGGAGACAATGCCAGTGCCGCAGCCGCCTACCAGCGTGCTGCCCAGATCGACAACAAGAACCTGAATGCCTATCTAGGATTAGGGGTGGTATTACAGCGTCTAAAAGATTATCAAGGCGCAATGCAAGCCTATGAAACTGCCCTCCAGCTCGATCCGAAAAATCTACAAGCTTATGAATTTATCGGCTCCGCCTTCCTGAAGCAGGGGCGTCCCGCAGAAGCGATTCAAGCGCTCCAACAGGCTGTTGCTCTCGCCCCAAATGACAGCGGCGTGCAGTTGAACTTGGGAGACGCCTACATGAAGCAAGGCAACGTCACGGCTGGGATGGCGGCTTTAGAACGGGCAGCCAAGATTGAACCTCGCAATGCTCAGATAAGCCTCCAAATTGGCAAAATTTTGCAAACCGGGAATAATCTGGATGATGCCTTAAAGGCTTATCAACAGGCAGTGAAGATCAAACCCGATCTCGTGGAAGCTCAGACAGCGATCGCTGATATTTTGTTAAAGCAGCAGGACTACCTAATGGCAATTGTTGCCTATCGGCGGTTGGTAGAACTGTCGCCGGAAAATGCACAAGCTTACTACAATCTGGGAGTGGCGTTGAGAAAGCGAGAAAGAGTACCCGAAGCGATCGCAGCTTTTGAGCAAGCCCGCGACCTTTACCAGCGTCAAGGTCAGAAGGAAGGCTCTCAGAGAGCGACTTCCGCCCTTAGAGAGCTTCAAAAAGACAAAGGCTAAGGGCAAATGGCGAATAACTGATGGATAGTTTCTTAAAAACTTATTAAGAGTCTCGGCTTGTGGAAATTTCTGCGGATAAGTTGGACTGCAAGATACCTCCTAACTGCGTCCTCAGCCCCATTGATGTTAGAACAATTTAGAACATCTAATGGGGCTTCCGTATTTTCAATTTTGATTTTCGACTTTAGATTTTGGATGATTAGGCTGGGGTTGAGCAACGGATAGATTTTGGTTGTTCGCTCGTAGAACTTGCGCTTAAATCTAAAATTTTGACCAAAGCATCAACACTCGCATCCGATAAATCCGCCAGGGAAACCACCCGCTCTAAATTGGGAAAGCAGCGACGGATAGCATGGTTGTAGCTCGGATCGTAGTGGCACTCTAGCAAGTCTCTCACCAATCTTTCCCACTGTTGGGTATCAATGAGCTGGTACCATTCTTGGAGTTTTTCCCAGCCATAGCGGGATTTTAGTCTGTGCAACTTCGCTTTTAAAACTTCCGGGTGGGTCATTAAGTGAGGATATTCTTGCAAAAGCCACTGAATTCTAGCTTCTACAGGCATCTCAATTTCTACACAGCTTGCTTGTTTCATTTGCTGCCAAAGAGATGGGGGCACATAAATCCGCCCAATTTTATTACTCTCCGCTTCCACCCATACGGGAAAGTTGGGATCGAGGCTTTGCAACTGTTGCAGTAGCAGGGATTCAAAGTGTTTTTGGGATGGCTGAGGCTGGGGATGGGTTATCGGTAATTTCCCCTCAGCTCCAGATGCGATCGCCCTTGTTTCTACAAGCTGCTCCTCAGCGCCACTCCCACTCTCCCACTCTTCACCCAGGAGAGAACCGCGATGGTTTGCCAAACCTTCCAGATCCAGCACCTGAATGCCAAACTCAGCCAGACGGTGCAAAATGTGGGTTTTACCGCTGCCAGTCATTCCAGATAATATCCGGAAGGTAAAGCGTTCCGGGAGGGCTTGCAGTTGCTCGCGTACCAAGGAACGATAGGTTTTGTAGCCCCCTTCGAGGACAGTGACTTGCCAACCAATTTGACTCAAGACGGTTGCCAAACTGTTAGAACGCTGTCCTCCCCGCCAGCAGTACACGAGGGGATGATAGTCTTTGTCTTTTTCGGCAAAGTGATGGGTGAGGTGACGGGAAATATTTTGAGCGACTAAGGTCGCTCCTAGTTTACGGGCAGTGAAAGGACAAACTTGTTTGTAGAGCGTTCCGACTTTAGCGCGTTCCTCGTCATCCAGAACGGGCAGGTTAATGGCACCGGGTATCCGATCTTCAGCAAATTCGCTGGGTGAGCGGACATCAATAATTTCGCTGTAAGTTTCTGTCTCAGATAGCTGAGTATAATTGGGCGATCGCGGCATTGTTAAATATGAATGGCTAATTGCTGATGGCTAATTGAAGGATTGTTCAAGAGCCACTTTTCGATTAGCCACTCTTTGATTAGCCATTACCTCAACTCATACCATTTTAGGTTTGGGATAAGCGTTTGAGGGTTTGACCGCCTAGCATTCGGTCAGTTTCTTCCAGCAATGCGGGAATTTTGTCGGCGTGGGGACTATGGGTAAGACATTGGCGGAGGTCTAGTTCTCGAACCCGATCCGCTTTGGCTCCAGGAAACCAGTGGCTGGCGTTGCCCAGCAGGTTGTAGCGCATTTTAGCGTACTCGATCATATCGTAGGCGATCGCTAGATTTCTCAGCCACAGAATCACTTGGATATTTAGTCCCCCCGGCGTTGCTTCTGGCTTTGGTAAACCAACGTGCCAGGTTTTTACCCAGTCTTCTCCTAAGGTAGCGATCGCTTCTTTCTCCAAGCGATCAAGAATTGGCAACAAAACCGCCTCTGAATTCTCTAACAGCGGCAAGGTTTTCAAGTGTTCGTCAAAGTCCTCTGGTCGTGACGCCCCCACACTAAGAGTATGCACCTGCGGATGACTCAGGCAGAACAAATCGTTAAACACGATTGGGCTGAGGGGATAGCACAAATCCACCAATTTTTGTGGCGGTTTAAACAGCATTCCTCCTTTCTCTGAAGGACTGATAATAAAAACGCCCATATCGTGCTGAGAAGCTGCCTCAATGGCAGACCAGTTGAATTGATTGATGTAGTACCAGTGCAGGTTAACGTAGTCAAACTGGTTCGTCTCAATCGCCTTCACAATTACATCACTTGGCCCGTGCGTCGAGAAGCCAATAAACCGAACTTTGCCTCGATCTTGTAGCTGTCGCGCCACTTCCAGACAGCCGCCCGGTTTGATGCTATCGTGTAGCAAATCGGCGGTATTGATGCCGTGTAGCGACAGCAAATCAACGTAATCTAGCTTTAAGTAAGCTAGGGACTTCTCAAATTCCTGGCGAAATTCTTTACTCTCTGTTTTAGGGCTGATTTTCGTCTGGACAATCAGTTTTTCGCGGGGAAAAGTCGGCAAAATCCGCCCCAACTGCATTTCGGAAGTGCCGTAACCACGGGCAGTTTCAATGTGATTGATTCCAGCTTCAAAGGCTCGACGAATCGTTGCTTCTACATTCCGTTGATTATCGCGAGGAATTCTCCATCCAGGTACATCCTGCCACTTAAACTGATAGCGCATTCCCCCGCAAGAAAACACGGGCATTTGTAATTCTGTACGCCCAAATCGCCGATACTGCATCTTTATAAATACATAAGAAAACTGCTGAATTGTGCTTGTAGTTAAGCACAACTATTTTTAGGGTAATTGACGATGCTTGCAAACGTTGTTCGTGCTACCTTGCTATCTTTTTTACCAGCTACCTTGCTTCTGGCATCGAGTTCTGCGATTCTGGCTCAGAATAACTCTGGTTCTGAAGCTTTAAATTGGGTAGGTGCATCGAATGGAGACATCCCCCCCAATGCTGTGGTTGGTGGATCTGAATCGGGGCGTCGTTTGTACATCTGTCGCGCCGAATATAACGGTGGCGTGCATCCGGGAAAAGTTGTTGCCAACAATTGTAATTTTGGTTGGGGCGGAGAGGAAATTCTCGCCCCTTTCTATGAAGTTTTAACCGCGCCCCGAAACGTTCGGATTGTTTGGATAGCAGCATCGAACGGACGGGTGCCAGCAGGTGCGATCGCGGGTGGGATAGAAGCAGATCGAGATCTATTTATCTGTCGGGCTTCTCACAATAAAGGCGTTCATCCCGGAAAAATTGTCGCTAGCAATTGCAATATCAGTTGGGGAGGACAGGAAATTCTCAAGCGCAACTATCAGGTAGCCGTGCTGAGAAATCGTTAAAAATCTGAGTTTAAGCTGGTGCGATCGCTACAGTTGAACGTAAACCCAAAAACGCCTGAAACTCAGGATAGGGTCGGATTTTGTCTCGCACGGGAAAAGAGACAAAATCCAGGTAGAGAGCAGATTAGTAATTTTGCTCGGAGGCTCGCAAAAGAAGATTAAGCTTCTCGCACAATGGGCTTCCCATCTACCACTTCGCCCACTAAAACTAAATCTGTGACGCCCACAAATAAACCATTTTCCAAAACGCCAGGAATATTATTAAGCGTCTTTTCCAGTTCTCCAGGATTATCGAGGGTGTCAAACTTTACATCAATGACCAGATTGCCTTGATCCGTGACAACGGGACCCGCTTTTTTGACGCCCATCCGCAGTTCTGGCTTCCCGCCTAGCTTTTCGATCGCCCGCATCACGGGTGTTATCGCCATCGGAATTACCTCGACTGGCACGCGGAAGGTGGAACCCAGCTTGTCAACCAGCTTGGAACTATCGACCACGACGATAAACTGCTCTGCCAAACAATCTACTATCTTTTCCTGGGTGTGGGCAGCACCGCCCCCCTTAATCAAATTGTGCTGCGGATCGACTTCATCGGCTCCATCAATGGCAATATCAATCCGATCGGCTTCATCCAGGGTGGTTAAGGGAATTCCGTACTGTTTAGCCAGCACGGATGCTTGAAATGAGGTGGGGATACCTTTGATGTCTTTGAGGTCGCCAGACTTCAAGCGATCGCCCAAAGATTCAATTGCATAAGCAGTCGTCGATCCGGTGCCCAGTCCCACTATCATCCCCGACTGGACGCGGGCGGCGGCGGCTTTCCCAACTTCCTGCTTCATCACCTTAACGGGATCTTGTTCTGCACTCATTCTTAAAACTCCTGGCGATATTGACAACTTAGCTCTGTAGGCTAGGATCGCTTAGCAATACTACTCGGTTCACTTCTCTCCATTGCCTCTCTACCTCTGCCTAAACCACTTCTAAAAGACGAGTGTTTTTAGCGATGAGGAGAGTCCAACCCCCCTTCTCTCCGCGGGAAGGGGGTGTGAGGGGTTTGCTCCGCTCCGAAAAGTATGCGATCGCGTAAACCTAAACCAACTCAGCTGCAACAGTCAGTCTACTATCTGGAGTTCCCTTCCTATGACTCAGGGTGAAAATTTTTCTCAGGAAGATTATCAACACGACTCAAATCTGACTCCAGAAGCACACCATCAAAAAAATCAGGGTGAGCAAACAAGCACTACACGCAAAGCCTTATTGCTGTTTGAAGAAGGATTAAAATTAGCCGAAATAGGAAAGTATAAAGAGGCTGTTGCTCATTATCAAGAGGCTTTAGGTCTTCAACCGGATTCTGATAAAATTTTATACAACTATGGACTTTCCTTATTTTATTTAAGCCGCTACAACGAAGCTGTTAGTTGCTACGACAAAGCGATAAAGTTAAATCCAGATTATTCCGAAGCTTGGAGCGATCGCGCCCATGCACTGATCATGTTAAATCGTGGGAAAGAAGCACTAGCAAGTTGCGAACAGGCTTTGCAAATTCAACCAGAATCTTATCAAGCCTGGTACAAGCGAGGCTGGGTGCTGAGTAAGTTAAATCGCCGCAAAGAAGCGATCGCTAGCTGCGATAAAGCTTTGGAGATTAATGCAAACGGCTATGAAGCTTGGTGTACCCGTGGGGCTGTGCTACCGTTACCAAAACGCCGCCAAGAAGCACTTTGCAATTTTGATAAATCTTTGGAAATCAATCCAGCCTATCAGCGAGCTTGGTACAATCGGGGTTCGTTACTGGTAAATTTAGGGCGGGATGAAGAAGCACTGGCTAGCTTTGAAAAAGCCACTACAATTCAACCAGATTGTCAAGAATTTTGGTTTCCTCAAGCCTGGTACGGTCGAGGCTTTATCCTGGCAAAGTTACATTGCTATCAGGAAGCGATCGCCAGCTTTGAAAAAGCCTTACAACTTAAGCCGGAATATGCGGCGGCTGCATTCTATAAACTCATCTGCTTGCTCATAACAGGTAAGATTTTTCCGCATTTATTAAATTCTGAAAAAAGGAATCACCTATTTAACGATCTAAAAATTATTGTCAATGCGTTTAAGTATCAGTTTTTATTTATTGCAACATTTATTTTTGTCATCAGTTCTGCTCAATCACCTTGGGCAACAAATTTTAAGCAAATATTTTCTACGTTATTTTCGGTTGCAATTATTTGGTTTATCTTAGGAGATCTTTGGAAAAATAAGTCCCAATTAAGTTGGGTATTAGCAATTTATTTTAAAAGTGGGATTTTAAGTTATGTCCGGGCAGCTTTTATTCTTTTTGTTACCTTAACGACATTTGCAGTAGTAAACCCATACGTCCCCCAATTTATGCAATGGGGATGGGCTAGTGCGGTTTTCGGGAATTCTGGAAATATTATATTTCAACCGTTTGATACGATTAAAAGCATTCAACCTCCACCACCAGATAATATTACTTCTCAACTTTCCAGCCCCAGTGAAAGCTTACCACCCGATGAAAAAGTTGTAATTCAACCCAAGCAATCACCCGATGAAAAAGTTGGAACCGATGAAAAAGTTGTAATTCAACCCAAGCAATCACCCAATGCAAATGTTGCAACTCAACCTCGCCCGATACCTAATGAAAAGGCTGCAAATAAGACCTATAAAGCAGTACCGACAAACAGTACAAATCAAAAACCCCCTTTTGATTACACAAAAGTTTTGATGGTTGTTTTTTGGCTCTGTTTAATTTTAATGGTTCCCTTTTGGGCTGGATTGGAGGAAAAGATTTTTCGTCAAGGTGCTAACACCTGGAAGCAGATAATCGGGAATTCTACAGCTTTTGGTTTAGTCCATATCACCGTAGGAATTCCTATTTATGCAGGTTTTCTGCTGATTATTCCAGGTTTCTTATTTGCTTGCCGCTATAAATTTGTACATGACCAGTCTTTCAAAAAAAATAATAATGAAGAAATAGCTCAGGAAGCAGGAGTTCAGGCAAGTACAGCCGATCATGCAATCTACAATGCAATCCTGATCACTTTTTTGGTTTTTGTAATGTTAACTGCATAATTCAGATAAGGATGCGATCGCATCCTCTCTTCTCCTGTCACTCACCTAATGCCGCGCCAGCACTATTCCCTTCATGGAAGCGATCCATTAAGCTAGCATTTCCAGCAGCAGGGACGAAGGTGGCATTCGTCTGTCCACAACAGACTTCTTGAGTTACAAAGCATACCCGACGACTGTAAGCGTATCAAAGCAACCTTTGCCTGTCCTTCAAACAAAGTCCGCGCAGGCAGACGATATAGCAGTTCTCATTAAGAGTGCAATCCACTCGGAACCTTACCCCATGCCTGTTTCCGCTTTTCGGTGAAAGGCAGCAGGATCAAACTTTACTGCATCCAAACAAGAATCCCTATATATAAAGATTCACTGAAGCAGGCTTAGTTTGTATAGCTCTAAGCTTGAGTCTGTTAGCATGAGCGAAGCATCTGGGAAAGAGCGACACGTTAGCGATTCCCTGTCGTGATAGCTTCGCTTCACGCGCAGCATGAAGCGAACTTATGGCGGTTCTCTCTCCTAGTGTGCCGATTTACAAGAAACCTCCCTGTACTAAATGAAACTTTTGAGTGCCTATATGATTTTGTAGGAACATCTCCTGTGGGTTCGCAGAGGATGGCAAAGTTTTGCCTAAAACGGCTCATGGCAATTTGAGCGCAGCCTATAAGCACATAATGTTTACTACGAGCTTCCCATTTTTTGAAAACTAACCTATAGTACCGTTGGGAATACCTCTTACGCCCTCAGGCAGAAGACAGTTTCAATGGATACAGGGTATTTCCTGGTTTGATATATCTTTATTCCTTAGAAAAAAATATTGGTAGTCTCTGCTGTAATGTCACAGATTCATCCGCTTAATCTGGTTATCCAACCTGATGACAAGGAAACTAGCTGCTGTCTTTCCAGCATTGGGTTTCAGGAGCTTCCTGCCATGCCTCAGCTTCTCTATCAAACTGTAAATAATCGTGAACTGGTTAGTATTTTCGTCAAGATCAGCCAAGTCCTTTCAGAAACCAGTCAAGCTTCCTCACGCTTTTTTCTGACGCGAACCGAGCAAAAGGATTCTTCTATAGAGACATCGTCACGCGATTATCAAAATTTACTAGGAGATTTTTTAAAAGCGCAACCGATTAGTACGATTACCCAGGCGGTTAAATATGCTTGGTTTTTTCAGATTTTAGCGAAGCAGCAAATATTTTTTCACTATCAGCCTATTTTCAATTTATCAACCGGCGAAATAATTGCTTATGAATGTTTGGCACGCGCCAAAGACGAACACGAAGCACACTTCAGCGGTTATCAATTAATTGAAGCAGCCCTTTCGACAAACTTGGCTTACGAGTTTGATGAACTGGCTCGGACAATTTGTTTACAATCAATTGCTAACACCAAGAGCCATCAAACATTTTTTATTAATATCTTACCCAATGTAATCAGCAAAGATCCTGCATCCTTAGAGCAGAACATCAAGTTAATTCTCGACCTGGGATTACAACCCGAACAAATTGTATTTGAATTAACCGAAGTAGAAGCGTTGGTCAGCTGTCCAAAACTCTTGAAAACCATTAATCGCCTGCGAGAACGGGGGTTTGGAGTTGCTGTAGATGATTTGTGCGCCTGTGTTTCGCCTGACAACTACTTCATGGAGTTTTGCCCCGATTTGATCAAGATAGATCGGCGATTGGTACATGGTTGCAGCCAGCATTCTCTCAAGCAGGTGATGCTCAAAAGTTTAGTGAATTCTGCTCATAACTTGGGAATTCGAGTTGTCGCTGAGGGACTTGAAGACAGGGAAGATGTTGAATTTTGCCGCGATTTAGGGGCAGATTACGGGCAGGGATTTGGCTTAGCAATGCCCCAGGTAACTTTGCAGCAGCAACGGCTCGATTTTGTGAAGTCGTCGCTCAGGATTTTGTCTTACACAGATCCCTGCACCTGTTAAAACTAGATGCTGTAACCAGATGCTGTAAGATGCTTTCCTGGTACAACTGACTCTTATCTATGCAGCTTGAATTTATTCCAGTCGAAGAATTTTATTTCGCACTAACCTTAGCCGTCAAAACTTTGGAGGAAGTGGAGCAACCGGGTTTAATAGAACAAGTGCGATCGCGCCTCAACCTCAAATACGGTCAGCCTTCGACCGTTGCCGCAGCCACCCAGAATACGTTTAATTATGTATTTCGGGTTTTAGAGCTAGACAACAGCCCTGCAAGTCAGCTGATTGTCTCAGTAGCAGACTGGCAAGGCAAATTGCGTCTAAGCAGTGATTATGGCTGGACTCTCGATGAAGATCGCAAGCCCGTTCGCACCGAACGATTTAACCAACGACCAGAATTTGCTAAGCAGCTACGCAGCTACCTGCAAGACTGGTTGCAACTCCCTCTGAGTAATTAGCTTTTAGTTGCTTAGTCATTAGTCATTAGCCTTTGACTAATGACTAATGACTAATTGCTTTGAGCAGCCAACAGTTCCTTCAGCTTCGCCAATTCGCCAGCCCAACGGGGGTCGGGTTGAAAGGTATCTGATTCATTATTAGATGTTGCCCCTTCAGAGCGCCGTGACTTCTTGTTACTGCCACCGCGACGACCACCACCGCCGCCAGTGGGAGCGGGAGCGGGAGCGCCACCGCCGCCGCTAGCAGCTTTGTTGGGGTCCTTAATCGGAGCTGGAGCTGCTGGACGAGGTTCTTCTTCCCCTTCACCCTTAGCTCGTGGCAATGCCTTTTCTATTTTCAGCGGGCTTTCTTGGAACATCTGACCGTTGAACTTTTCAATAATTTCATCAGCCAGTTCATCCGTCTTCACGGTTACAAAAGCAAAACCCCGACATTTGCCGGTTTTCCGGTCTTTAATCACCTTGGTGGAAACAGAATCGCTCATGTCCCCAAAAAGGGCTTGTAACTCCTGACGGTCTACTTCTTCTTTGGGCAGATTGCCTACATACAAACGAATAGACATGGAAAAATACCTCCAGACTCAATATCTTTAGACAAAAATTGCGATCGCGCACAAAGCGTATACTCGATTGGGCTGCTCGCACTAAACCCGATCTTCGGTGACAGCTTCTCCCAATCAACCTTACGGCTTATTTGGAGATTTCTCGTTTCAGCGAGAGCCTTTTGGTCTACCCCAACTCCACAGCCTGATGGGATGACCGCCGCCTTTTTCTTCATTTTCCTGAAAACGTTTTCATCTCGATTAAGAGCCAATCCGTCATCAGAATAGAAAAACCATCTATCAGCCTGCGTCTTGAAAAATTCCGCCTCACAGCTAGAATCTTCTTGAATCGTGCCAGATGGATGTACTAGCCCATAGAAACGCCTTCCTGCAATCAACCCCTTAAACGCCGAATAGCGCTTCTTCCCGGCACCGATGAGCGCCAAGATAGACACGAATTTTTCCCATCCAGCACCCGTAACAAACTTTGCCAATTTGCTCCCGGCGAGTTTTTTGTTGATCAAGTCTCGATCGGCAACCACCATTAATTGCTTCAATAGCCAGTTGGCAACTTGTTGGTAAAAATTTTGACGCTGGTTTGCAACATTTAACGGTGACAATTCAATCTGCTGGACAGCTTTAACTCGATGCTTACTGCCCTGTTTCTGGCGAGACAACTGACGCTGTAACCGCTCAATCCGCTTCTGGGCTTTCCTATTGTATCGAGGGATTGCCACCTGCTCAACGCAGTTTCGTAATAGTTGAAAAAAAAGTCTTTTATCGGCTGGAAATAAAGAGTTTATTTTTTTAAAATTGCGCTTTTGGCTGCAAGAATCTAGCTTATCTCTAATTGATGCGATTGAACAACTGCTTTGGCAATAGCAGTTAGTATTACAACCTTTTTGTTTCCACCAGTTAAAGCGTTCAGCCAACCGATAATTGTACTGCCATCTGAGCGCTTCTATCCATTCCTCCATTGTAACTAACTGCTGCTGACTTGGGCGCAATCGATACTCATGGGCGATTCTCATTAGAGAATTGTATCCTAAATTACTGTAATCTTTGCACTCGACCTTTATGGATATCGAGTGGTTTACAGCAGTATCGAGGCGAGACGTTTGCGATCGCTCCTAATTATTGCAAGATATTAACATTATTTTTAAAGGTATCACGGTCTCTGCTATGGGGCTAGTTTAAACAGCAGATTTCCGTCTTTAGCAGTATCTTCAGGCGTGAAACACTCAAACTCCACCCCCAAGTGGATCGGTTCTCAAGATACTGCTTTATGTTCTCGCCGGAACGGTCAAATAACTTCAAAGGTAATCGACATCGCCGCCATCTGAGTTGTATCTACGTTACTCACGCCTTGGGGAGAGTTTCCAGTGCCGCGCGTGCCTTCCGCGAGGTCATCCAGCAAATCGCCGACCACTTGAGTTGGCTCCGAAAGAGCTACGGGGCCTCTTGTATCCCGTGGTGCTAGGTTCCGCAACGCTTGCAGGGCTTTCCGCAGGGGCGTGCTACTGGCAACAATCAAGACTTCTGCGACTCCTGTGGGTTCTTGGGTGACAAGGTTAAATTGATCGTCAGTCCCAGGAATTTGTAGTGTTTGCCCAGCCTTCACCTGCGTAACATCATCGGTCGCCGTCCACTGATTCGGGAAGATTGCCGATATTTCTCCCGTTGGGTCAATGACTAGGACGCTGAAATAGAGGTCGCGCGGCTCGTTATTTGTAATCTGGAACTGCACCGACGTTCCGATTGGTAACTTGCGGGCATCTGAGGGAAGATTTCCTGAAGAATTATTGGAAGAAGTTTTTTGACCGATACTGCGATCGCTACCGCGAACGGTGAAAGCGCTAGCCAAAATTTCATTTTGACCGGCTCGATTCATCGAAGCATTGACGTTTAGGCGCGATGAATTGGTATTCAGAGTGAGTTTGACAATCCTGGCTGCTAGTAAAGATTTCAGTTTGGCTTGCAGGCGACTGACAGCATCGGCTACGGTTTCACCAGCACTGCCAAAGGAGTCAGGAATCGGCTCCATCGCTGGCGAAAATAAACCTAAACTGCCCTCACTCTTCATCCTTCCAAAGATGTATTGCACCTCTTGCTGTTGTAAAGGTACAGCTTCAAGGCGCTTGATCGCTTGCAAAGCTTGCTTCGCCTGCGCGGTGTCGTTGCCTAAAGAGGGATCAAGACCAATTTTTAAAGTTACATCACTGGGAATCCCGCGAGTGCGTTCCTGCAACAGCGATCCGGGTTTGGCAGTTTTTAACAATTTGCCGCGTCCGATTAAGCCTTGACGAGATTCTAACTGCACGACTCCTTGTTCGCGCCCTTGGGAGTCTACTACGGTGAGAAGGGCATCTTGCTCAAAAGCCGCTAAACTTTGGGGGTTGAGTCCGCCCAGCCATAATTGAGCTTGGTTGCCTTCTACTTTAGTGATCACAGCTTCCGCTGGAGGCGTTTGTTGACCAATAAAGTACATCGGTTGCTTGAGATTATTGCTGCCTGGTTTTGCCTCAAATTCAGGGTTTTGACGAGATGACATCCGTGTAGTGTTACGACCAATATTGGGGAGGGCGCTGGCAAAAGATTCGCTGCCAGTTTGTTGCCACAGATATTGAGTCATTAAATAAGTAAAAGCACCGGCATAAAAGTCGCTGAAGGGGGCATCTGCGGCATACTGTTCCCGCTTGGCGGAGGCGATGACGACACCTTTGGCGACACCCTCGCGACGGCGGCGCACAAATTCAGCAGGTGAAAGATTCAGGCGAGAGAGCCATTGTTCCTGATATTCTATTTCGGCGGGAACTGGTTGAAGTTGGGAACCCCCATCACGCGATCGCACGACTAAATTCCCCCGTTTGCCGCCACCTGAGTGACAGCTATCCAGCACTGCGGTAACGTTCTCTGTCTTCAGGGCATCCATCAATAAAAATAAGGTGTGCCCCATGATGTCCTCGACAACGCCTCTTTCATTGGGAAATCCGGTAGGCAGCGCACTATCGATGGGCACAAAGGTACTATTAAGACACTTCCCTGTCGGGTCTTTGAAGTCGCAGTCGGGATCGGTTACTTGGGAACCATGCCCTGAGAAGTGAAAGACCACGACATCCCCGGCTTTAGCTTGTTTAATCAGGTGTTCTTCAAAGGCATTTAAGATGCCCTTACGGGTAGCTTGCCCATCAGTCAGGAGCAGAATGTCTTTTGGATTAAAGCCAAATCGGTGAATCAGCAATTGCTGCTGCAACTCGACATCAGTGACGCATCCTCGCAACGGTGCTGTTGGATAGGCATTAATCCCCACCAGCAAGGCAAGTTTGCGAGGCGTTCCTTGAGCGATCGCACGACTAAAGCGATCTCCTTGCTGCATAATCTCCAGCTGGCTCAAACCCAGCGTTGCCAAAGTCGATCCAGCAAACTGCAAAAACTGACGACGCTTAATGTAAGGCATAATTACTTCTAACTAGATTGGTGTTACTGTCTTAACTCAAAACTCAAAATTTTTTAAAGTCCATTTCCTATCAAAATGAACGGTGCCCAATAGTAAGGATGGTCAAATTTTGACCCAGCACCGAGAGTATTTTCGCTTCTAGAATTGGGTATTGCTTCAACATTAATACTGCCGCGACTATCAACATTATTAAGCGCTGGGGTTGAGAAATCACCGTGCAGCAAGCCCAGTTGAGATTGGCGAAGGGCTGTAGCTTTTGTTATGGGTGTCTGTTGCGTACTTTGAGCTAAATAGCTGTAGAATTTTTGCATCAGATGACTGGTGCTGCGATCGTCCACCAGCCACAAGGAAGCGATTACTGCCTTGGTTCCAGCATTGAGGAAATAGTAGCTGATGCCAGCAATCTCTACACCGTCTTGGTCAGGCCCGCCCAGTGCCGTTTCGCAAGCTGATAGCACAACCAAATGAACATTGCCCAAATCTTGTAAAGTTTGAATCTGAGAAATTGTTAATTTCTCACCCGTACCTAATAGCAGAAATGAATCGTCTGGGCGTCCTGGCACAAATTGACCGTGGGTAGCAATATGCAAAATCTGATGACCTGTCAGATTATCTCGCAAAGTAGGAAAATCAAAAGCATTGTTGAGAAATTCGTTTCCCGGATAAATTCCTGTTGTGTCGTTCGGTTTCTTTTGCACGATCGCATCTAATTCTGCTGGGACATTGGGCAGTGGATTAAAGCCAGCAACTGCATGAGATAGTCCTAACGCTAGAACGGAGGTATTTTGAATGCCAGGAGGAAGGCGATCGCGCACATCTGTTAAGTCAGCAGATAGCACCGTAGAAACGGAGTAGTTCTCAATTAAATATTTTTCGCCATCAAACAATGCACTGATGGGAATGTAACGAGTAACCCGATCCATCGAAAAAACTAAATTTTGAATTTTATTCGCTTTGAGTTCGGGTTCAATCGGTTTAATTAGCCAGTCGTAGAGTTGTTTCCCCGTTGTCTTGACTTCGGCAATGTCAGACCGGGAATCTTCTACTAACTGACGGAATTTTAATACAGATTCGCCTAATTGCCGCTGCGTTACGGGAACTTCCAGGCTTTTAACAATGCCTCCTTTCGATGCCCATAGCAACCAAATTTTGTCCTTTAGTACGAAGGGATAAATCAGCACGGTACCTGGTTGAGATTCGACGATCTCTTTAGCTTTACTAAGTTTATTGGGGTCAAAAAAGGCATCATCTTGAGCGCGACGGCTGCGGATTTCTTTTTGAATAGTTTCAATTGTCTGATTATATTGTTCGGTCAAAGCCTGAAGCCGATCGTTGAATTGGCTCAATTGGCTGCACCGATTCTGCTTGCACTGTTCAACTTGTTGCCCAAAAGCGATTAACGTTCCATTTTCCTTGAGAATCTTTTCTTCAATGGAATTCAAGGCAATTCCTGAAGTTTTATCCCCAGCTCTCGCATTTTTTGTATAGTTGGGTAATTCCTGAATTTTCAACAGTTCTAACACCTGTTGAGCTTCTAAAATTCGTCCTTGCGACAGCAACAAGTTAGTGAAGGCGCGATAGGTGTCGGCAATGGTTTGAGTATATGATTCCTGTTGCTCTCGTGGCAGCACTCGTAAATCTTGCCGAATTACTTCGGTAACATTCACGGCTTGCTTGTAGAAAGCGATCGCTAATTCTGGCTGATTCTGTTGCTCTAACAGAAAACCCATATTGCCAAGCGCAATTCTTTCGCCCGTCTTATCGCCAATTTCTCTAGCAATTCCCAATGCTTGCTGAAAAAACTCTAACGCTTGGGGATACTGTTCTAACTGGTTGTAAACTCCCCCAATGTTATTCAGAGTAGCTCCAACGCCAGCCTTATCGCCGACGGTTTGACGAATTGCTAAAGCTTGCTGAAAGAACTCCAGCGCCTGGGGATACTGTCCCAACTGATTAGAAACAACTCCGATATTGTTGAGGGTGACTCCCTCACCCGCCTTGTCGCCAATTTCTTTGAGAATCTCCACCGCCTGCTGATAAAGTTTCAACGCTTCGGGATATTGACCTAAATTGCGGTAGGTTTCTCCAAGATTGTTGAGAGTCGTTCCCTCGCCTGCCTTATCGCCAATCTCCCGACGAATCTCCAAAGCTTGCTTGAAGAATGCGAGTGCCTGAGAATACTGTCCTAAATTTTCGTATACTCCTCCAATGCTGTTGAGGGTATTTCCTTCACCCGCGCGGTTGCCGATAGTTCTGCGGTTAGCTAAAGCTTGTTGATAGAATTCCAGTGCTTGAGGATATTGACCTAAACTATCGTAAACTCCCCCCATGTTGCTGAGCGTGCGCCCCTCACCAGCTTTGTCACCGATGGTTCTAGCAATCTCTAATGCCTGCTGATAAAATTCCAGTGCTTGGGAATACTCGCCCATGCTGTAGTACACTCCCCCAATGTTATTGAGAGTCGCCCCCACACCTGCCTTGTCACCGATGGTTTTAAGAATTCTCGACGCTTGCTGGTAAGACTCCAGCGCTTTTGGATACTGCCCTAGGCTGTCATAAACTGCCCCGATACCAATGAGGGTGCGCCCTTCACCTGTCTTGTCACCGATCTCTTGGCTAATTGCTAAAGCTTGCTGATAATATTCCAGAGCTTGAGGATAGTTGCCTAAGCTGCGATAAACGACACCAATGTTGTAAAGGTTACGCCCTTCGTTGGCGGGATTGCCGATATCCCGGCTGATTGCTAAAGCTTGTTGATGGACTTCTAGAGCTTGAGGATACCTGCCTAGCTTGCGATAAGTGATGCCCAAGTTATTTAGAGTGCGGACTTCACCCAAGCGATCGCCAATATCCCTAAGAATTTTTAAAGCTTGTTGTTGAAACTCTATCGCCTTTTGATACTGTCCCTGACTGTCATAGACTCCACCAATCGTGTTCAGAGTTCTACCTTCGCCTAGCTTGTCATCTGCTGCTTTCGCCGTTTCCAAAGCTTGCTGGAGGAACTCTAGTGCTTGCGGATATTGTCCCTGTCCGCTATAAACAATGCCAATGTTATAGAGAGTGTTGCCTTCGCCTACCTTGTCGTCTGTTGTTTTTAGAATTCCCAACGCTTGTTGTAGAATCTCCATTGCTTTAGGAAACTGTCCTAACTCGCGGTAAGTAGCACCAATTTCTG
Organism: Trichocoleus sp. Lan; assembly: GCF_039961855.1. NCBI lineage: Bacteria > Bacillati > Cyanobacteriota > Cyanophyceae > Leptolyngbyales > Trichocoleusaceae > Trichocoleus > Trichocoleus sp. Lan. The sequence continues at coordinate 27,990 of NZ_JAMPKA010000009.1, read as the reverse complement.
TCAACGTCCGTCCTTCGCCCACCTTGTCGCGCGCTTCTTTGCGGAGAGGCAGTGCTTGCTGTAAGGTTTCTAAAGCTTTGGCGTATTGACTCAATCCGTTGTAAACTTCCCCCAGGCTAGTAAGTGCTTCCCCAACCCCTGGTTTATCGCCAATTCTTTTGCGAATTTCCAGAACTCTTTCTAGGGTTTGCAGAGCTTCTTTAAACTGGCTGTTACGAAATTGCTGAATGCCTAGTTGAAACAGCCGATCTGCCTCAGTTTTTTGCTCTTGTCGAGAGGCGATAAACCGCATTTTTTGTGCCGGTTCCGCCAAAAATTCTGGTAAGGCTAAGGAGTTCGTTGCCACTGGGAAGAAGCAACCGAAAGATAAAAGTAAGGCTGTAGTAAAGCTAAGTTTCTGAACAGGGGGACGCATAAAAATACTGCTACACAAGCGGATTAGCTTTAATATCCTTCATCGCGTTTCTTTTGTAGTAAGTAATTGATATCTGTCAGTCTTACCAGTAAAAGGTTTATCCAATCGTCAGCGCGATCCTCCTCCTTGCGTCCCGCCAGGAACTGCAATTTCCGCAGGATTGTAAGCGCCACCTCTAAGCTGGGTTCCGCCCCCTGCCTGCCCTTTAGGTGTATTTAAAGCACCAGCAGGTTGAGAGATTGGTGGAGTGCTTTCCTGTGTTTGCTGCGGAAGTAAGGGTGCGGTAGCGATCGCCTCCAGTCCCACTGACTTCAACAAATCTTCCCAGGCGGCTGCTAGCGTAGTATCGTTAGGGCGATCGCGACGTAGCTCAGCCAGAGTCGTCAGAGTCTCATACCAGATGCCAGCTTTTGCATAGATAACTGGACGCTCTTGGGGAGATGCTTGCTGTAATTGACTGGCAAGAGAGGCGCTTAATTCGTTGCGTCGAATCCAGCCTTCAACCGAAATATTACTCCCCCGGTCTTCAGGGTCGCAAAGCAGTGCTAAGGAAAAACGGTATGTTTTTCCAACTTGCAGCGATCGCGCATTTGCTTTTTCAGGGAGGCTAACGCTAACAACACCAGGATTTTGAGAAATCTTGAAAGTGGTCTCGTAAACAACCTGTTTTCCCTCTACATCCCATACCATCAACTCTGCTGCCTGCGGGGCATTTTTAGGAATATAAAAGAAGAAGGTTGGATATCCTGTAACCGTCACCCCAAAATTCTTACCAGGATTCTTGCCTGGTACCAATGCAGTTAGACGCTTTGCATCAACAGCACAGGCCCTACTACCACGCGAGGCTCCTGGTTCCCGAATATTTGGAACTTCTTGCTCTGGAGGATTGTAAACGATACCCCTCAAACGTAATCCTCCACTTTCCTGCCTATTCTGTGTTCTTGGCTCCAAAGAGACAAGATTGTTAGAAAGTCCAATAACACCCATTAATTTGGCATTATTCAAATTCACACTGGTTAAGTTGGCATTGGTCAAGTTAGCACCAGACAAGTCAGCGCCGCTTAAGTTAGCACCACTCAGGTTAGCTCCTCTCAAGTCGGCTGCAACCAATCTGGCACCAATCAAGTTGGCACCACTAAGATCGCAATTCAAGCATTTATTGGTTTCCAGCAACCGTTTAAGGTGTTCGGGATTTTCCGCTCTCACTGGCGTAGCGAACCAGAGGACAGATAACAGCCCAGCGGCGGCTAGAATTCTTTGTTTCATTGCATTTGTTGCCTCTCCTAAGCGTTAAGCGCCTCTAGTATAGCCAATTGCCAAAGCATCAACTATCTGAGTTGGGCGTGTTATTATCCATTTCTAATCAGCATCAGAGGTGCAAAATCGTAAGTTAGAAGGTGAGAAATATTTTCCATCTCTTTTACCTTTACCAAGTACCTGAATTTTGATAGTTTTTAAAGTCCATTTCCTATCAAAATAAACGGTGCCCAATAATACGGATGAGAAAATTTTGAGCCGTTGCTGGGGGTTATCGGCGGTCTAGAACCAGGTATTTGTTCGACAATAATGCCACCGCGAGGATTGGTATTGGCTGCTGTTGAGACATTGCCTTGTAACAGATTGAGTTGAGCTTGGCGCAACGCTTCCGCTTTAGTCATCGCCTTTTCAGAGGTGCCGTTAGCTAAATTTTTATAAAATTGCTGCATCAAAAGACTGGTGCTGCTATCGTCCACGAGCCACAGGGAAGCCATCACCGCCTTCGCTCCCCGGTTTAAGAAGTGGTAAGCCATACTAGCAATTTCTATGCCGTCTTGACGGGGGCCAGCCAAAGCGGTTTGGCAAGCTGACAGCACAACCAAGTGAATGTTATTTAACCCGGTTAAGGTTTTTATCTGAGGAATCGTGAGTTGTTCGCCAGTTCCTAAGAGGATGTAAGATTTATCTGCGCTATCAGGAACAAATACCCCATGAGTCGCTAGGTGTAAAATTCGATAACTTTTCAAATTGTCTTGCAGAGTAGCAAAGTCAAAAGAACGGTTTAAAAACTTTTGACCGGGATAAATTCCCTGATTATTTTTAGTTTCTTGACGCACAATCGCATCGATTTCAGCAGGCACATTTGGTAGAGAACCAAAACCAGGGACAGCATCAGATAATCCCATTGCCAAAACCGGGCTATTTTGAGTACCGACAGGTAGTTTATCGCGGGTGTCAGTATCTTCTGTCAATACATTGTAGATGGTGTATTTTTCGATTAGGTATTGTTTCCCGTCATAAAGGGCGCTCATCGGAACATAGCGCGTCACTCTATCAAGAGCAAAGACCAAGTTTTTCACCTGGTTATTCTTATTCTGAAGTTCCGCCTCTAAGTCTTTGATTAGCCAGTTATAAAGTTTTAGACTAACTGCTTGTATTTTAGTAGCTTCATCAGAACCGCAATGAGCAACCTTCTCGCACTCCTTCATTAAATCGCGAAACTCTTTGACTACCTTTCCTAATTCATCTCTTCCAACGTTAACCTTAACGGTTTTGACCGCACCCCCTGGGGCATATAGTTGTAACCACAGTTCGTTTTCTAGCACCAAGGGATAAATCATCACTGTGCCTGGTTGCGCTTCGACAATCTCTTGAGCTTTTGCCAGTTTGTTTGGGTCAAAGAAAGCGTCATCTTTGGCGCGGTTAGCACGAATTTCTTGGTCAATCTTCTGCAATTGTTGGTCAAATTCAACAATCAGAGAAGTACGGCGAGTCGTAAGTTCTTTAAGCTGGCTACAGTTAGTGCGATCGCATTCATTAATTTGGTTTGCTAAGGCAATGATAGACTCGCTTTGAGCAGGAATCTGTCTCTCTGTCGGAGTAAGGGGAATGTTAGGTTTATCCCCCGCAGCATCTCTAGGGCTGACAGCTTCGCGAATTTCCTGCTCTCTCAAAAGTTGCTGTACTTGTAATGCCTCTTTGTCCCGTTGTTGAGAGAGCAACAAGGCTGCTAGCTGGCGATAGATATCAGACACCTTCACTTTATCGAAATCAACTGTTGCATCTAAGAAAGAGTTTTGTAACTCTTGTGGTAACCCTTCGATACTGCGTCTGACTTCCTCAATTTTGTTAATCGATTGCTTGTAGTAAGTAATGGCAACACTTGACTGATTTAAATCTTGGTAGATACGCGCTAATCCTGAATAAATGAAAGCATCAGCGCCAGGAGCTTGATTATCGGTTGCGATCGCAAGTGCTTGTTGATATACCTCAATGGCTTCTTCTTGGCGTCTAAATTTGCGATGGATATGTCCAACCAGAGTAAGGGCTTGTTTTTCCCAAACTTTATTTTGGACTTTTCTAGTGAAATTTAACCAAGTTTGAGCGGCTTCCATTGCTTGTTTGTCATTACCCAATTGCCCGTAGCCAAGACTCAGCAAGATATTAGCAAATGCCTGGATTCGCGGCTCTTTAATTTCTCCAGCAATTGCTAATCCTTCTTGAGCGGATTCAATAGTTTTTTGTGGATTACCTTGGGCAAAATAGTTTTGGGCGATAAAAAGCAGCACAAGGCTTTCGTCAAAGCGATTCTTGAGTTGACGTAGTATGGGCAGTGCTTGTTGATAGAATTCGTTACTTTTTTGGTAATCCCCAAGCTCAGCATAAACAATCCCCAGAGAAGTTAGAGGTAAGGTCTGTGCTGCTGGAATATTAGTTTCACGGGCAATTTTTAAACTTTGCTGAAGTGAATCCCATGTTTTCTGATATTCACCTAAATCTTTGTAGCGGTTACTCAATCGAGCTAAAGCATAAGATTCTAGCCTACGATTTTTTAATTCTCGCGCAATTGCTAATCCTTGCTCTCCTAGCTGTTTGCCTTCTGTGTATTTTCCGATAATTCCGTAAGAGTTTCCTAACTTGATTAGTAACTCTGCTTCTTGTTCGCGATTATTTATTTTCCTTGCCTGTGCTAAACCTGGTTCTGCAACTGCAATTACTTTTTGATATTCTCCCAAAGCCTCATACATTCCACTAAGAATAGTCGCCGCCGCTACTTCTCCAATGAAATCTTTGTTTTTGCGCGATATCTCCAAAGACGTTTGTCCTACTGCTATCCCCTGTTCGTATTCTCCTTGAACTCTGTAGGCGTCGCTGAGAGAATTTAAAGCTAGGGCTTCACGAGAAGTATTTTGCCTTTGTCGTGCTAAAGTTAAGGCTTGCTTGGCTGTTTCCACGGCTTTGGTAGTATCACCTAACAAGCCATAACTCTGGCTTAGGGACGTTAAAGCACTGATTTCATAGTTGTTCAGTTTTGCCTTTTGCACTACTGCCAACCTAGCTTGAGCAAACTCCACCGCTTTTTGATAGTTACCTTGGTTGGAGTAAATTTCTTCAAGAATATCCAAAGCATTCTGCTCTAGTTGGGGGTTTTCTAGCTGCTTGGCAATTGCTAAACATTGCTCAGCCGACTGCAACGCTAAGGGATAGTTTCCCTGTTTGTTGTAAGCGCTGCTCAAGCTTGCCAGTGCCTTTGCTTCAAGGGAGGATTCTTTGATTTTCCGCGCAATGGTTAAGGCTTGCTGACTGACTTCAATGGCTTTCGGAACATTTTTGAGAGGTACATTGTATAAGAAAGCCAACCGCAGCAGCGCGTCTACTTCTAATTCAGGTTTACCGAGGGTTTGTGCACGCTTTAATAGCTGTTGCGCCCAATCAATAGCTTTGTCATATTCCCCAAGATTGCTGTAACTCAGACTTAAGCCAGATAGCGCACTCGATTCTGTGCTTAAAGCACTATCTTGTAAATTTGGCAATAGTTTAGCGATTTCGATTTGTCGCGCTGCGGCTAATGCTTGCTGGTAGGTTTCGACTGCCTTTTGATTTTCTCCAAGTACGTTATAGGTGCTGGCTAAAGTGAGTAAAACATCTGCCTCACCCCGTTTATTATTTTGCTGTCGTGCAATTTCGACTTGTCGCAACCTGATTTCAATATATTTGCGAGAGTCGTCCTGAGTATTGTAAATGCTAGCAAGCTGAGTCAGAGCTGAGTCTTCAATACCTAAATCCTTGGTTTCTCGCGCAATGCTCATCGCTTGTTGTAACACTTCAATCGCTTTTCGCTCGTCTTGAAAGAAGCTGTAAGCTGCTCCCAGATGAATTAAAGCACTTGCTTCTGATTTTGTTTTTTTCAATTCTCTGGCAAGGTTTAAAGCTTCCTGTGCCAACTCTATCACGCGAGAATACTCTGCTTTTGCTTGAGGATACACCCCTCTGTTGACAAATGATATGGCTGTTGAGCTATATATTCCACTTAACAAGATTAGGGTTTCTAGTTGAGCGGGTTTATCCTTGATTTCTCGGCGAATAGCTAATGATTTTTGAAGGAATTCAATGGCTTGCTCGTCTTTACCTTGCAAATAGTAAGAACTTCCGATTAGAGATAGAAAGTTAGACTCTTGGGGCTTATCTTGGGTTTCTCGTGTAATCGCCAGTCCTTGTTGATAGAATACGATCGCTTGCTCATATTGATTTTGACTAAAGTAAATATAGGCTATTCCAGAGAGAACATTGGCTTCTTGCGCTTTATTGGGAATGGCTTGCGCGATTGCCAGAGCTTGTTGCTTAAAGGCGATCGCTTGCTCGTATTGCTTGAGACTGCTGTAAGCCTTCCCTATGAATAGAAGAATGCCAACTTCTTGGGACTTATTCTTTACTTCTCTAACAACAGGGAGGGATTGTTGGTAAAAAGCGATCGCTTGCTCATATTGTTTTTGATTAAAGTAAGAATCTCCCATTCCTTCGAGAATGCCAGCTTCTACTAGGTGAATTCCTACGGCTTGAATAAGAGGCAATGCTTGCTGATAAAATTGCAAAGCCTGGTCATACTTGTCTTGATTAAAGTAAGTTAAGCCGAGCTGATAGAGAGTTTCCCCTTCACCTACACGGTTTTGCACTTCGCGGCTGAGGGCTAACGATTTCTCCAACCACTCCAAAGTACGAGGATACTCTTTCATGCCTCGATAGACTGTCCCCATTCGGCGCATAGTAATTCCCAGTATAAATTTATCCCCTAATTCTTGTTGGATTGCCAGCGCTTGCTGTAAGCTTTCTAAGGCTTTGGGATATTGCTGAAGACCACCCGCGTAAAGCGTGCCAAGACTACTGAGGGTTTTACTTTCTCCTGCTTTGTCTTGTACTTCCCGACGAATCGCCAAAGCTTGTTGCAAGGTTTCTAAAGCTTTGTCATTTTGGTCATTCCAGAAATAACTCAAGCCAATATTATCTAGGGTTTCTCCTTCCCCTGTACGATCTTTTAATTCTCTGCGAATAGCCAAAGCTTGCTGCAAAACATCTAAAGCTTTGTCAGGTTGCCGCAACCAGTAGTAAACCTCGCCGATGTTGTTCAGGGTTTGCCCAATTCCGGCTTTGTCATTCAGTTGTTGCTGTATTTCTAGCACCCGTTGATAGGTGGCGAGTGCCTTTGGGTATTGCCCTTGACGATACTGCTGTATGCCTTGTTGGAAAAGTCGGTCTGCTTCAGTTTTCCGGTCTGTAGAGGTTGGTGCCTGTGCTAAAGCGCTTTCAGAACGATCGAGGATCAAGGATGAAGGGTGAAGGGTGAGAAGCAGGGTAATCGTGAGAAGACTGAGGTGATAGACGCGACGATGCATTGAGCAACTCCTCCACAAGCGGTTTAGCAGATGGCTGGCTTAGAAATTGGTCATTTCATCAGTAGGGAATCGGCAAAAACCCGATGCTTTCTGAGGAAATCACGGTTGGCAAGCAGAAAATTTCTATGCTACTGGAAGAGATCCACGCTTGCGATCGCTTGTTACGGAAGAATCGCATTGAGAACAGCACTCGCGTACAGGCTTTATGTCCCTGTTGATGGGTTATCAGGGAGAAGAGTTATCTAACGATCTCAGGAGGCGATCGCGCTCAGTCTAGAGGTACAATCCTCTAGGTGTACTGAGGACGATAGGCAACGTGTCAGAAGAACCACAAACCTCGCCATCACTGCCACCTACAGGCGCGATTGAAAGCGTCTCTCTAACAGCTACGACAGAGAACTGGTTTGAATACCCAGTCAAGGCGCATCCTCACCATACTGACTATGCAGGGATTGTCTGGCATGGCTCCTATATTACCTGGATGGAAGAGGCGCGGGTGGAATGCCTGCGCTCAATAGGCATCGAATTTGCAGATTTAGTCGCTTTGGGATGCGATATGCCGGTTGTGGATCTTTCGGTGCGCTACCACCGCCCCCTGCGGATGGGAATGAGTGCGGTGCTAAAGACGCGCATGGCAGATACCGAGGGCGTCCGCATCAATTGGGATTATCAGATTCAATCTCTCGATGGACAAGAGTTGTACGTCACTGCCAAAGTCACATTAGTGGTAGTGGATCGAGAGAAGGGTAAGATTATGCGCCAGTTACCACCGACCATGAAAGATGCGTTAGCACGACTTTCGGCGGTTTAATCTAAATGGGTAAGCTTTTGTACCTAATGCTCCCTAAAATGTTAAGTCAATAGTTTTGATTGCAGGTAAAACCTTAATTGTGAAGTTATTTGTATACCACACGCCCGAACTGACGCCCTCCGACAGCGTACCAGAGTGCGCGATCGCCATCGATGTACTCCGCGCTACGACTACTATCGCCACCGCGCTGAATGCGGGTGCTGAGGCTGTCCAAGTCTTTAGCGATATGGGAACCTTGATGCAAGTCAGCGAACAGTGGCAAGCCGATCTCCGGTTGCGCGCTGGTGAACGAGGCGGTGCTAAAGTGTCTGGCTGCGATTTGGGCAATTCTCCCCTGGATTGTACGCCAGAGCGCGTACAGGGACGACGATTATTTATCAGTACTACGAATGGCACTCGCGCCCTAACGCGAGTACAGAAGGCTCCAGTGGTTCTGGCAGCAGCGTTAGTGAATCGTCAAGCGGTGGTAGAATACGTTCTCAGCAAGCAGCCAGAGACGGTTTGGCTGCTGGGATCGGGTTGGGAAGGTAGTTTTTCTCTGGAGGATACGGTGTGTGCAGGTGCGATCGCTCATTCTTTGCAAGAGAAAGGTTCGCTAGAAATAGGTAACGATGAAGGATGTGCCGCGATCGCTCTTTACCAGCAGTGGCAAAATAATTTACTAGAGTTGTTCCACCACGCCAGTCATGGTCAACGGCTGTTACGCCTCGATTGTCAAGAAGACCTGAAATATTGCTCCCAAACCGATATTTTAGATGTGCTGCCGATTCAACGAGAAATTGGAGTATTAGTTAAGAATATCTAAGCACGCCTTATTACTTTTCTCCGTCTGTAAAATGCAGTTTACAAAGCGAATACGAACGGAAATTGTATTGTTTGTAGAGTCATGAGGCATCTAACTGGGTGGATTTGCGATCGCTCGATTAGATGCATCACTATCTTTAGAATTCAGCAGTCGTTTGATTTCATTTAAAATGATGTCTAACCCTGCATCTTTCGCTAAAAAAGCATCGGCTTCCGGGCAGATTTCTCTGCCAAACTCTAATTCATTGGCACTAATAAAGCCGGTTGCTAAAACTAATAAGGGAGGATTTATAAGATCATTTTTTATATGATTGATGATCTCGCAACCATCCATGCCTCTCTCATACGGAGCTGGGGGAATAGAAAAATCTATAATCAGTAAATCGTAATTTTCTATTTCTTGTAAAAACGTAAAGACTGTTTTATAAATATGAACTTCAAAATCTTTTCGTAAAAATCGCTCGATAATCAAACACCAATTTTCATCATCATCCAATACACCTATCTTGTACATGGATTTTGATCCCTCTCTAATCAATAGCTGGGCGAAGCCCAAACCTAAAATTTATTTGCTCAGCTCAAAGCAATCTACTCTCAACGAAACTCATTCTTTATTCTCTATTATAGTTGGGACATCAACTCAATTAAATAAACGGGGTGGGCATGAGTTGGGCAATCATTTCTTTCAACAAGGCTACGCCATCAGAGTAGGGGAAGAACAACTTTGCTCCCCTACTGTCAGTGGCAATTAGCAATGGGTTGAGCCTAAATTGAAAAGTAAAAACCCAACAAGCGTTCCATCACACAAGCCGCAATCCGCTCAGCGGCTCCTGCTTCTCCCATGCGGCGGCGTCCATTTTCAGCAATCAGTTGCAGCCGATCGGGGTCGCGTAATAAATATTGCACAACCCCGGCGACTTTTGCGGGTTGTTCTACCAAAATCAGGGAGGGTCCTAGCAGGCGAGATTGAGCTTCGGCAAAGGCGCTCGTAAACTGAGGGCCTTCTCCGGGGATCGCGATCGCGGGTTTCCCCAATCCGACAAACTGCTCCGTTGCCGTACCAGCCATTGCGATCGCTAAATCTGCTTGATTTAAGCAATCGTTATAAGCATGCTGAGTCAGAATCAGAGTGCCATTTTCTTTCGTAAAAGTTAGTGCTTCTGGGTCAGAAATCGGTGAGGGGGAAAATTTCTCAGTTTCCCCCAATGCATTAGATTGTCGCCAACCGTGAGCTTCAAGGGTTTGGCACAAAGGGTCTAAATTTAACCCAAGTGCGATCGCGCCCAGAAATAGGACGGGTCGAGGTGCAAACGCCTGCATTAACCCCACACAAGCTTGCATAATTTTCTGCCAATTGGCGTAAGCTTCTGGCGGTCTAGAACCAGGGAGAAGTGCCACCATTAGCGATCGCCGCATCTCTTCCTGTTCAGCATTTGACGAATAAAATATTGCTTTTGGTCTGGGTGGTTCCAAACCGTCCATCATCGGGTTCCCTAAATCAAACGCAGGGATAGACCATTTCTTTAACGTCTGAGTTGTCAGCCCATCTCTGGGAAACACTGCCTTACAACGCCGCTGACTCATCAGCCAACGTTCCCAAGGCAAGTAAACAGACCCAGACCAACCTTCCCAGCGCCCTTTTTGGTCGCGCCGTGGCAATGGCCCCGCTTCATCTCGCAAATAATATTCCGATTTAGCCGTACCCACAAAAGCATAGGGAACGCCGCTTAACCAGCCAAATAATAGCGGGACAATATCTCCCACCGCCAGGATTACGCCTCTGCTTCGCTCTTTAGTTCTGCCTGGGGACGCCCACTTCCGGATCGCGCGGTGCTGGGCGAGGGTGAGCTGTAGTAACCCGCCCTGTACATCTCGCACCAGTTGACGCCCATCCATATAAATAAAGCCACCGGAGGGCATTGTTTGCACGTGACCAATGATGGGGATATCTAACTCAGCGTAAGCTCGCCCATCACCCACCAATGGCAAGGCTGCTAATTCCAAAGAATGAGACTGTTGTTGAAGTTCTTGCAAAATCCGGACGGCAATAATGTCTTCCCCATGACCATTGCTGAGGCACAGTACCCTCATCCCAGACCTCCACAGATTTTAGATTTTCGATTGTTTCTCCATTGCCAATCCAAAATCCAACCTTCCTGACTCCAGAGAAGCCAGGGAAAAATTTCCAAATTCAAAATCGACGAATGGAACCAGACGGCAATAGCGAGTGTCAAATTTAACAAAACCTCGTAAGCGATAAGCAATTAGCGATTTTACACTAGCTACCGTCTTATACCATTTCGCTGGATATCTGTATGCAATCTCCTTCTCCTCCTCTCTCTCCCTGGTTTTCTATAATGCGCGTTCCTTCTTTGGCTATTTGCACTTTAGCGGTTTTGGCTGCAAGCGATCTCAGTTCTCTGGCTAGCGCCAGTACAACTTCTTCATCTCCAACCCAGACACCAAACGCTGAAGAAGTTGTCGTTGTCCCAGTCACTTCCGATGTGCCCTCCTCGACAGCCGCAACTCAAAAAATAGCAGATGCTCAGGTCGTTGTCCCGGTTAATTCGGGTACGCGCCAGCCATCCGCGCCAGCTCAACAACCCGTCAATAGCCAAGTGGTTGTTCCAGTTAATTCTGCCACCACCCGCCCCGCGAGAGCCATTGCGGCACCGGAAACCCGGACACTGCCTCAATTTACTCAGACGACTCGCGTTCCCCAAAAAGCGCCTGCTAGCTCTCTCAATTCACCAGATTTGGTCGTGACCGCGACAGGTATTGAGGTAGCGGGAGCGACACCAGAGTTGCAGCAAATTGTCCGTCAAACGATTAAAACTCGTCCGGGTGGAGATACCAGTCAAAGCCAGCTGCAAAAGGATGTAACGGCGATTTTAGCGACCGGACTATTTACTGATGCCAACGTAAACAGTTATACCGAGCCAAATGGACTGAGAACAGTCTTCGAGGTGAAACCCCTGGTGGTGCGAGCGCTCAAACTTTCCGGTGCCCAAGCCCTGACCCCAGCGGTTGCCAACGACATTTTTAAATCCCAACTGGGGGCAAAAATTAGCCCCAATGCCCTCAACCAAAGTGCCGAACAAATCAACCAGTGGTACAAGCAAAATGGTTATGTGGCAGCACAAGTGCTAGCCGTGCAACCCAGCCGGGATGGGGTAGTCACCATTGAAGTCGCTGAGGGCACCGTTGGAGATGTGAAAATCCGCTTTTTAGACGCCGAAGGAAAGCCAACCAAAGGACGCACCCAAGAAAATTTCGTCCGTCAGGAGTTAAAACTGAAGCCGGGTCAACCCTTCCGGGTCGATGCGGCACGGACAGACTTGCAACGGCTGTATCAGTTAGGGCTGTTTGACAACGCGGATGTTTCCCTCAGTGGTGATTCTCGAAAAGTTGACGTGAGCTACGACCTGACCGAACGCACTTCCCGCGCCGTCAACGTTGGGGGTGGTTACAGCGAGAACAGTGGCATCTTCGGCAGCATTAATTATAAAGACCAGAATTTTGGGGGCATTAACCAGCAGGTGGGTTTGAATGTCCAAGCAAGCCGCAGCGACTTACAGTTTAATGGGAATATTACCAGTCCCTATCGCGCCAGCAATCCAGACCGCCCTGGATATAGTATCGAGGCATCTCGACAGCGGCAACTTTCCGAAACCTTCAATGAAGATGTCAAGCTGCCGAATGGGGACAAAGTTCGGGAAGGGCAGTTTGGCGGCGGCGTCACCTTCACGAAACCTGTAGGCGATGTGCAGGCATCGGTAGGCGTGAACTACACCCGCACTAGCATCCGCGATAGCAAAGGCAATCTCTCACCCGTAGATGAATTAGGAAATCGCCTTTCCTATAGCCAAAACGGTATCGACGACAAAGTTTCCGTGTCTGCTGGGATCGCACAAGACAAACGAGACAATCCAATTAACCCAACCAAAGGCTCGGTCGTCAGCCTCAGTACAGAACAATCGATCCCGGTTGGGAACGGCAGTATCTTGATGAACCGGGTTAAGGCAAACTACAGCCAGTACATACCCTTTAATTTAACCAACGGTGCAACTCCAGATGTATTAGCCTTCAACGTGCAGGGAGGCACAACCATCGGCAATCTTCCTCCCTATGAAGCCTTTAATTTGGGCGGCATCAATTCTGTACGGGGCTACGGAAGTGGTGATGTTGCCAGTGGTCGCAGCTATGTGTTAGCCTCTGCCGAGTATCGCTTCCCAGTTTTTAAGCCGGTAGGTGGCGTTTTATTCGCTGACTTCGGCTCCGACTTAGGCTCTGGCGATACGGTGCCGGGAGAACCTGGAACTGTCCGTGGCAAACAAGGAACTGGCTTTGGCTACGGAGCTGGTGTGCGCGTCCAGTCCCCGATTGGCTTGCTCAGGGCTGACTTTGGCATCAACGACCACGGTGAAAGCCGACTCCAATTCGGGATCGGTCAAAGGTTCTAACATCGGAAGGAAGAGAAATTTAAATGAGTTCAAATTAACTCATCCTTCATTCTTGGTGATTGCATGGACACGCTAGTTGGTAAAACTTTGCAGGGTGGCAAATACACTCTCGATCGAGAACTGGGACGGGGTGGCTTTGGCGTTACCTTTCAAGCCACCCACCACTACTTGGGTCAACCTGTAGTCATTAAAACGCTCAACGATTCCCTCTGTCGGCATCCTGACTTTGCCCGATTTGGGCGTCAGTTTCAGGATGAAGCAAGACGTTTGGCGTTGTGCGTCCATCCCAATATCGTTCGGGTTAACGATTTCTTTTTGGAAGCTGGGTTGCCCTACCTGGTAATGGACTATATTGCGGGTCAAACTTTGCAAGAGGTCGTGTTTCCGGACAAGCCTCTGCCAGAGTCCGCTGCTATTCACTTCATGCAGCAGATTGGGGCAGCAGTCAAAGTGGTGCATCAAAATAATCTGCTGCATCGGGATATCAAGCCCCAGAACATCATTCTGCGCCAAGGAACTCAAGAGGTGGTGCTGATTGACTTTGGGATTTCGCGGGAGTTTACGCCAGACTCAACCCAAACTCATACAAGTATTGTTTCTGAAGGGTATGCTCCCATTGAGCAGTACCTACCCCAAGCAAAGCGTACCCCAGCGACGGATGTTTATGGGTTAGCCTCCACACTTTACGCGCTGTTAACCGCAACAGTACCAACACCTGCGGTACTGAGAGACAGGCAACCGATGCCAGCACCCCGCGACTTAAAACACTACCTGAGTCCGGCGGTAAATCAGGCGGTGATGCGTGGGATGGCTGTGGATGCTCAATATCGACCTGGCAGTGTAGATGAGTGGCTGTCTCTGTTGCCCGATCTTCAGTTTGCAGGTTCCACTGCTGAAACAATGCCGCCAACTCATACGGTGGCAACTATCCCAGTTATCTCCCCATCACCGCCTAGAGGCGAAGCATTAGCTGAAAAAAATTCGGGTTCAAGAAATGGGGGCGCGATCGCTTCGCCCGTACCAGAAGAGAGAAACCATCAATCCAGTTCTTCCTTCTTCCGAAATCCCCGCAGTCTTTTCATTGCTACAGGAATCGCGATCGCATCCGGTTTAGCGATCGCGTTGAGTTCTGTCTGGCGTCAGCCTCAACCGCCTGGCGCTTCCCCTGTTGCCCAACCGGAATCCCAGCCGCAAAATCAGCCACAAGAGGCACAAACTGTCACTCCCGAATCCGTAGAGAAAGTTAATAGCACCCCTACTGAGTCTGAACGGCAACCCGTTGAAGTTCAAAAATCCTTCCGCAGAAAATCTCAGCAGCGGGTTAAGCGCGATGTTCCGGATGTTCCTGCAAACACTTCATCGAAATCCCCGAACTCAAACAAGCCGCAATCTAATCGTGAGGCGAACAAGAAAGCCGGACAGGCAGAAATAGAACGTCGCGAGCAAAAACAGCCGGTTCCTACATCCGAACAAACTCCGCCACCAGCTGCAACCAATCCACAACCTTCTCCCGCTTCGGAACAGCCGCCACCATCCCCGGTTGCCAATCCGCAGCCTCCCGTCGCTTCGGAAGCGACGCCGCCATTCCCTCGCAGCGATCGCAAGCCAACTAATCCTGCTCCCTCATCTGCACCAGAGACTTCCGCACCGCCAGGTTCAGTTGTCGTGCCAGTTGTTAAACCAGAAACTCAATCCCAACCGGAATCGGAAAAAAAATCTAAGCCGGACAAGCCGGAAAAACCGGACAAGCCGGAGAAATCGGACAAACAGAAGGATAATTAGCTACTGCTTGTATCGACGTTTGCACAATTGGGAGCGATCGCCTTTCCCTCTAAAATTGGGATGCCAACTGCCGATTAAACCGAACTGAATCGTTCGGCTATTACTCCCGAAAACTGTCTCTGGAAACCTTGTTAAATTCAGTCATTCCTTCAACAAATAACTATAATAGGATATGTGAGACAGGGGGCCTTAATGGTTTCGACAGGTTGGCGAACGCTGCCCCGTGATTCAGGTCGAGAGTGAGTCTTCTCTCGTTAATACTGGACTCAAAAAAAAGTAACTGCGAAAAACAACATCGTAGCATTCGCTCGTCAGGCAGCTGTCGTTGCCTAAAAACCTCATCTTAGGTTTCTGAGCGTCTGTAGTCTGACTCCGTTAAGGGCTACAGAACAACCCCAACGGATGCGATAGCAAGTCGTCTCTGGTAGATTTGCTAGCTAAGACCTCATCAGAGAATCCTGTCATCCGGGATAATGGATGGTTCCCGCCTTGAGGGTTAGATAGGCTAAACCTGTGAATGAGCGATAGGTTAATACCCAATTTGGACACGGGTTCGATTCCCGTAGGCTCCACTTCTAATTACTTTTTCAAACCACCTTCTACCCAAAAGTACAAGGTGGTTTTTGCTTTTAATAAGTTTAGTTTTAATTATTTTAGGTTAATCGTTTAGAGTCAACTTTCCTGGAAAGCAGACCTAATAACACTTTTGCGTGTCGGTGTCCATTCTTCGACGGAAATCTCAATAGACTTTGACTTGACACTTTGTTATATATTGCTTAATCTGTCATTAACTTATTCTTAATCACTTTGACGCGGGACTTTTACCAAAACACGAGCGTAACCTCGTGTCATTTGTGCTGGATATCGCGCTCGCTAGCCGAGAAATCCTGTACGCTTCCTGCTTTTTAATCGCCCATTATCACTCAAATAGTACTTTAAAAATTCGGGAAATTTTTCAATTCTTCGTTTCACCAAGCTTAAATTTTTTAAGAGAGGTTTCAAAATGCAGTTTTTCATCTCTCCAAAGAAAGCTAGGAAATTTCTGATTTTCGCAGTCATAGGGTTCATCTTTGCCAGCCTTGCCAGTCAGTTAACAAGGCACTTCTTATACCAGCAAGGTTATAAGCTCTTATGGTTAAATAAAGTAGTAGAGTTATTCAACGTCGATCGCGAGAAAAATTTTCCAGCGTTGTTTTCAGCATCGCTGTTATTACTTTGTTCAATTTTACTAGCGGTTATTACCTACGCGAAGAAAACTGAAAGCGATCGCTATACCTTCCACTGGGGCGCTCTGTCGGTTCTTTTTCTCTTTCTATCAGCAGACGAATGGCTAAGTTTCCATGAAAAGACGATCGAGCCACTTCGAGATACATTCAAAGCTACCGGATTTTTATACTATACTTGGGTAATTTTCGGTATTGCTTTTGTATTTCTTACCTTAATATTCTTCTTAAAATTTCTCGTCCATCTTCCCGCAAAGATACGGCGTTTATTTCTGATTGCCGGAACTTTCTTTGTTGGAGGGTCGATTGGCATGGAGTTAGTGAGTGGATTTTACGTATATCACTATGGTCGTTTAATTTGGGGAGCCACTTCAACCAAGCAGACAATACAGTCGATTGGATATATGCTGATGTCAAGCTTGGAAGAGTGCTTGGAGATGGTCGGTGTTGTTCTCTTTATCTATGCAGTGATGTCTTACATGAGTTCCTATGTCAAAGAAGTGCAAATCCGCATTGAGGAGGAAACACCGACGGTTCCCTTAATGAAGTACCCAGAAAAAGTTTAAATCTCAATTTACCCAGCTTTTGATTCTGGTGCCGACTCAGCTTCTAAAGAGGCTAGTTTCGCCTTGCTGTGATGCCGCATAGATTCTCCCACCGTAACGTTTAACTGATCGCCAATCAGCAGTACTAGAGAACTCATATACAGCCATAGCATTAAAACAATAACGGCACCTACTGCACCATAGGCTTTGTTGTAATTACCAAAGTTAGAGACGTAAAGCCGAAACAAAGCTGATATAATCGCCCAGGATACAGCCGCTACCATTGCTCCTGGCATAATCGGGGTTCCAGCAACCCAGCGGCTAGGACCATAGCGATAGATAAAAGCAAAGGCTGAGGCGACAATGCCTAATGCCAAAGGCCAGCTAAAAAGCCGCCAAATACTTAACAATTCCAATAATCCACTTTGGCTGATTAATAGCTTCACAATCAGGTCGCTAATAAATACTAAAAAGGAAGCAATAATCAGCAGGACAATGGTACCAATTGTTAGAGCGATAGAAATTAATTTGGCTTTCCAAAAGGGTCGGGTTTGTTCTAGCGGAATCTGATGGATTTGATCGAGAGCGGTCATGGCGGCACTCAGCGCCCCAGAAGACGCCCAAATAGCTGCAACAAAACTGAGGGAAAACAGCCCTTGATTTTGCGATTGACTGATTTCGCGGGCAAAACCTTCAATAAGGAAAAGAGCTTCTTGAGGAGCAATTTCACTCAATTGCTTAGCTAACCCTTCAAAAGTGTCTGATGAGGATTGAAACAGACCAATGGCAGTCAAGATTGCCAAAATAGCTGGAAACAAAGCTAACATGGCGTTGTAGGCCATTTCTGCCGAAAGCCCCGCTAACCGCCGTTGACCTACGCGCTGGAAGGTTTTCTTTAAAGTTGCCCAGCTGAGATGTCGAAAGAAACGGATAAAACGGATTGAGGAGCCTCTAAGAGCGGCATAGGCTAAGAACGAGCGCATTATTGTTTGATTCCGTATACAACGTTTTCTATAATGTGCCAAATCAACTACTAAGGTTACAGGGGTTTTGTCAAACTATCGATAGTGTCTATGACAAATCGGCAAATTTTGTTAACAATTGATTGTTGTAACCGATGAGGAGTGGTTTTTGATGGCCCACGAGGTAGCGCAGTGGTTGGCTGAAATTAAGATCCTGAAACAGCAGCTAGCAGAGTTAGAGCGCGATCGCGATGCGGCTTTGGAAAGTGCGGCAAACTGGCGTCAACTGTATAACACAGAAGCGCAGCAACGCCGAACTGAGGCAAAGCTAGCTCAACAACAGATTGAAAAACTCAAAAGCCAACTACGGCAACTCCAGAGTTCACCGCAACCTACAGAGGACGATCCGGGTGCTGTGGAGGCGATTCGTGCAGAAGTAGAACAACTAGAAAATCTGGAGGAGTTGAAAGCGAAACTAACCGAGGCGATAGTTGAGCGCGATCGCCTTACCCAGGCTTTAAAATCTGAGCAGACTAATCATGCACAAACCCGCCGAAGTTTAACGACTGCGATTGGGGATACTCTCGATCGACTTAGCCGAGAACGCATAACCCGCCAACCAGCGGCATCAGGCCAATCAGCTCCGAGAGGTCAGTGGGTAGGAGTGAGTACTCAAGCTAGCAAAAACAACAAACAAACCCCTCCATCTTCACAAGAAGAGGAGAGGCGTAATCCCGGACCAAAAGCTTAAAAGGTAGCAAGTTCCCTCCTTGACCATCTGAATAAGGGAGGTTTGGAGGGAACCCACACTTCAAAATAATTCGATGAAACTGAGCCTAACTGCTCAAAATCCCATCACCTGAGCCACGGTCGCTAAATCTGGCTCAATTCCCTGTTTAAAGGAATTTTCGCTGTGTTTAATTGCCGTATCCGGGTCTTTTAAACCATTCCCGGTCAAGACGCACACCACTGTAGCACCTGTGGGTACTTGATCTTTTACTTTCAGTAACCCAGCGACGGAAGCCGCACTAGCCGGTTCGCAGAAAATACCTTCTTCGGATGCCAAGAGACGATAGGCTTCTAGAATTTCGGCATCTGTCACCGCATTAAACTGACCCATACTGGCTTGTTGCGTAGCGATCGCCCGTTCCCAGTTAGCAGGATTACCGATGCGAATAGCGGTTGCCAGGGTTTCTGGATTCGGCACTGCCTGACCTGTAACCAGGGGAGATGCGCCAGACGCTTGGAATCCCATCATTCGGGGCAAGCGCTCGCATTTCCCTTCCTGATGATATTGACAAAATCCCATCCAGTATGCAGTTATATTTCCGGCATTCCCTACGGGGATGCACAGCCAATCGGGAGCATTTCCTAACGCTTCTACCACTTCAAAAGCAGCAGTTTTTTGTCCTTCTAAGCGATAGGGATTTACCGAGTTCACCAGCGTGACGGGGTAATTTTCTGCCATCTCCCGTACAATTTCAAGCGCCCGGTCAAAATTTCCTTTAATTGCCAAAACTTCCGCCCCATACAGCAACGCCTGAGCTAACTTGCCTAGCGCCACGTAACCATCGGGAATCAATACAAACGCTCGCATTCCGCCCCGACGGGCATAGGCAGCAGCAGCGGCTGAAGTGTTGCCGGTACTGGCGCAAATGACGGCTTTGGCACCAGCTTCCTTTGCCTTAGAAATTGCCATCGTCATCCCCCGGTCTTTAAAGCTACCAGTGGGATTGAGACCGTCATACTTCACCAACACGCGCACCTGTTTACCCACAATCTGAGAGATCGCGGGAACCGGAATCAATGGAGTATTGCCCTCCAGCAGTGTTACGACTGGCGTTGTGTCCGTCACCGGCAGATATTGCCGATATGCCTCAATCAGTCCAGGCCAGGACTGCCGTCCAACAGGGTTACTTAGGGCAGGAGAATTCGCAGCAGATACAGTTAAAGCCACAGGAGTCAGAGAGGGGAAAGGGATTGCCAAAGTGGGTTCGCTCCAGAGTTTGTCTATAAAAAACCGACCCTTGAACTAAACCCACTCTTCTCAAAATGGAGAGGGGAGACGGGGAGAAGTTCACCCCTGTCATTTATTCTCTCTCCTTCAACAGAAGCTAGAAGAAATTTTCGTTTTCTACGCTACTTTAATTGCGGATTTCTTCAGGCTTTTGCCTTCTGACTTCTGTGTTCTCGCTTTTCACTTCTGGTTTGGGACGCTTGATCAGCTTTGGCTTAGTAGAGATTCCCCGATCGTCCATTGGTGTTTCTTGTTCGCTGGACATCCAAGAGGGACGAGTTTGGTCGTACACCATTTGCAGTGCTGCTGCCGCGATCGCGTGGGCGTCGTATTCTTCACTTAGTTGCGCCACGACAGGCAAGAATGAAGCCATGCGCTCTCCGCTCAATACTTCGCGTACTTGAGCTTGCAGTTTTTCCAGACGTCGTCCTTCGATCTCCGCCCGTGTGGGAATTTGGACGATTTTCAGGGTTTGTCGGACTTTGCGCTCAATTAGCACCAATTTCCGACGATCCATCGGTTGAATCAGGGAAATGGCTGTTCCTGCGTTACCAGCGCGACCTGTACGCCCGATCCGGTGGATGTAGCTTTCCACGCTATCTGGCAGATCGTAGTTAATCACATGGCTTAGGTGGTCAACGTCTAAACCCCGCGCCGCAATATCGGTGGCGACTACCCAGCGCACTTGGTGTTGGCGGAACCTCATCAGCAGCCGTTCCCGGGCTTGTTGATTGAGGTCGCCGTGGTACTCGTCTACACTGTGACCGGCAGCTTGCAGTTGGTTGGTCAGTTCCGCGGCTGTCTTGCGTGTCCGCACAAAGATTAGGGCAGATTCGGGATCTTCCAGTTCTAAGATGGGCAGCAAGGCGCGAGATTTTGACCAACCGCGGGGCACCATGTACACCACCTGGTTAATCCGGGAGGGAGCGGCTTTGGGCTGCTCCACAGAGACGTTCATTGGCGATCGCAAGAACTTCGCAATCAATTTTTGAATGGTCGGCGGCATTGTCGCCGAGAAAAATGCCGTCTGACGCTCGGTGGGGACTTGCTTGAGGATGGTTTCTACATCGTCAATAAAGCCCATGCTCAACATTTCATCGGCTTCATCTAATACCAGCCAGTTGACTTGATCGAGCTTAAGCTCTCCCCGGTTGAGCAAATCAATCACCCGTCCTGGGGTTCCAACTACGATCTGAACGCCCTGTCTGAGGCGCTGGATCTGCCGGTCGATAGCTTGACCGCCATATACTGTCAGCACGCCCAACCGCCGCTCGTTGCTAAAGCTGCGAATTGCCAGAGCAACTTGCTGAGCTAATTCCCGCGTCGGTGTCAAAATCAGCGATTGGACTGCGGGATTTTTAATGTCGATCCGTTCCAAAATCGGCAGCGAAAAAGCCGCTGTTTTTCCGGTTCCAGTTTGGGATTGTCCCACCACATCCCGACCAGCCAACAGATGAGGAATGGCTTGGGATTGAATTTGTGTGGGCGCAGTGAAGCCTAGTTTTTCTAGTTGCTGAATGCGAGCTTCTGAAAGGCCTAGGCTTGTGAACGAAAGGGTCATAATTTGTTGTTAGTTGTTAGTGTTCGAGAATTGTGAATTGCGAAGTATGAAGTTTTTAAGTATGAAGTTTGAAGTATGAATTAATATTTGCCTTAGTTCTTCAGCCTTCATTCTTGAGTTGTCATTCTTCATGCTTCGGGCTTGGCGACATGACCATACAGGTCGTAGATGTCAGTGCTTGTAATTTCCACCGATGCTATAGAACCTAATGGGACGTCGCCTTGGACGTAGACTAATCCGTCTACCTCCGGGGAAAATCGGGCAGATCGACCGATTAATTCCCCAGTTTCTGGATGTTCTTGCTCAATCAAGACATCAACCATCTTGCCGACACAAGCTTGATTTTTTCTCAAGGAAATTGGCTGCTGAACTTCCATCAAGGCATCCCTGCGGATATCCATGACTTCTTGGGGCAGTTGATTGGGCAAGGTGAAGGCAGGGGTGCCTTCTTCTGGAGAAAAAGTAAACACACCTACATGGTCAAATTCATGGCGCTGGACGAACTGTAGCAAGTGTGCAAAATGCTCTTCCGTTTCGCCAGGGAACCCGACAATGAAAGTGGTTCGCAGTACAGCATCAGGCAGAGCTGTTTTAATCCGCTCAATAATTTGGTCGTTTACCTGTCCCTGCCAAGGTCGGTTCATGGCGCGGAGAATTTCCGGGTGGGAGTGCTGTAACGGCAAATCCAAATAAGGCAATACGTTAGGAGTCTCCTGAATTGCTTCGATGACGGCTGGTGTTAAGCCTGTGGGATAGGCATAGTGCATCCGAATCCACGGAATGTTAACCTTTCCCAACTCCCGTAGAAGTTCCGCCAGTTTCGGCTTCCCGTAAATATCCAGACCGTAGTTGGTAGTGATCTGGGAGATGAGAATTAACTCTTGGACTCCTTCCGAGGCTAGCTGGTGGGCTTCGGCGACGATGGATTCAATGGAGCGCGATCGCTGATTTCCCCGGAGATGGGGAATAATGCAGAACGCGCAGCGGTAATCACATCCTTCCGCTACCCGCAGGTACGCGACACCTTCCGATGTCGTGCGGTAGCGAGGCGTTGTTTCATCGGCTATGTAGGTCGGCAGCTCTGAAACTTGCTTGACCCGTTCACCGCCTTCCACTCGTTGAACCACATCGACGATTTGGTGATAATCGCCGGTGCCCACCACAGCAACTGCTTCTGGCAATTCATCCAGCAGCTGCTCTTGGAAGTGCTGCGCCATGCAGCCTGTGATTACAATCTTTTTGTTCGCTTCCGCCAGTTCTACTAAGGTGCGGACAGACTCTGTCCTTGCAGCCTCAATAAAACTACATGTATTAACTATAACATATTCTGCTAATTCTTCATTACTGTCTACTTGGTACCCTGCCTGTACCAACAGACCTAACATATGTTCGGTATCAATACGGTTTTTTTCGCAGCCCAAGTGAGAAATTGCAATTGTTGGCTTATTGCCCATGCGGTTTAAATACGGCTAAAGAAATTCTGTTAGAAGCTGAAGCCAAAATATTATACCCTATTCTTGGCACAGCAGTGTACAACCCAGTGGGACGTGAGTGTCAAACTGGGAGGATCGGGTTTGGGTATGAAGATAGGAGTTGAGTCGTTGAAGAATCTATCTTCCACCCACCAACCAGAGTAGGGAACTGGATAGTGGTATCTACCCCTGTCTCCATTCTAGATAAAATTCTAGAATGGCATCATCCAAGATGCGATTCATTTCACTGCCATTTTTGCTGCTTGGAGGAGAATAACCGACAGGTGTAGCAAGAATTCGCCGGTGTTTTCAGGTAGACAAGTGGACTTAAATCAAATCTTCAAGACACCGAATCCCATCATTGGCGTGGTTCATCTTCTGCCGCTGCCGACATCTCCCCGCTGGGGAGGTAGCCTGAAAGCGGTTATCGATCGAGCTGAGCAGGAAGCGACCGCGCTATCTGCTGGAGGCGTGAACGGCATTATTGTGGAAAATTTCTTTGACGCCCCTTTTAGTAAAAACCAGGTAGATCCAGCGGTCGTTAGTGCAATGACACTGATTATCCAGCGGCTCATGAACTTGGTGACGTTACCTGTAGGCATTAATGTATTACGCAATGATGCCCATAGCGCGATCGCAATTGCATCCTGCGTCCACGCTCAGTTTATCCGCGTCAACGTCCTTACCGGCGTCATGGCAACTGACCAAGGGCTGATTGAGGGAGAGGCGCATCAATTGCTCCGTTACCGTCGGGAATTGGGCAGTAATGTAAAAATTTTGGCAGATGTCTTAGTCAAGCACGGTCGCCCTTTAGGTTCCCCAAATCTAACCACAGCAGTGCAAGAGACGATTGAGCGGGGTTTAGCAGATGGCGTCATTTTAAGTGGCTGGGCGACGGGTAGCCCTCCGAGTCTAGAAGACTTGGAACTAGCAACCGCCGCTGCCAACGGGACGCCCGTATTTATCGGCAGTGGTGCCAACTGGGAAAATATTTCTACGCTGATGCAAGCCGCAGATGGCGTGATTGTTTCCAGCTCTCTCAAGCGCCACGGGCGGATCGAGCAGCCCATTGACCCGATCCGGGTCAGCCAATTTGTGGAAGCAACCCGACGCAGCTTTGCGACCAAAGCGGAACCCAAGCCAGTTTCTTCGGTCACTTATTAGTTGTTAGTTGCAGTTGTTAGTTGTTAGTTTTTAGTTGTTGGTTTTCTAAAATTAACTTCAAAAAACTAACATCTCAAAACTTTTTACTGAGTTCTCTAGCCTGCGATAATTTTGCTCTTCAGTTTTCGATTCTCATTTCTCAGCCCTCCTACCTCAGTTCTGACATGAGCCGCCGACGTTCTACTCCCTGGATTCATCGCTGGTCGCGTCTGCTGATTGCGGCGATCGCTATTTTAGGTGCCTTAGTGACGGGCTATCTAACCGTAGTCAAGCTAACAGGAGGCTCTGCTGCCTGTCCCACCAGCGGTTGCGATCAAGTCCTCTCCAGCCCCTACGCCACCGTCTTTGGTGTTCCCTTAACTTTGTTTGGCTTGCTGGCTTATGTCAGCATGGTCGCTTTCGCCCTCGCTCCGATGGTAGCCAACCCAGTTGAAAAAAAAGACCTCCATTCTCAACTGGAAAACTGGACTTGGTTGCTACTATTTGCCGGTGGCACCGCTATGACGGTTTTCAGCGGCTACTTGATGTATCTACTGGCATTTGAAATCAAAGCCGTTTGCCTTTACTGTCTTGCCTCCGCTTTCTTCTCCCTTAGCTTGTTAGTGCTGACCTTGATCGGTCGCGCTTGGGAGGACTGGGGACAACTCTTTTTTACCGGGATCGTCGTGGCAATGGTAGCCCTAGTTAGCACTCTGGGCGTCTATGCCACTGTGAAATCACCACTTGCTTCAGGGGGTGGCTCCGCTACCACCGGATCGCAAACCT
Organism: Trichocoleus sp. Lan; assembly: GCF_039961855.1. Lineage (NCBI taxonomy): Bacteria > Bacillati > Cyanobacteriota > Cyanophyceae > Leptolyngbyales > Trichocoleusaceae > Trichocoleus > Trichocoleus sp. Lan. The sequence continues at coordinate 3,359 of NZ_JAMPKA010000009.1, read as the reverse complement.
TTCCCATTACCACCGCCTCTAGCTCCGCAGAAGTTGCTTTAGCGAAACATCTTGAAGCGGCAGGAGCAAAGATGTATGGCGCTTTCTGGTGTTCTCACTGCCACGATCAAAAGCAATTGTTTGGGAAAGAGGCATTCAGTCAAATCAATTATATTGAGTGTGCCGATCCCAAATCACCACAGCAGCAGGCAGAAATCTGCCAAAAAGCAGGGATTCAAAGCTACCCCAGCTGGGAAGTCAACGGTAAATTGGTCGAGCCAGGTGTGAAATCTTTAGAGAAACTGGCTGATTTATCGGGTTATACAGGTCCTCGCAACTTTCAGAACTCCTTGCCAGGGCTTTAAATTTGGGTGCCCTAGAAAATAGCGATGTCACCCTAAACGGAAAAAAAGATATTTGCCGTAGAAGTATTTGGCCTTTTCAGCAGTTGCTAAAATCAAAACCGAATACTTCTACGGCACAATCTTTGGCATGGTGAGGCATCGTTTCATCATCCCATTATTTAGCACTTTACGGATAGCCAAAACAGCAACAACGCTGCTGTCCTAGTATTGAAGAAAGGATAATCAGCAACTCTGATTTTTAAAAAGTCTCTCATTGACCAGACTCAAAGTTTTCACCGAGCCATCTACACATACTGAGGAAAGTTGTATCACGATGGTGTATACAACAAAATTGTTTGCATAACCCTGCAACCAGGTCGATGCTAAAAAAAAGTATATGGACAAGATTGAAGCTGTTGCTTCAACAAGAGCGCCGAGTGCCGATCGCTTCGTCGGCTGTTGCAAGCTGCATCATTATCCTGCGGATGGCTGGACTGTTTCAATCCTGGGAATTGGCAGCCTTAGACCAGCTGTTTCGTTTGCGTCCTTCAGAACGAATAGACGAGCGCGTGGTCATTGTCGAAATTAATGAAAAAGACTTAAAGCAGGTGGGACAATGGCCCATTCCTGATGCAGTTATGGCAACTTTAGTACAAAAACTAAATGCCTTTGAGCCACGAGCGATTGGTCTGGATATTTATCGCGATCTCCCAGTACCACCCGGTCATGCAGAATTCATCAAAGCTGTTCAAACGATCCCTAACTTGATCGGAATTGAACTATTGAAGACTGAAAAAAGCTTGGGTGTTCCACCATCCCCAGAACTAAACCGTCTCCAGCAAGTTGGTTTTAATAATGTGGTCGTTGATGCTGATGGTAAGGTGCGCCGTAGCTTTTTATATGCACACGTAGATAACAAACTACATACAAGTTTTGCGCTTCAGTTGGCATTGATTTATTTGAAGGAAAAGGGAATTACTCCTAGTCCGTCGCGAGTGAACCCCGATTACCTACAGCTAGGGAGGGGTGTTTTCCCAGTTTTTAAATCAAATGATGGGGCTTATGTGACGGCTGATGCCCAGGGTTATCAAGTATTAGCCAACTTTAAGCAACCCAATAGCTTTCAGATTGTTTCAATGGTAGATGTTCTGGCAAATCGGGTACAACCCAGCCTTCTACGCGATCGCATTGTTTTGATTGGTTCAACCGCACCCAGCCTCCAGGATTTTTTCTACACCCCTTACAGTAGCCGTCTCAACCAAGGCGCACAAAGGATTTCAGGTGTCGAACTCCAAGCCAATTTTACCAGTGCGCTCCTGAGCGCTGCTCTGGACGGACGTTCCTTAATCAACGTCTGGCCCGATCTCGTAGAAGCCTTGTGGATTTTGGTTTGGTCGTGGATAGGTGCCTATATCAGTTGGCGATTGCGTCTCCCTAGAAAGTCTGGGCTCAGTATTTTAGCGGCTGGGGCTGGATTGCTCGGTATTTCCTACCTCGCCTTTCTCTTCGGTTGGTGGATACCACTGGTTCCTCCACTCCTGGGGCTTGTAGGGTCTGCGATCGCGATCGTGAGTCATCTGGCTTATTTGGAGGAGGAGTTAAAACGCTCTAAAGAGTTTTTGCAGAAGGTGATTAATACCATCCCCGATCCAATTTTTGTCAAAGACAAAGAACATCGTTGGATTATTTTAAATCAGGCATATTGCAAATTTATTGGTTATCCCCTAGAAACTTTACTTAAAAAGTCTGCTTATGAGTTTTTTCCTAAACATGAGGCTGAAGTTTTTTGGCAGAACAATGAGCAAGTGTTACAAGGTGGTGAGGAGCAAGAAAATGAAGAAGAATTTACGGATATCTTTGGTACAACTCACCTAATCGCTACCAAGCGATCGCTCCATAAAGATGCTGCCGGTAATATTTTTTTAGTTGGTGTCATCCGAGATATCACTGAACGCAAGCGGATAGAAGAAGAGTTGAAACGAACGGCAGAGGAGTTAATCCGTTCTAACGCCGAATTAAAGCTTTCAGAAGACCAAATGCGTCATCTAGCTTATCACGATCCACTGACTGGTCTACCTAACCGTAAACAATTCTATGAACGCATGGTTCAAGCTCTAGAATGGGGTAGTAGTAATAACCAGTTGTTTGCTCTTTTGTTTCTTGATCTGGATGGCTTTAAGCAGGTTAATGACACCCTCGGACATGACATGGGCGACCTGCTGTTACGGATGGTCGCTCAACGACTCACGGGTTGCTTGCGCGGCAGTGATACCGTCTCGCGTTTGGGTGGTGACGAATTTACAGTAATTTTACCTGCAATTAGTAGAGTTCAAGATGCTGCCAGAGTTGCAGAAAAGACTTTATCAACCCTATCTCAGCCTTTCATTCTCAACGGACAAACTATCTTCGTAACTGTCAGTATTGGTATTAGCATCTATCCTTTTAATGGGAACACTGTAGATACCTTAATTAAAAATGCAGACTCTGCTATGTACCGTGCTAAAGAACAGGGTCGCAATCGATTTCAATTCTTCTGATCCTATTTTCTTGAGGAGTTGCAGTTTACTTGTTGTTAATTAATAAAAATTCGCTTGCTCATTAGTTATTAAACAGTTGCTATTAAAGAATAACGAATTCATTAATCAATAAAGAAATTTAAAATTACTTGTAGTCTTTCTAAAAATATTGCTTCAGAAACTGTAGATGACCTCTACAACCGGGCAACCCTGTTCAGTCTATGGTCTATCCTGTTCAGGAGTGCTTTTGCCTTCATGGAAGGGACGTTCGCAGCCCGTTTTGATTTTGACTGGAGAATATTTAGAATCGCCCAGTCGGGTGAATGCACGCAAAGAATTAGTTGTAACGATAGAAATGTAAGCCTCTGTTCTTCCCCAGCTGATATGAGAAACAGAAGCGATCGCCTCTAGTAGTTAACCACGATAGTTTTGACAGATAAACAGGGATCGGGGAAACTGGCTAAAACCCAAAACTTCCGATGCCAGAAAAATATACAGTCACGCTCAGCAACGAAGAACG
>NZ_JAMPKA010000008.1:0-211410 GCF_039961855.1 Trichocoleus sp. Lan | reverse complement strand
AATTTTTTGGTCAATATCGTCTGTGGATTGATTGCTTATTGCCATCAGCCCAAGAAGCCTTCTCTCCAGATTGACTGGGCTTTACCCCCTGCTGCTTAACCCGTACTGACGTTAAGTTACTCTGGTTTCTACAATTGTGTTGCTGCAACTTCTGTCGTCCGACTTGCTGAAGATTGCAACAGCAAACCGTATTCAATTCCCTCGACCACTGCCTGATAAGAAGCTTCCAGAATATTGCTAGAAACCCCCACAGTTGCCCAGCGCTGATGACCATTGCTAGATTCCACGAGAACGCGAGTTTTAGCTGAAGTCCCGGCACCACTGTCGAGAATCCGCACTTTGTAGTCAGTCAAGTGAAATACAGCAATTTCTGGATAGAAATTGACTAAAGCTTTGCGTAATGCAGCATCCAACGCCGAAACGGGACCATTTGCTTCCGCAGCTTCCAAAATATCTTTGCCATTGACAGCAACTTTCACCGTGGCAAGGGCGTTTGCATTCCTGACAATATCGCAGTGGACTTGAAAACCCTTGAGTTCAAACATTTGCTGCCGTTGTCCCAGTGCCTCGCGCATCAGCAAATCGAAACTTGCTTCTGCTGCCTCAAACTGATAGCCTTCATTTTCCAGTTCCTTAAGGCGGCGTAAAAGTTGGCGACAGGCGGGATCTTGCTTATCTAGGTCAATGCCAAAGCTGCGAGCCTTTGCCAAAATATTACTTAATCCAGCTTGGTCGGAAATCACAATTCGACGCTCGTTGCCGACTTGTTCTGGCTGAATATGTTCGTAAGTCAACGGGTTGCGCTCAACCGCTGAAACGTGGACACCGCCTTTGTGAGCAAATGCAGAGCGACCCACAAACGGTGCGTGTTCATCGGGAGCAAGATTGACGACTTCGCTAATTGAACGACTGGCTGCTGTCAGATGTAGCAGTTGTTCGTCTTGAATACAGTCATATCCCAGTTTGAGTTGCAAATTGGGAATCAAAGAGCAAAGGTTAGCATTACCGCAGCGTTCGCCGTAGCCGTTGATGGTGCCTTGCACCATTTTGACTCCTTCCATGACAGCGGCTAAAGCATTCGCCACTGCTGTATCAGAATCATTGTGCGTGTGAATGCCGAGCAGGGGGAGGTTTTGAGTTTTGAACTCACTGTTGGCTTCTGACTGCTGAGCGCTGATTCCGATTACACTGGCAACATCCCGGACAATTTGGCTAATTTCGTGGGGAAGCGTGCCGCCATTGGTGTCGCAGAAAACGAGCCATTCTGCACCGGCTGCGATCGCACTATCTAAGGTCTTGAGCGCATAATCCCGATTGTGCTTATAGCCATCAAACCAGTGTTCGGCATCGTAAATTACCCGCCGCCCCTGACTGCGGAGATATTCAATCGTATCTCCGATCATCGCCAGATTTTCTTCTAAGCTGGTCTTCAGACCTTCTGTAACTTGTAAATCCCACGATTTGCCAAAAATCGTCACCCAGCGCGTCCCCGCCGCGAGAATGGGCTGCAACATCGGATCTTCTGCCGCAGTTGTATTTGGACGGCGAGTAGAACAAAAAGCGACAACTTCCGCGGAGGAAAGCGGTTCTTCTTTCAATTGCCAAAAAAATTGTACATCTTTGGGATTCGCCCCAGGCCAACCGCCTTCAATGAACGGAACGCCTAATTTATCTAGCTTTCGGGCAATTCGCAACTTGTCTTCGAGTGACAGCGATAGCCCTTCGCGTTGGGCACCGTCGCGCAATGTCGTGTCGTAAATCCAAATTCGGTTTGTTTGATCTGAGTGCATGGGAAGTTGTCGCCGAGGGAGAAAATTTAACAGCTAATTTTGTAAAGAACTGTAAAAATAAAGTGAAGATAAATGGTCACTCAAGAGGCTCGTTGAATCCATCATTATGCCAAAGGTAACAGCTCAAGGAAAAACGTTTGAGTGGAGTACGGGTGCTAACCTGCGTAAAGTGCTACTGGAAAATGGCATCGACCTCTACAATGGCAAGGCAAAAATCATTAATTGCCAGGGGATTGGCACCTGTGGCACCTGTGCAGTGGCAGTAGAAGGAAACGTTTCCGAAGCCAACTGGAAAGATAAAACCAGGCGATCGCTTCCTCCTCATTCTCCCACGGCAAACCGTCGCTTAGCTTGTCAAACCCAGGTTTTAGGAGATGTCAAAGTAACCAAATTTGATGGATTTTGGGGACAAGGCACTCAAACGGTTTGGACGCGGCAACAATAAACAATTTCAGTTTTAAATTTTAGATTTTGAGTTAAAAGCGTGTCACAAAATCTTGATTTACAGTCGGAATCAGCCCAGTCGGAATCAGCGCAACCCAGTCATTTCGTTTTTCGCATTTCCCCCCTGATTCGCATCACCTTGATGGCACTTTACCTGGCACTGACGATTCCGCTACCGTTTTTGTCACAGGCATCTGCGTCACCCGTACCGCCTTGGTTGCTGTGGTTGGGAATTGCCTTAGGGTTAGTCCCGTTATCTGGCGTCCTCAGCGAACGAGTGATTGTGGATGATGAAAAAATCCAGGTCACTTATCCTCGCTGGGTTCCCGGTTTCTTCCGCAAGGGTTGGTCGTTAGCTTGGGCAGAAGTCAAAGATTTAAAATTTCGCTCGACAGGGCAAGGTGGAATCGTTTATTACTTTATAAGTAAGTCAGAGCAAAAAGCTTATTTGCTACCGATGCGGGTCGTTGGCTTTGCTCGGTTAGTTAAACTGGTGGAAGACAAGACGGGAATTGATACAACTGATGTTCGTCCTTTGTCTCAGCCTTGGATGTATCTAATTTTGTTAGTGTTCTCGCTGCTGCTTTTTGTTACAGATGCGTGGACAATTTGGATGGCGACTACACAAGGACAATTGACATAATTTTTTGAACTACGAAGACACGAAAGCACAAAAAAATTTGCTGCGGCTGGAACGGGTAAGCCTTGCAGCGCCAGTTGGTTCGCAGTATTTATTGAAGGAGATTTCGTTTGAGGTATTTCCGGGCGATCGCTTGTGTTTAATTGGCCCTTCTGGTGCCGGAAAAACCTCGCTGTTGCGACTATTAAACCGGCTATTAGAACCCACTGCTGGCACAATTTACCTAGAAAATCAAGATTACCGAAAGCTTCCGATTATCCCGTTACGGCGGCAGGTAATGTTGGTTTCTCAAGAACCAAAACTTTTGGGAATGACGGTCAGAGATGCCTTAGCTTATCCTCTAGTTTTGCAAGGAGTCACAAAACAGGTAATTCAGCAACAATTGCTCAAATGGATCGAGCAACTACACATCCCAGAAGATTGGTTAGGGCGAATGGAAGTTCAACTGTCGCAAGGACAGCGGCAATTGGTTGGAATAGCTCGCGCCTTGATGATTGAACCTAAAATTTTATTATTTGATGAACCGACATCTGCCCTAGATGCGGGTCGTGCTGCTTACGTCCTGCAAGTATTGACACAATTGTGCAACGAGGGAAAAACGACAGTGGTGATGGTCAATCACCAGTTAGATTTAGCTCAAATGTTTTGCAATCGGGTTTTGTATTTGCAGGATGGGCAGTTGCTTGAGGATGTCTCAGCAGCACAGATAGACTGGACTAATTTACGCGATCGCTTTATCCAAGCAGAAGCACAAGCTGCTCAAGATTGGGGTTAAGGGTAATTAGTAATTGTCATTGGTGATAAGTCATTAGTTAGTAGGAACAAACTAATGACTATCGACTGATAACAAATAATCTTTTACCCAATGGACGGATTATTTCTTCGTAGCGATTGCTAATTTTGCACCTTTAACTTTACGCAACTGATCCATCACCGCCACGACTTGACCGTGATTAACTCCTTCATCAGCATTTAGCACGACAAGGGTTTCTTGCTCAGATGGAATTAGCGATCGCACTCCTGTTTCCAGTTCCTCTAAATCAATGGGCTGGCGGTTGAGTGCGATTTCTCCCTCCTCGTCAATTGACACTGTAACGGGTGTCGATTTTTGAGCTTGTCCGGTCGCTGCTTTCGGCAAATTTACCGATAGTCCTTCTGAACGGGTCAAAAATAGCGTGGACATGATGAAAAAGGTCAAAATGGCGAAGATTACATCGATCATCGGCACGATGTTAATCTGGACTGGGATATCCGGCTCATCGGGTAGTCGCATAGGAAGGCTCTCCTTTTTCATAACGGCGACGGTATAACAGTTCTAACTGACCGCCGTACTCTTGAATGTGCGCTGACTGCCTCTGATAGAAGCCGCGAAAGGCATTTGAAAACACGAGGACAAAGATCGCCACAATTAACCCGCTGGCGGTGGAAACTAACGCCTCGCTAATCCCTGCTGTAACACCGACTGTCTGGCTGCCTCCTACGCTCCCTAGCGTCAGTGAGGCAAAGGAGGTAATCAATCCCAAAACCGTTCCCAGCAACCCCAACAGAGGGGAAAGGGCGATAATCGTTTCAAACACCACATTGAATCGCTTCAATCCCGGTAACTCTGCTTGCGCTTCACTTTCCAACGCTAATCGAAATTCTTCTGGATTGGGTTGTTCCAGTTCCAATGCTGCCAAAAAGATTCGCGCAATCGGCAAGTCAACATTCTGCTTTAGCCGATGCACAGCAGCTTCGGGATCGTGCTGATAAAGCTTCATCACATCTCGGACAACCCGACCTTGCCGTCGGTTAATGCGATACCAAAATCTTGAACGCTCTATTACGAGAGCGATCGCTAATATAGAAAATGCTAGGAGTGGCCACATGACCACGCCGCCCGCCGCAAAAAGATTACTAATTCCCATCTAAGTTTCTCTAGGGCACTCAACAAGGCTTAGCCTACCAGCTTTCTTGAGTCTTAAAGCTGATAGAAGTTCTCAAGAGAAATTAAACCTAATGAGAATCTATGTCAAGCAGTTCTCCACAACTTGGGGAATAATGATTTTTGTTGAGTAATTTTAATAGAACCGTTGAAAAGGTTGAGAAGCCTATCAACGAAAGGTTTGGAGAGGGTTTGGCTAAGGTGATAGCAGCCCATTTTACTGGTTCTCCCTCTTGACATTTACTTCAGTGCATCTTACCTTGACCAAACAAGTGCAAATAACTTGCAATAATATATGGGCTTGTCAACTGTTGCTGTTCAGCAGCGAGAAAAAGAAGAAGAGGCTCTGAGGTCTTTTATTGCCTATAGCCTTATCGGTTCCCTAGCACTCCATATAGGGGCGTTGGCGACGAGCAATCGTTGGGTGAAAACATCTGACATCATTGCACAAGAGCCAATGGAAGTTGTGGTTCTCGATCCTGAGAATCTTGAAGCTTTGGAACCAGAGGAAGATACACCAAAAGAAGATCAACAAGAGCAGACGCCATCGTCAGCAAGTTCAGTTGCAGCCGGAGGCTCTCGCATACTTACGGGTTCTAGGCAGGAATCGGAAGAAGGTTCAGTTGCAGCAGAGAGTTCGAGTCAAAGCAGTACACCCGATACCAGTGCTGCTGCGCCAACATCTCAACCTCGTACGGAACCAAAAGCGATCGCTCGCTCTCCACTAGTAGCGTCGCAACCCGCGCCTACACGCCCTGAAGTGGTACCGCAGCCAGTGCGACAGCCGCTTGCAGTAAATTTACCTCCGTTCCGACCCGCTCAAAAGCCCAAACGAGTCGAGCAACGAGTCGATCCCGATCGAGTGGCAAGCGTGCCACCCACACCAGTAGAAAAGACGTCTTTGGAACGCACTGACGAACCCAATCGAACAAGTAACTCGCAGCCGATTCCCCAGCCTAGATCGGTTGCCGTTGCGCCGTCTTCACAAAATGACAAGCCAGCAGCGCCAACACAAGCGAGTCCATCTTTCCAGCAACAAACATCTGAAAGATTTAGAGATTTGGTTAGAGGAATCACTGGCTCCAGACAAACTCAAGAAAGTGCAGGAAATAGTGGCAGTCAAACTGATAAAAGCAGTGCTGTCGGCGGATCTACTGTTGCAAGCGGATTGGGAAGCCTGCTAGGCAGTGGTTCTGGGACGGGCAGCAGCACTCAAGGCTCAGGACAAGGAAGCGGTACCGGCAATGGCTTGGGTACCGGCAATGGCTTGGGTACCGGCAATGGCTCTGGTAGAGGCAATGGCTTGGGTACGGGTACAGGCAATGGTTCGGGCAATGGCTCAGGTACCGGCAATGGCTTAGGTACCGGCAGTGGCTCTGGTAGAGGCACTGGCACCAGCAAAGAACCGGGAAGCGGAAGGGATGTAGCGATAGTTCCAGAAAATTTCAAACCGAGAACCGAGCCAAGAACTGAGCCAAGAGACAGGGATGAAGAACGTCCTTCGAGAAGATCGGGATCAAGCCGAATCGGTTGCGTTAAATGTGACAAGCCCGACTATCCAAGCAATGCGAGACGGCAAGGCGTCGAAGGCGCATCCAAAGTCAGTGTTGATGTTGACGACAAAGGAAATGTTACTAATGTTCGGCTGTCGCGTTCCAGCGGTAGCAGCGAACTTGATGAAGCTGCCGTGAGAGCCGCCAGAAATTGGAAGTTCGATTCTTCCTCTGGTAGACGACAGGGGGTTGTGGCTTCAGTTGATTTTCAGCTAGAAGGATCGGAGCGATCGCGTCGTTCTCGCGAACGTCGTCGCACAGAATCGGCATCTTCCAGCCGTAGCTCGGAGTCATCGACTCCCCGGCGGCGGCGGCGTTTGGAAACAGCTTCTTCTTCCACGAGTGCCTCGGAAACACGCCGGATTAGTCGGCGGCGGCGTTTGGAAACGGCTTCTTCTTCCACGAGTGCCTCGGAAACACGCCGGATTAGTCGGCGACGGCGTCTGGAAACAGCTTCTTCTTCCACGAGTGCCTCGGAAACACGCCGGATTAGTCGGCGACGGCGTCTGGAAACAGCTTCTTCTTCCAGGAGTGCCTCAGAAACACGCCGGATTAGTCGGCGACGGCGTCTGGAAACAGCTTCTTCTTCCAGGAGTGCCTCAGAAACGCCGCGTCGTTCTCGGCGGCGGGTCGAATCTGCGGCTGCCAGTCCGTCCCAGCAAGCCCCACGGGCACGGCGGCGGCGGGTGGAATCTGCCTCTAGTTCGACCTCTAGACCGTCACGGCAAGCCCCACGGGCGCGGCGGCAGCGGCGTCTGGAAGCCGGTTCAGCAAGTCAGGCACAACAAGCTCCACGGGCGCGGCGGCGGAGAGCTGCACCTTCCTCAGCAGAATCATCGGGTTCAGCTACTACGAACAATGAATAATTGCCTCTCAACCAGAGTGGGTATAGACTCTTGAACTGATTGTTGAATACCCAATCACTCGTCACTAAGTAGATTTATGAACATCAAGACAGCGATCGCAATTCTAGGAGTTGTTATCGGAGTGGGTGGAGTGAACCCTGTAGTTCGTGCCCAAACTAAACCATCCCCCACTCCTACCAGTCCTCAAATCAAACCATCCCCCGCTCCTACTAGTCCCCAAATTAAACCGTCTGCGCCTACCAGTCCTCAAATTAAACCGTCTGCGCCTACCAGTCCTCAAATTAAACCGCCTGCGTCTACTAGTCCTCAAATTAAACCGCCTGCTCCCAGCAGTCCCCGCCTCCAAGGGAATCCTGAGGCGCTGCTCCAACAGGGTTTGGACAAACTTGATGCGGGAGACTACAAGGCAGCCGTCGATCTGTTGTCGAAGGTGCTAGAAGTAAATCCCAATGATACGGAAGCTTACTATAACCGAGCCGTAGCTCTTGTTGAGCTAGAGGACTACGAGAAAGCGATCGCTGATTACAGCAAAGTGTTGCAACTCGATCCCAAGGATGATGAAGCTTATTTGAATCGAGGACTAGCTCGGACTGAGTTAGAAGACGACGCCGGAGCGATCGCTGATTACAGCGAAGTTATCAAACTAAAGCCCGATCAAGCAGAAGCTTACTATCAGCGAGGAATCGCTTATGCTCAGCTAGAGGAAGATAATAAAGCGATTGAAGACCTTCAGAAAGCCTCTGAACTCTTCGCTGAGCAAGGCAAGCCAGATGAGTCCAAAGAAGCACTGGCGCTGATCAAAAAACTTCAGCCATAGCCTGAATCGAGAGGCTGAGCGACGCTCAGCCTCTCAGCGTTTTTTTGAATTTGATGTGATAGATTTTTGACCTGCGCCGCCGCTTCAGGAGTCGCGCTTCAGGAGTCACTAAGTGTGTTAGGGTTTTTTCGCTGATTTTTCAGACACTCTAGTTTCGCGTGTAGAGTTGGCGCGTGTAGAGATTGGCTGCGATCGCCCTCGTGATTTCTCTAGGACTCAATATTTTGTAGCCATCGGATCTATTAACAAGGCGAAAAGCAATCGTTCTCCACTCTAAACCAGCCTGCTGGTGGATTAAATTCGCCTTTCTTGAATAACTTTCTTAATTAGAGAAAACACTTTTATAAGGTTTTGTCAATTATTCGCTTGCTTAACTTCTTTAAACATTGGTTAAAGAAGTTAAGCTTGAGCCAATTGCTGAAGAACAAATGCCCAAAACTAGCCATTTGTCAATCTTTCTCGTAGGCGATGCCTCTAAATTTTTTCACTTGACTTTTGCACAGGCGTCGTTTTATCTTAACCACACTAATGATAATTACTTGCAATAAAAATCAGGCTTGTTAACCAAGACCTGGGTGCATAAATTAGGTGTGTGGAAACGGAATGAAACTACAGCAATTACTTCCTGGCTTGTTGCTCGCAGGCTCAGTTGTCATGACAGTGGCTCAGCCAGTACGGGCTGATGTCGTAGTAACAGGTGTGCAACTCAACTCAACACCCGACGGCTTGCAAGTGATTTTGCAGACGACAAATGGAGCAGCGCCCCAAGTGGTCACATCCAGCTATGACCAAACCCTGCTCATTGACCTGCTTAACGCCCAGCTAAGCCTTCCAGAAGGGGATACGTTTACTCAGGACAACCCAGCTTTCGGCATAACTTCTTTAACCGTAAACCGCTTGTATGGCAACAGTGTTCGGGTAACGATCAAAGGCGTCGCAGAACTACCAGTCGCAGAGGTGGTGCCGAGTCCGCAAGGAGTGGTACTCAGCTTAACAACCGCCTCCGAAACAGCAGAGGCTTCCCCTCCTAGCCAAACGCCAAAGACGACTGACTTTGAGCCTTCTGAGTCGCCCCAGACCCCTTCAGAGGCTGAACCTGGTGACGAAACCCAACCAGATGCAGATGCTTCAGTTGAAGAGCCAGAAGAAATTGAAATAGTAGTGACGGGTCAGCAAGAAGGCGGATATAGAGTCATCGACGCCACAACCGCCACGCGAACCGATACACCCTTGCGCGACGTTCCCCAGTCGATTCAGGTTGTCCCTCGACAGGTGATTGAGGATCAACAAGTCGTAAGAATCACAGAAGCTGCACGCAACGTCAGTGGCGTTGTGCGAAGCGAGGGTTATGGAGGCGCTACGGATAACTACACCATCCGGGGATTTGCCATCTCCAGTAACCTGAGAAATGGTTTCAGCGATGGCGGTTTTTACTCATTAACGGATGTCGCCAACATCGAACGAGTCGAAGTTCTCAAAGGGCCAGCTTCGGTGCTTTATGGTCAGATTGAACCGGGTGGTGTCGTGAATTACATCACCAAGCAACCGCTGAGCGAACCTTATTATGCCGCTTCATTTACGGCTGGAAGTTACGACTTCTATCGCCCATCGATAGATATTTCTGGCCCCCTCGATCCTGACAAAAATGTATTGTATCGATTGAATGTTGCCTATGAGAATTCGGGTAGTTTTAGAGATTTCGTAGACAGCGAGCTTTTCGTGGTTGCACCTGTCTTAAGCTTCAAGATTACCGATAAAACTACCTTAACCCTGGAGTATGAGTACCTGGATCTCGATCGAACTTTCGACCGAGCCTTTCCACCGCTAACTGCGATGTTTGATCTTCCCATTAGTCGTTATTTAGGAGAACCCAACGACAGTTACAACCATAGAAGCCATAAAGCTAGTTATGTTCTGGATCACCGTTTTAGCGAAAATTGGCGGCTCCGGAATGCTTTTTCAGCTCAAATCGTTGATACAGAGCGTAAAAATGTCCAAGCACGTACCTTCCAATTAGAGGGAGATGGACGCACCTTACGGCGAAGATATAATGACTCTGATGAAAACAGAGAAGATTATTCTCTGCAAACAGACTTGGTAGGCAAATTTAATACTGGCTCGATTAATCATCAACTTCTCATAGGGTTGGAGTTAAGTAAAATTAGAAATGGCTACACATTACGCAGAGCAAATTTCCCTTCAATTGATATTTACAATCCAGTTTACGGGTTTCCTCGTCCAAACAGTTTCGGTGACGCCTTTGGCAGAGAAGAAAACACTAATACGTTAGGTATCTATGTACAAGATCAGATAACGTTGTTGCCAAATCTGAAATTACTGATTGGCGGTCGATTTGATTCGGTCGATCTTGACATCGAAGATGTTTCAGACGCTTTGAATGGCAGCGAAGCTGAAAAATCCGGCCGTTACTTTGAAGCCTTTTCACCCCGTGTTGGAATTGTTTATCAGCCCATAGAACCGATTTCACTCTATGCCAGTTACAGCCGCTCTTTTCGACCAAATATTTTTGCTTTTACGTCGAACGGACAGCTAATAGAGCCTGAAAGAGGTACCCAATACGAAGCCGGAATTAAAGGCGAATTTTTAGATGGCAGATTGTCCACGACGCTGGCAGCTTACCAGATAACGAAAACAAACGTTGCCACGGCAGATCCCAATGATAGTGATTTCTCAATTGCAGCGGGAGAAGTTAAGAGCCGAGGCATCGAATTGGACGTGAGGGGAGAAATTAGACCCGGTTGGAATGTTATTGCATCTTATGCCCATATGGATGCTTTTGTGAGCAAAGATGAGAGCATTCCTGAAGGGGACGAATTGGTTAACGCGCCAAATAATAGCGCTAGCTTGTGGATGACCTATGAATTCCAAAGAGGTTCTCTGCAAGGGTTAGGTTTTGGAGCTGGAGTATATTTCGTGGGGGCTCGGGAAGCGGAACTTCCAAATACCATCGAAATCCCTTCATATTTGAGAACTGATGCCGCTATCTTCTATCGGCGGAACAATTACCGCGCTGCTCTGAATATCAAGAATCTCTTTGATATCAAATATTACGATTCTCAGGGCTTCTTAGTTTACCCCGGAGCGCCTTTAACTGTGTTAGGGACATTTGGGGTGGAATTTTGATGTTTTAAGCTCTGGCTAAGCGGTTAATCTGGTATCCCCAACGCCATTCTGGTTAAAGCTCAATACTTTTCGATGAGTAAGTTTCATCGCTCAGAGATCCTCCCAACCCCCTTTTTTGAGGGGGACTATGTTTCTCTATTTGTTCAGCTCTATTTGAGAGGAACTAGCCTTACTGAAAAGTATTAGATTAAACCCGCCCTGAGGAAGCCAGAAGACAAAATTCAAAGGAAGTCTTGCTGATGAAATTACGCAAACTTGCATTGATACTGCACCGCTATGTGGGTGTAATATTCGGTCTTCTGATACTTGTAATCGGATTGACGGGAAGCGCTTTAGTCTTTCACGAAGAGATCGATCGCGCTCTCAATTCCCATTTACATCAGGTTGTCCCGCAAGGCGAACTTGCTTCCGAGAGCCTGCGCGATCGCATATCCCCAGATTCAGCTTTACAGATCGTCCGCTCAGCCTATCCAGACTTGACACTGTCTTATATCGATCTGCCGCGAAAGCCAGACTCGGTGTACACGGTGGGGATGGAATCAAAGAAGGATGAGTTTATCTACGCTTATGTCAACCCCTACACTGGAGCGATCCTCGGCACACAACAGTGGGGACGCACGTTGATGACTTTCGTGTATGACATCCACTTCTCTCTCCTCGCTGGCAAGGTTGGCGAGAAAGTCGTTGGGATTTGTGGCTTGTTGCTGTTGCTGCTGAGCGTCTCTGGGATGATTTTATGGTCTGGTTGGAGAAGGCTCCTTTCCGGCTTCCAGATCAGGTGGCAAGCTCCCTGGCAGCTGGTCAACTATGACCTCCATAAGGTAGGGGGTATCGTGTCTGCTGTGTTTCTGCTCCTGATTGCTTCCACAGGAGCCGCAATGATTTTTCACGCGGAAACCGAACCAGCAATCTACTGGCTGACACAGACGCCACAACCTACTCCCTTAACGTCTACACCTCAAGTGGGCAAGTCACCTTTGACACTGGCAGAAATTTTGCCCAAAGCTGATGCGGCGTTGCCAGAAGGCAAAACCACCTTCATTTCTCTTGCTAGTAAACCGGATGGAATCGTCAGGGTCACGAAGAAATTGCCCCAGGAAATCCGCCCAGATGGTCGTAGCCGTGTCTATCTCGACCAGTACAGTGGGAAGGTCTTGCGGGTGGAAAATGCGCTGACGGTACCTCTAGGAACCCGGATTATGAATGAGCTGTTTACTTTGCACATTGGGATTTATGGTGGGCTGGGAATGCGGATTTTGTATGTGTTCGCTGGCTTGACCCCCACCGTTCTATTTATCACTGGCTTTGTGATGTGGCGACAGCGCCAGTGGGCGATCGCTCGTCGTCAAGAAGCGATCCGTCAGAGTCAGGGAATCCCAGAACCTCGCCCGAAAATCTACCCGACAACTGAAGTGCCTTGGATTTGAGGTGGGTGGCAAAGTTTATCTTATCTATCTTAAAAATTGATACTTAGCGGTGGCGGTTCTGTCCGCCTAGCATGGCAGGGGTAGCATGAGCAGGGAGCGGTTTGGAATCGTTCTCAATTATTGAGGCAACTGGTTCTGCTCCCTTAAGAATCTCTGGATTGAACCGATAGCCCACGTTGCGGACAGTTTGAATCATGCTGGGTTGTCGAGGATCGGTTTCAATTTTCTTGCGTAGGGAGAGGACGTGAGTATCAATGGTGCGTGGATTATCGATAGCGTCAGGCCAAGCGCGGCGCAGTAGTTCGGAACGGCTCAGCGCTACTCCTCCAGCCTGTGCCAGAACGTAAAGCAGGCTGAACTCTTGGGGCGTCAGGTCAATGAATTCTTCTTTGAAGCGGACGCGGCGTTGCACTAAGTCTATTTTTAGGTCGCCATAATCTAGGGACATCGGTGCAGCTGTGACCCGAACGCGGCGAACTAGCGCCTCAACCCGCGCCATAAATTCTTGCATCCCAAATGGCTTGGTCAAATAATCGTCGGCTCCCGCTTTTAACCCAGCGACAATATCGGCTTCCATACTGCGAGCGGACAGCATCAAGATGAGTACCTGTCCCTGTTGATGAAGCCATCGGCAAAATTCAATTCCATCGCCATCTGGCAGGTCGGAATCAAGGATTACGAGTGCAGGTTGGCGAGTATAAAACGTTTCTCTACCTTGATGAACGCCAGCGGATTGACACACCCAGTAGCTTGCTTGCTGTAAGTGCCAGCCCAGTAGCGATCGCAGGTGCGGGTTCCCCTCGATGATCTGAATGCAAATCGATCCCACGGTGGCATGCTTCCCTTCAAGCTGGTGAGATTTAGCTTAACAAAGCTTATGTCAGGATTCTGTAACCAGGGCTACGAGGGGTCTAGGCTATACAATTAAAAATTAAAAGTTAAAAGTTAAAAAATTCTATTAAAACTCAAACTTTTGTTTTATATTTTTAATAGTTTAAAAGAAATATTACAGATTTAGGGCGAGTCTGAAGTCAAAGCTGCCATTTCACCAAGCAGTCAGTAAAATGAAAGTTAACGAAGGGTAACGTTTAGTCAAGTTTACTGAACGATGCCATGCCAAAAGCTTCCGATGACCAAATTAGTATACCTAGCTAAAGCAAGCAGGATGTCTTTCCTACTAGAAACCCACTGAGTGAGGCACAAGGCATGCGTGAGGCACAAGGCATGAGACAAATCGCGTTTTGGATATACCAGGCACGGGACAACAGGCACCTCTATCCTGGTAATCGGAAATGTGGTTAAAAAACCGGAATTTTATTGACAAAAGCTTAAAATTCTGCTTATTACAGAGACAGTCTTTGTCAACCGGCGGTTTAAACCAGCTAACGACTAAATTCAAGTGCTTGCTAGAAAAGATGGCACAAATCGCTCGGCAGGGGCATGACGTTGGGGATCAAGTTTTCTACGATGAAACTAAAGTGAAAGCGATCGCGCAACTCGCTGCTCCCGGAAGGATGAGTTTTGGTTTTATTCCCTTAATTTTCAAGGAACACAACCAAGCGTTCTCTCATCACCAAACTGGGGTGCATTCGTTTTCGGTTTCCGCACCGCAACTCCAAACCGCTGTAGTTCTGGTTAAGACACTAGCCTTAACTGAAGCAAACCCGAAGTACGCTTGCGTTTTCTAGCGCCTAGCGCCTAGCGCCCTTAATGAGTTGCCAGAATCAAAGCTAACCGCTTAGAGCGAAAGTTTCCTTCTTGCGACTTCACCCCTTATACTTCTAATTCAAACCTGATACTTCCGACCATGCTACAGGACTCTCAAACCATCCGCTACTACCAAAGACTCACCGACGCCCTCGTCGAAATGTGGAATCGGGGTTATCGTTTCGATGATTTGCGGCTGTTTTTAGATGGCTATCTCGCAGCTATGCGTCATTCTAACGTTCTGGAACCCTTTCTCATCCACCGCTTAGAAGAAGAAGTTACCCGTTACATTTACGATCCATCCAACTTTGACATGACCCAGACTCAACCTAAATCGGACTATTATTAGTTCGGGTTAGCTGCTTTGGTCAAGCTGAGGCTATCAGCATCAGCCTTGCCATCGTTGCCTGTGGATAATGTGGTTAAATTGCCCACAGGGATCGGGTTTGGGTAGACAACAGCGATCTTCCGGGTGCTGTTTATCTTTGAAGTTCAGCAGCTTCGGAATTTTTATACAGCCGATAAGGAAAAATTTGAAAAAAGAGCGATCGCCCTTAGTATCGTTTACGTCCTAGTCCAGTCAATAATTTTATTTAGGATGATTTAGGCTGCACAGCTTTTGAATGAGCTTTTAAATTTAGTCGCAAGTTATCCTAAACCCAGTAAAAATTCCCTCCTAGATTCTTAATTTGAAGAACCAGGAGGGAATTTTCAGTTCGTATCCCAAAGCTTTAGGAAGCTAAGGCAACTTCAACCATTTCCTGCAATTCGCCCTTTTGATACAGTTCAATCAGAATGTCTGAGCCGCCAACAAACTGACCATCAACGTAAACTTGGGGAATGGTAGGCCAATTAGAATATTCCTTAATTCCCTGCCGGATTTCCCAGTCGTCCAAAATATCAATCGTGTGGTAGGGTACGCCCAAAGTATTCAGAATTTGTACCACATTGTTAGAAAAACCACACTGGGGCATCAGCTTATTGCCCTTCATAAAGACCACAATCTTATGCTCTTTGAGCAAGCTGTCAATCCGCTCTTTTAGTTCTGGCGTCATAGTTCTGCTTGGAATGCCTCTATTTTCTAGTGTAATGCCAGTGCGCGAGAACGCAATTTTTATTCAGGTTCAACCTCGCTTGGTAGCAGCCTCCCAATCTTGGGGAGTATAGGTTTTCAGTGCTAGAGCATGAATCGCTTCTGTAGCCATCGCTTGCTGCACTGCACCGTAAACCAGTTGGTGCTGTTGTACAAGCCTTTTGCCTTCAAACTGCGACGAAACCACTGTCACTTGGTAATGGTCGCCACCGCCAGTCAGATCCTGAACTTGAATCTGGGCATCTGGCATTTTGGCTTTGATCATCGCCTCTACCTGATCTGGGCTAACCATTTAAACTCCCGTATCACTTCAAGTTGCTAATTCTAATCTACCGTTTAGGTGCAGAGGAAGATGAATTGGAGCGATCGCTCGAAGAATTAGCCGGTGCAGAATCAGGAGAATCGATAAATCCAATTTCTAGCAACTGCTGATAAGCTTTCTTGCCGAGATCCCGTGTCGGCTGCTGACTGCGAACAATCTGTATTAACAAAGGTACTGCCAAATCTGGCTGATTTTGCGCGCGATGTACCAACGCTAGCTGATAAGTTGCCCGATCTCGAAGTTGAGCAGCTTCTACAGCCTTGCGGCGCTGGCTCTCGTAAACTCGATTATCAATTCCCGAAAAGCTAGAACCCAGTTGTTGATAGAAATTGGACAACTGGTTAAAAACCTGACGAGCCTCTTGGAGCTTCTTGGCAGCTAGAGTATAGTTTTGCGAAGATACAGCACTATCTGCCTCACTCAGCAAACGGTTCCCTCCTGCCATACTCAATAAGCCACTGTCCGGATCGATGGGGCGGAGATTGTTTGGATCGGTTAAATCCGGTTGTGCTTGACTGGTGTCTTCTGGTAGAGCAGGGATTTGGTTCTGAGCCTGCACGGGTTGTAGCAGAGCCAAAGACACTGTCAAAGGTAGGCCAGCAAGGCAGGTAAAACCGAGACGACGAGCAGTTCCAGAAGATACCATAAAATAACCCTATTGGGGGGCTGAAAACAGAACGATGACAAACTTTGGGTATCTTAACATTGTCGGACTCACCAAGTTTAAGACCAGCCGCTGATAACTTCCCAAAGTCATGCCCTGTTTAGATTGACAAAACTATAAAAAAGTTTCCGAATATTCTTTAATAATATAAAAAATAAGGGTGGAGATTTTACGCGCAAAAGCTCAAATATCCCTAGAGCAATTCCATCTAATCTGATAAAGGACTGCGAATTTGGGCGGAGTCAAGGATTTCAATTGGATTTGTAGCCTTGTCCCGTCAACTTGCATCTTGTCCCTGCTGGTTGAAACCACCGTCACCCGTTCATCTGGCGCTAGGAGTTCCGCTAAGGGTCGATCCGCTATTTTTAGCTTAAATGGAGAAGAGCGGGCGATCGCGCGATCGGCGTGAGTCCGTAGCGATTTCTCAGCACCTCAACATCCTGTACACGAACAGGATATTGAACGTGTTGATGCAGCGATAGCGATCGCATCTTCTATTATCTTGTTGCTGCGGCTTGCTCAAGAAGAAGCGAATCTTTCCCTTAAAATTAACCATAAATTATCTGAACTAATTCGTGTGGCTTAACTCGGAAGCCAGCCACTAAGGACTATCAAGCAGTTATTTGAAGCGGCAGAAGAACAAGAGAAATAGGAAACGATTAGGCAAAGGCAAGAAGCCGAAGTAAGACACATCAAAGCGTTAGAGACGTTAGCCAAACGGGAAGCCGATGCTGAGAAAGATGTCGAACGGCTGCTAGGAAATTCTTAGGCGCAAGCTTATGATGAGGCGGTGAAGTTACTTTTGAACCTCCAAGATTTAGCACTCAATAAAAACCAAAAGCTAGCTTTTCGGACACGCCTAAACCAAATTCACGAGCAATTACAGTAGACGCCCTGCTTTTATAAAACGTTTAAATAATGTAGGTTTGATATAAACCTACATCTTGCTTCCAATCGGTCAGTGCCAGGAATAGCAGCAATTTCGCAGTTGAACTGGCGTCAAGATGACAACGTCTTTTCAAGGCAAACGCTACCCTTAAGCCCTATGCGGATTGCTTCTATTTCCGACCAACCCATTCATGAAATCCCCTTTATTACTGCTGCTGCGGCAGGTCATCTCCAGGTGGTTGAGCAAGTTTTACCGATTTTATCGGCAGAAGCTGACTCACTTCCACCTGGCTTAGACGCCATCATCATCGCTAGTGATTTACAGGGTATCAATCCCACAGATGGACGCCTTCTCGGTCATCGTGTCGCGGAAGAATTAGAAACTTTAGCGAACCTGGGACGAATTCCATCCCCACAGAAAACAGGCATTATCTTGGCAGGCGATCTTTACGCACGAAGCGATAAGCGTGGGGGTGAGGGAGATGTCCGCGAAGTCTGGCAATCTTTCAGTCGTCGTTTTCGCTGGGTTGCTGGAGTTGCAGGAAACCATGACATCTTGGGAAACACGCCAGAGGACATTAAAACCTTTAAAAAGGGGCGAGGTATCCGCTATTTAGATGGTGAAATTGCTGTGGTTGATGGATTTCGCATCGCAGGCATCTCAGGGATTATCGGCAAACCGACTAAACTTTGGCGTCGTTCAGAAAAGGATTTTCATCAAGCTATTCGCCAACTGCTCAAGGAGTTACCAGATATCCTAATTTTGCACGAAGGTCCCAACGATCCAGACGCGAAACTCATCGGAAATCAGTCAATTCGCGCTGAACTTGCCACAGCGAACGAGTTGTTAGTCATTTGCGGTCACTCCCATTGGAAGGTGCCGATGACTACGTTATTCCCAGGAGTCCAAGTTCTCAATGTAGACAGCCGCGTTGTTGTCCTCACGGTGGCAACGTCAGGGTAATTTGCTGTAAACCTTTTTTAAGGGCAAAGGGGGCAAGGGGATGATTCATCAACGGAAAAATCGGCTTTCTCCCACTCCTCCACTTTCCCACTCCTTGATCCTCTAAAAAACCTACCCTTGTGAGGGGGTTAGGTCTGCTTTATCTGGGAAGGATTGATCCTAATAGGGTAGAAAACGAGCGTTTGTTTAAAATCTAATTGTCATGCGGGTCTAGATTTTAGATAAAAATAAGTTATTGAGTCAAAAGTTTGCTTTCCTCCAGCAGCTAGAAATTCGACAAACACGGGCGTCAGCATTCATGAAGAAGGGGAAGGGGTCGTGGAGTGGATAGAACCGCTAAAAAAAGCGCACCAGACACACCTATTGAAGGCATCGTTTGGGCAGGGGCAAGATAGTTTGAGTATCAAACCTGGAGACTGGTCATGGCCTTTTTGGCTGGCTGTGCCACTCTACCCATACAGTCGGCGGCGGACACTCCGCAAAGAAGTCGTGAAGGACACGATCTGGACTTTTGACCAGATGCAGGGCATCCTCTACACTGTCGTACCGATTCGCATGACCGTCGTTAAGCTCTCAGAAGGAGGTCTTCTCGTCTATGCCCCAGTTGCAGCGACCAAAGAGTGTATCCGGCTGGTTCAGGAGTTGGAGGCGAAACACGGCGATGTTAAGTACATCATCCTGCCAACCGCTTCTGGCTTAGAACACAAGGTTTTCGTGGGTCCGTTCGCCAGACGCTTTCCTTTGGCACAGGTGTTTGTGACTGAGAACCAATGGAGCTTTCCGGTGAATCTGCCGTTGAGTTGGCTTGGTTTCCCTAGCAAACGGACTCACGTACTTCCGGAGAATAGCAAGGATGCGCCCTTTGCTGAGGATTTTAATTATGCGGTGCTGAGCATCGACTTGGGGCGAGGGTCGTTTGAAGAAGTTGCTTTATTGCACAAGCGATCGCGCACGCTGCTGCTGACAGATTCGGTACTTTCGGTGCCAGAGTCTCCGCCAGAGATTGTCCAAGTTGACCCATATCCCTTGCTGTTCCACGCCAGAGATAGCGCCTTGGAGCGGGTTGAAGATACTGAGGCGAATCGTCGCAAGGGATGGCAGCGCATTGCGCTGTTTGCTTTGTACCTCCGTCCCAGTGCTTTGGAAATGAGCGGGCAGGGTCAAGCTTTGCGCGATGCTCTGAAAGCACCAGATCGGTCAAAGAAGGCGTATTTCGGTTGGTTTCCCTTTAAATGGAAGGATAACTGGCAGCAGTCCTTTGAGGCGCTGCGAGGGGGCGGTCGCCCGTTCGTCGCACCGATTCTGCAATCGTTCATTTTCACCCAAGCGCCTCAGGCAGTCATTGATTGGGCGGACGAGGTGGGAAGCTGGAATTTCCAGCGAATTATTCCCTGCCACTTTGATGCGCCGATTGAGGCAACTCCCGATCAGTTCCGACGGGCGTTCACCTTCCTGAAGAAGAAGTCTTCTATCGGTGAGGGTTTCTTAGGGGGTGGAAGTCAGCCTTTGCCGGAGGAGGACTTTGAATTCATTAGAGAACTCGAAGAAAATTTGACTAAGCGCGGCATCACATCGCCACAAAAGGAAAAGGTATGAGGCGGTGATTTTTGCAATTAGGTTCTTAGCCTGAATATACTTCAATCACTATACCCCCAACCCTTCCTTCATCAGCTCTGCATTTGATTCCATCTATATAGCAGAAGTGGCTTTTGTATTCTTCTTCGTCGTTGCTGTCTGCATAATATGCGATGTATCCACCTGACATGGAACTATTGTAAAAATGCAGTTTTCTGCCATTAATATCTGTCGCTTTACTGCGACAGTCACTACAAATGTATGCCGGGTATCGAAGAGAAGGAGGCACCCCAGTATGACAAATGGGACAGGTTTGTGTGGTCATGCTCAAAACTATTTTTATACTTGTATGACTATAGCCTCAACTTAATCAAAACAACTGCTCAATAAGATGGGCAGAAATATGTATAACTGATTAAGTATTGGTGTAGGAGTAACTACCCTGACTAACACAGGAGCGATCGCTTCTCGTGCTGCTTTGGCTTTGGGAGAGTAGAGCTAGAGGGATAAGAATGCGATCGCGCCGTTGGCATTTCCAGATATCCAAGTATCCGTCGAGAGACTTTTTGCTTGAATGCGATCGCTCAATTTTTTAAGTATATGATGAGTGCTAGAACTCTAAGTAATGAGCAATATGTCCGAAGTAAAAATACCACACAGGTTAGAGCAAGATTTCCTATTGCCGTTTTTTCAGGAACTCCGCAATGCCCAATCCGAGCAACACGTTTTTATTGATTTTACACCGTTGTCCTATTCCTTTCCTCTGTCCATGTTAGTCGCTGGTAGTTATTTAAGGCAATGGATAAAAATTAGAAAGGAAAATGGACTTGATACCACGGAGAAGGGAATTGATGACACAAACTATGTTCACACCTACCTCATGCACTTAGGCTTTTTCAATTTTATCGGGATTGACAGAGGGAAGCAGATAGGTGAGGCAACCGGATCAACTCGGTATCTCCCAATACGACGTATTACACGTAGCGAACTAGAGGAATATGCTAGAGCATGCAAGGAGAAAATATTAGACGCAATTGAGTTTCAATCTAAAAGCTTGGCAAATATTTTATCTGCTCCTACAGCTAATATTCAAGACCTAAATACATACAGTTATGCAATCAGGGAGATACTCAGAAACGTCTTTGAACATTCTGGGGCTGATGAGTGTTTTTTGTGTGGACAACGCTGGCAGGATGGAAAAGCCCAAATTGCCATCCTTGATGAAGGATGTGGGATTTATGAAACAATTAAACAAGCCTATAATGCAAACAATGATGAAGAGGCTATTAAGCTTTCTGTGCAACCAGGTATTACAAGAACTAAGTCGTTTTCTGATGAGGAAAACATTCATGGAAACTCAGGATATGGTTTGTATGTTCTGTCTCAACTCGGAAGTAGCTTCGGTTGGTTTTCCATCGGTAGCGGCTCATCAAGGCTTACATGTGAGTCGCAAAATGAGCGTATAGATAATTTTGACTTCAACGGAACTTTTCTTGGCGTTCACCTCAACCGAACACTACACAGTTTTAGGGATGTTTTAAAAGATATTATCTCTGAAGGTGAAAAAGACGCTCAAGCAAAGGGTAGACGTAGGCTAGCTTCTTCGGTGTCGAAATCACTGAGTTTTACTGATAACGACTAACATTAATAAAAACAGCATAAATTTTGCTAGCGCTCTATGCAACCGGCAAAGTTGCGATCGCGCAAGCGAGAAGAGCAAAGCAGATCGCACTGCTATAGGTTGTCGGCAAGGGCGCAGGGGAAAATCAGTAGAATTGAGAGAATTATCAACCCTATTGCTACCTATGCTAAAAACTGTTGAAGGCATTTATCAGAACGGACAAATTGAACTGCTCGAACTGCCACAGGATGTGAGCGATCGCACCCAAGTTCTGATCACCTTTCTCGATCCTGGCAAAATCGATCCCACCAAAATACGCCAACTAATCGATCAGTTGGAAACAATTGCAGGCATTCAACAAGGCTTTGAGGAACTGGAGCGCGGTCAAACTCGCCCTATCGGAGATTTCATCCAAGAAATGCAGCAAAAGTATGACATTTCAGGTTGAGATTACCCCGATTGCCGAAGCTCAGATCGAGCAAGTCTACCAATGGTATCGAGAGCGTAATCCCGAATTTGCCGATCGCTGGTTTCGAGGGTTGATGAACGCGATCGCAACACTCCAAGAGAAGCCCCAACGCTGTGCTTTGGCAGTTGAACGCGAAATTTTTCCTGAAGAAGTCCGACAGTTACTTTACGGGAAAGCCAAAAATATATATCGAGTGTTGTTTACTATTCGAGAGACTACAGTTTACGTGTTGTACGTCCGCCATAGCGCTCAATCACCATTAACTGTAGATGACCTAGACGATTTAGGAGATGGAGTTTAAATAGGTTGTCGGTGAGGGCGCAGGTTCGATGGTCTTTACTTTAATTGTTTCCACCGACTTGGTTTCAAAATCGGTTGGGACAAGATAGCGATCGCTCTCATGTTCACGCATTAGCATTCTGAAGTCCAGGGACTTTCCGATAGATGGAAGCAATATCGCAGCGAAAATCGATACTTGCAAAGTAAACTTCATCTCCTTGTCGGTAGATTTGAGAAACCCAATTGCCTGAATCAGAAAGGCGAAAACACTCGACACTCATCTGAGATTGATGAATTAACACATATTCTCGTAAAGATGGCGACGTTTGATAGTCAGCAAATTTCTCTCCTCTATCAAAAGCTGCTGTTGAGGGAGATAGCACTTCAATGACCAAGATGGGATAGAGGATGAAGTCATCTGTAGAGTTTGTATCCCGCTCATCGCAAGTTACTGCAACATCGGGATAGTAATAGCAGTCTGCTGACTCAAGCCTGACTTTGATATCTGAAGAAAGAACAATGCAGGGGCTATCTTCAAGGTGATTATTGAACAAAGTAACTAAGTTGCCAGCAATAATAATATGAGGCTTCTTTGCCCCTACCATTGCATAAACTTGCCCTCGCCTATACTCATGTTTGATAGGACTGACTCGCTCTCCCTCTAGGTAATCTTCTCTTGAGATGTAGAAGTTTTTGCTAATAGTCATTGGGTGGTTTTTTAAAACGAGTGGCTATTTCAGTAATCTGCAACCAACTTTAACAAAGCATTGCCAAACTTGGCTTCAGATTCAGTTGGCGCAAGTAAAGAGCGATCGCTCTTTTGTTACTGACGGTTGTATACCCGGAAACACACCTTATTCATCCTGTACTCCCCTAGATAGAGAAAGGGAAAGTAACGACCGTAGAACTTGTTAAAGTAGTGATACTGTGGGGTCTTAATGCAGTCGTTTTTAAAACGATCGCTATTCATGCTACATTCCAATCCCTCCTGCAATTTAACAATAGGCTCAAACGCGCTACTTGTGGAGCAACAGCAACTTAAAGCCCTCAAACAGGAATTAGCATGGGCTGGGTTGCTAGTTTCCGAGCAATTCTAAAAACAAAAATTATAAATTGACATAACCGCAAGAATGTAGAGAAGGATGAAAGTGGTGTCTACCTCCAGGTATGTCAGCCAGACAATCCATTGATAGTTGATATAACAATGATTCCCGATAACGAAGCTGACCGACTCGCCGCAGTGCGTCGCTACGACATTCTTGACACACCTCCAGATGGAGCCTTTGACCGAATTACAGCTCTAGCTGCCCGGTTTTTTAATGTCCCGATTTCCATTATTAGCATCGTTGACCACGACCGGATCTGGTTTAAATCCCATCATGGGCTAGAAGTTCAGCAAATTGAACGCGAACCTGGACTGTGTGCCAGTGCGATTTTGCAAGAAGACGTTTACACCGTTCTGGATGCCGAAGTAGACCCCCGGACATTAGCAAATTCCTTAGTATCTGGGGAATTTGGACTTCGCTTTTACGCAGCGGCTCCCTTGCAGACACGCGATGGTTTCAACTTAGGCACTATTTGTGTAATCGACTCTCAACCCCGTCAAGTGACCGAAGCAGAAAAGGCAACTCTCAAAGACCTAGCCGCCATCGTCATTGATGAATTGGAACTGCGACTCTCCGCTCAAAAAGCCGTACAAGCTGAAGTTGCCCTACGGATGGCAGCACTGGAAGCAACGCGATCTAAAAGCGAATTTCTGGCGATGATGAGCCATGAAATCCGCACTCCGATGAACGGAGTCATTGGAATGGCAAGCTTGCTATTGGATACAGAACTAACGTTCCAGCAACGAAAGTTTGTCGAGATTATCAGTAGCAGTGGCGATTCCTTACTGAAAATTATTAATGACATTCTCGACTTTTCAAAAATCGAGTCTGGCAAGCTGGAATTAGAAGAACAACCTTTAAACTTGTTAGATTGCATTGAAGCTGCCTTAGATTTACTCGCTCCCCATGCTTTTGAAAAAGGCTTAGAACTTGCTTACCGAATTGAGACAGGAACACCTAGCATCGTGCTAGGAGATGAAATCAGACTGCGCCAAATTCTGGTGAACTTGCTAAGTAATGCAATTAAATTTACTTCTGCTGGAGAAGTCGTGGTTTCTGTAACAGCAACAGAAGTAATGGTTAATCAGGAGTCAGCAATAATTAGTCACCGACAAGAAAACCAATCATCCATTGCCCCTGATTCATTCCCTAAAACCTATTACGAAATCCAATTTTCCGTCAAAGATACCGGAATTGGGATTCCTTCAGACCGAATCAATCGTTTATTTAAGTCGTTTAGCCAGGTTGATGCCTCTACCGCCCGTCAATATGGGGGAACCGGCTTGGGACTGGTGATTAGCAAACGCTTGAGTGAAATGATGGCGGGTCAGATGTGGGTTGAAAGCGAAGTGGGACGCGGCTCCACCTTTTATTTCACGATCGTCGTCCGAGATTTTCCTGGCTGTCCACTTGTTGAACTCGATGCTGTCCAGCCGCAGTTAGCTGGAAAACGGCTATTAATTGTGGATGCCAACGTTACTAGCCGCCAGATTTTGATTTTGCAAACGCAATCTTGGGGAATGATGCCGAAGGCAACTGAATCGGGTGCCCAGGCGTTAAACTGGCTTCGGCAAGGAGAGCGTTTTGATATGGTGATTCTCGATAGGCAAATTTTAGGGATGGACGCCTTGAGCCTAGCGACAGAAATTCGCTCCTTACCGAACGCTCAAGCATTACCCGTGGTGATGTTGACAACGTTTGGCAAGGAACCGGGGGGGAAACAGTTAGATCGAGTAAAATTTGCAACCTTCCTGAATAAGCCGATTAAACAATCTCAGCTTTACAATACCTTGAGCGATCTGTTGGTACGAGAGCCGATCAAGGTGCATTGCGCACCCTTTACTTTCCCTGAGTTTCAGCTCCCCTTTGCCGAAAGTCTTCCCCTCCGAATTCTTGTCGCCGAAGATAATCGGGTGAACCAGAAGGTTGCTTTGCACATACTTCAACAGTTGGGATATCGAGCCGATGTTGTGAACAATGGGTTAGAAGTGCTGGAATCTTTGCGGTGTCAACCCTACGATCTGCTGCTGCTGGATGTGCAGATGCCAGAAATGGACGGTTTAGAGACGAGTCGTAACATCTGCCAAAAAGAATTGGCAACCGATGGGAGCGCAAAACCTTGGATTATTGCCATGACGGCGAATGTCATGCAAGGCGATCGCGAAACGTGTCTGGAAGCTGGCATGGACGACTATATCAGCAAGCCGCTCCGGAAGGAAGAGTTAGTTCAGGCTTTGCTGAGGTACAGGGGCACTGAGGTGCAGCGATACAGAGGTGCAGGGAAGTCGGGGATTGGGGAAGTCAAAAAAAGAGAGGGCGAAGCCACTACTTCACTGAATACTGAGTGCGGACAGGGTAGCGATGTAACATTATCATTCAGTACTCCTATTGATGCGAAGATCCTGGAAGCATTTGCTAAAACAGTGGGAGGGAAAGCCTCAAATTTATTGACTCAATTGATTCATTGCTATTTAGAAGATGCTCCCAAACTGCTGCAAGCAATGGAGACGGCAGCGAGTAACCAAGATGCGATCGCGCTCAGGCAAGCATCTCATACTTTGAAAGCCAGCAGTGCCGCTCTTGGGGCAGTACAACTGGCTACTTTGTGTAAACAGCTAGAAGCGATGAGCCGGACTGGAGAAATTGCGGGTGCATCCAAAATTGTTGTACAGATTGAAACAGAGTATGAAAAAGTGAAAACGGCTTTGCAGATGGAAGCACAATCAAGTCAGCAATGAATATTACTTGCACCGAACCAGATTCCTACCTTGTTCTGATTGTTGACGACGACAAATTCACGCGGATGCAGCTGCGCGCCATGATTGAACACGAAGGCTACACAGTGGCAGAGGCAAGTGATGGAGAGGAAGGATTAGCTGCTTACATCAGCCTACATCCAGATATTGTGTTGCTAGATGCGTTGATGCCGATTCTGGATGGCTTTAGTTGTTGTCGCCAGTTAAAATCACTTCCTCAAGGCGATCGCACACCTGTTTTAATCATTACCAGTCTTGATGACCGAGAATCTGTCAATCAGGCGTTTGAGGCAGGTGCTACCGATTACGTGACTAAGCCGGTTCACTGGGCAGTGCTGCGCCAACGGATGCGTCGTCTCCTCCAAGCGAGTCGAGCAGCGGAAGAATTACGACAGCAAAATCAGCGACAACGGCTAATGGGAGCGATGCTAGAGCGCATCCGCCAATCTCTGAATCTAGAGGAAATTCTCAATACTACAGCCAGCGAGGTGCGGCAATTTCTTCAGACCGATAGAGTGGTGATTTATCGCTTCAATCCAGATTGGAGTGGCATGGTGGAGGTGGAATCTGTAGATGAGCGCTGGACTCCTATTTTAGGGAAAACCATTGTAGATCCGTGCTTTGCTGAAAACTATGTCAAGCCCTACAAACAGGGTCGTATCCGAGCTACGGAGGATATTTACAACGCTGGCTTGAAACAGTGTTACATCGATTTAATGTCTCAGTTTCAAGTCAAAGCTAATTTGGTAGTGCCCATCTTGCAAAACAGGGCTGAGGAAAGGGAACCGGCGAGCCGGGAGGAACCTTCGCTCAGTTCCCAAATAGCCCCTAGCACGGATAGCACTCAGTTGTGGGGGCTGTTGATTGCTCATCACTGTTCGCAACCTCGGCACTGGCAACCGTGGGAGATTGATTTTCTCAGTTCGTTGGCAATTCAGGTAGCGATCGCGATTCAACAATCTGAACTTTACCAACAGGTGCAGCGGCTCAACACAAACCTCGAACACCAGGTACAGGAACGCACCAGCCAGTTGCAGCAAGCTCTCAAATTTGAAGCGATGCTCAAACGAATTACTGATAAAGTGCGTGACAGCCTTGATGAGAGCCAAATTTTGCAAACAGCCGTGCAAGAATTAGCACAAGTGCTGGGAGTTACATACTGCGATACGGCGTTATATGACATTAATGGGGCTACTTCCACGGTTTGCTATGAGTACACGCTTTCCATGCCTTCATCTGAGGGAAGCGAAATCCAAATGGCAAGTAATCCGGCGATTTACTCCCAATTATTGCAAGGAAAGCATTTACAATTTTGCAAAATAGGCCCTAACCCAATTCAGCCGGTTTCCGGTGAATTTTCAGTTTTGGCTTGTCCGATTTTTGATGACCAAGGGGTTTTGGGCGATCTGTGGTTATTAAACGATCGGGAATATATTTTTAACGAACTAGAGATTCGCTTATTACAGCAGGTTGCTAATCAATGCGCGATCGCAATTCGCCAAGCCCGACTTTACCAAGCTTCACTGGCTCAAGTTGAGGAATTAGAAAAACTCAATTTTCTCAAAGATGATTTTTTGAGTACGGTTTCTCATGAGTTACGCACCCCCGTATCCAACATGAAAATGGCAATTCAGATGTTGGAAGTGATTATGGAAGAAACCTGCAATTGGCGGGATGAAATCGCTAATAAAAGTGCGGAGAGACACCCAGGTTATTGCTATTTTGAGCTGTTAAATAATGAGTGTGACCGAGAGATTAATCTGATTAACGATCTACTCCACTTACAGCAACTCAATGCAGAGGCGCATCCTTTAGAAAAAACAGCGATTCATCTACAAGACTGGATTCCCCATATCGTAGAACCTTTTGAACAGCGAACCCACAAACACAAGCAAATCTTACAAGTAGAGATTCCCGAAGAACTGCCGATTCTAATCTCCGATCCATTCTGTTTAGCACGCATCCTCACCGAGCTGCTGAATAATGCTTGTAAATATACTCCGCAAGGAGAAAAAATTAAGGTAGCTGTCCGTGCTAAATCAGAAAAGCTTCAGCTCGAAGTGACTAATTCTGGGATTGAAATTCCCACGGATGAAATTCCCCGAATTTTTGATAAGTTCTACCGCATTCCAAGTAATGATCCGTGGAAGCATGGCGGAACTGGTCTAGGCCTGGCATTGGTTCAAAAAATGGTAGCTTATTTAGGAGGAACAATTAAAGTGGAAAGCGAATCCAAAATCACCTGTTTTTTAGTTGAACTACCGATTCTTTAATTTTAGTAAAACTTGTTAGCAGGTAATAAAGTAATTTACAATAATTGTCAAGAAATCTAAGAATTTCATTGAGATTAAAAATACAATATCGATAAAACAGAAAAGAAGAATCAAGAGATACTATGATGTTACAAAAAGAATAGAATTGCTATAGAGAATAAAAATAAAAAGTTAAAACTTAGCTGTTTACCAATGAGCAATGACCAATCTGCGGGTAGTGTGCCAGAAGAAAGCGTCGGTCGTATTTTACAGCGGGGGGGTGAAGAACTGGCATTGGAGAAAGTGAGCGATCGCTTCACGGTTCGCCCCGCTACCCCCGACGCTGCATCTGAGGAGTTGGCGCAAACGATTCCCGCCCAAGCACACCAGGAAATCCCCGGTAGAAGCGGGATGACTCCTCCCCTACAAGAATTCATTGTTGACCCATCCCAGCGAGACGAAGCCATGCAGGCGGCAAGAGAATCTGAGGATGTCGCCTTTGCCAGTCATGTCTATAAACTTAAGGAGAATCCGCAGACGTTAGTTTATCTAACGGATCAGGTGACAATTCAATTTGCCCCATCGGTGGATGAAGAAACGCAAAGAGCGATCGCATCCTTATTTGGCTTACAATTGCTGCGACCCGTTAGCGGTATTCCCAACACCTTCGTCTTCGAGGTCAGTTCGCAAGCACGGGAAAATCCCATTAAAATTGCCAACCGCTTAATGGGGCGACAAGAGGTACTTACCGCCGAACCCAATATCGTTGTTCGACAAGAAAAGCACTACCGACCCAAAGATTCCCTCTATCCCAAGCAATGGTATCTCAACAACCTTGGCGGATCTCAGATAGCAGTCGGTTCTCATATTTCGGTTGAGAAAGCCTGGGATATCACCAAAGGCATCCGTTCCATCGTTGTCGCAGTGGCAGATGATGGCTTCGACCTCAACCACCCAGATTTTCAGGGAACCGGCAAAATTGTTGCTCCTAAAGACTTCAAAGAACAAGACTTCTTGCCGCTACCTGGAGATGACAATGAAAACCACGGAACCGCCTGTGCTGGGGTTGCAGTCGCAGAAGAAACCGGCACCGGCATTGTAGGAGTCGCCCCAGGCTGTGCCCTGATGCCCCTCCGCACCACCGGCTATCTAGATGACGAAACCATCGAACAACTCTTTGACTGGGCTACCAACAACGGTGCTGCGGTTATTTCCTGTAGCTGGGGGCCAGCAGCCGTCTACTTTCCCCTGTCTCTGCGGCAACGTGCCGCCCTAACTCGTGCCGCGACCCAAGGACGAGACGGTAAAGGATGTGTCATCGTCTTTGCTGCCGGGAATGCAAATCGTCCCATCAGTGGCACGATTAACGAGCAGGGATGGCCTAATAACCTGCTAAAAGGCCCTACCCAGTGGCTAGGCGGTTTCACCGTTCATCCAGATGCGATCGCAGTTTCTGCTTGTACCAGCCTCAACAAAAAATCTGCCTACAGTAACTGGGGAACCAACGTCTCTGTCTGTGCCCCCAGTAACAATGCGCCGCCGGGAATGTGGTTTGAACAAACCGGCTATGTCAGTACCGCCCCCGAAGTCAGAGCATTGCTGCCTGGATTGGGCATCTTTACCACTGACCGACTCGGAGCCGCTGGCTACGACAGCAGCAACTTCACCAGTGACTTTGGCGGCACCTCCAGTGCTTGTCCCGTTGTCGCAGGCGTCGCTGCCCTCATTCTGTCAGCTAATCCCGATTTAACTGCAACAGAAGTCAGGCAAATTCTGCAACAAACCGCTGACAAAGTCGTTGACCCCGACCCCGACCCCCAATTGACTTTTCGATTGGGCAGTTACGATGCAAACGGTTTCTCGCAGTGGTTCGGCTATGGCAAAGTCAACGCTTTTAAAGCTGTTCAAGCTGCCCAGCAGCAGCGCGTCCAACCCTCCCAAGCCTCCCAAGCCTTGCACGGACGCAATGACAACCTCGTCCCCATTCCCGACTACAACTCCCAAGGCGTTACCAGCGCAATTAACGTAACTTACGCCAGTCCTTTACGAGATATCCAAGTCAGCGTCAACATTCAACACCAGTTTTTGGGGGATATCGAAGTTAGGGTGAGGAGTCCTAACGGAATTACGGTGCTGTTGCAAGGTCGCACTCTGGGTTCTACAACTCAATTGCAAGCCACCTACACGCTGCAAAATACACCCGCACTCCAGCAACTTCTCAACAAACCCGTAGCAGGCATCTGGCAGTTGTGGGTCGTGGATTATGCCCAGATGGATACAGGAACTTTGAACAGCTGGGAATTAACCTTGGGCATCTGAGTAGGGGCACTGCTGTGCCCCTACTCAGTCTTTTATCGGCAATCAGAGTATATTGCTGGATATATAGAAATAGCGGTAATGGTCGTGAGTAATGAGCCGTCTCCCATTACTGATTCCCTAAAAGCTCTTGTTTGCGAATGAATGAGAATTTCTATAGAAAGGTTAAAACGATGACTGAGCGCCCGATACTTCATTTAAAGGGGGAGCAGTAGAGAGCGTATCCGCCTCTTCTACTTCGCATCCATCTATCTGTTTAAGCGCCGCTTCTAAATCGGCGGTTAGTTTTTTCGCACTTTGTTTTGGCGTATTGCTGCAATAATTCGCGACTGAGATCGGCTCACCAATGTTAACTTTTATACCACAGCCCCAATGCGGCACTGGGCTGCCGTAACGGACGCTAATCGGCACAATTTTGACATCCAATTCTGGTTGGCTAGATTCCACTTGCAAGGCAATTCGAGCTAAACCCGTCTTGAGGGGGTGAACTTGCGTATCCTGGTAGATGCCGCCTTCCGGGAAGATGACCAGCACTTCTCCCTGCCGGAGAACTTCGACGCCATGACGAAAAGTGCCAACTCCCGGATTTCGGGTATCTACTGGGAACCCTCCCATGCGGCTGATAAACCAGCCTTGCCACCCTTTCATTTCATCTGCTGACACCATAAACCGCAGGTCACGACCCGTCACAGGTTGTCCAGCCGCATGAGGCACGACAAACGCATCCCAGCGAGAGCGATGGGTAGGAGCTAGGATTACCGGCCCGGTAGCAGGGATATTTTCTTGTCCGGTGACTTCGGCTTTACCAAAGTAAAAGGGAATGACAAGATATTTTGTCACCTTATAGCCTAAGGAAGCTAGCCAAGGTAAAACACGGGAAGTAACAGGAACTACCTTGACAGATTTCGGCGTCTCTATCGTTTGTTCAGAGGGGTCGAACTGAGTCATCACGAATAAAACTTCTCACAGCATTCATAATTCCAGCTTATGTATGATTACGGCATCTGTCTTGTAGTAGAAGGACAGTTCTCATGCTGTCATTAGCAGAGTAAAAGTAAACATAAATAAGAGCAATTTTTTTGTTTTGCCTTTTGCCTTTTTACTTTTGACTTTTTAAGCGCCGCTGGGCAAACCAAGATTGCAGATGTTGGCGGCAGGCAGACTCTAAGATACCACTTATGACCGGCAAGCGGTGGTTAGAGCAAGCGCTATCTGGAATATTGGCAACGGTACGAATCGCGCCAGTTTTTGGATCGTCCACACTGTAAACGAGAAGTCGCAGACGTGCTAGCGCGATCGCACCAGCGCACATGGGGCAAGGTTCTAAGGTGACGTAGAGCGTGCATTCGTTAAGGTGCCAGTTCTGCATTGCTTGCCCAGCAGCTCTAAGAGCTAAAATTTCGGCGTGGGCAGTCGGGTCTTTGTCACGTTCTTTGCGATTTTCACCCTCTGCAATCAAGTTACCATCTGCACTCACAATTACTGCTCCCACTGGCACTTCCCCAGCATCACCCGCCTTCTCGGCAAGTTCCAGCGCTCGAATCATCCATTGTCGGTGAACTAGGTAAGCAGAGTCCTCAATTTCCGGTGGCGGAATTGCAATAGCCATGCGCTTGTGCCCGTACCGACTATACAAACGAAATTCACCTGTATTGGCTGATTCTAGCCTTGAACGGCGGGTTGAGCCAGTAAGGGGTCTAATTGTCCGCCTGTATTTAGTTGATAGAGGTCATCGCTCCCACCAATGTGCTTCTCATTGATGAATATCTGCGGCACGCTTCGACGCCCGTTGGCACGTTCAGCCATCTTCGCTCTGGCTGCCTCATCACCATCAATTTTATACTCAGTAAAGTTGACGCCCTTCCACCAGAGCAACATCTTGGCTCTGATGCAAAAGGGGCAAGTTTGCCAAGTATAGATTTCAACGTTGGCTTTGTTACGTTCTGGATGACGCCCTAGGATTGGATTAAGAAAGTCAAACATCTTAGGATTTTTAAATTTTCTAGATTTGGATATGTGTTTAGCTGTTGGCATTCAGCAATGCGCCTTCGTTTAATTTACCAAGCCCAGGGCTGAGTACCTCTGTTTAAACTAGATCGTTTTTTCAAACAAGACAACAACTACAATATATTAATAAGTTTAGTAAAATAAAAAATTAATTTTATTAATTATAAGTTTTTATGGTTTACTTCGTGAAAGGTTATAGGCGTTTAGCATTACGAGTATTTTGTTCCAATAAATACAAATTTTTTTGAAAATTATGCTAAGGCGAAAAAATAAGGTCAAAAGGGAGATTTGATAAAATTTTTGATTGTTGAGGATAAAAGCCAGCGAATACTTTTCGACCTGTTTCAAGAAAGAAATATCTAAACTTAATTAAAGCAGTCCTCAAGGATTCGAGAAAGGCGAGATTTCTGAGTTTGAAGGAGAAGCTGGGGATTTGAACTGCTAGCATCTCACAACTCAAATAGGATTGTTCTAGATCGGTTGACTTTTTGTGCTGGCTGCTGGAATTAATTCTCTAACAGACATGAGCCAAAGGGGTTCGTAGGCACGAACATAGCTAGCTTTTCAGTGATAGAGCGAAGATTTTTGACTAACTAGCGTTGGCAATGCGACGGATCGGGTTAACCTTTGAGGAAATACCATTCTGTTTTAAGGCACCCTTGGCAGCAGATTTCAGATTTTTTTTATAAGTTAATTGCTGTCTTGTCCGGGTTTGGCAGGAAAGTTGATAAAGAATGTTAATGCCTTCAGCCCTTTATTTGGTGAGAATTTTTAGCTAGCTGGTTTTTTTATTACAAAATACAATTGTTTCATTGCTTAAAAAGCTATCTGTAAAGCCATAGTCGTTTACTCAGATGCGATTCAATCGCCACATCTATGCTTACTGCCTACCACATTACCCAGCAAACGGTTCCGCTTCGTTCAATTAAAATTTAAAATAATTAATAAGAATGGTTAATTCTATTAAAGAAACTAATGATGTGTTCTCTATGCTCCACCCTTACGCTTTACCGCTCCATCAAGCAATTGATCGCAACCCTCTGACGGTAACTCCTAACACGCTAGCCACAGAAGCGATCGCATTGATGAGTCGGGCGCGGGCTAGCTGTGTCATCGTAGTAAATGAGCAGATAACAGCGGAAAAACCAACACAACTAGCGAAACAAACCCCCATCGGGATTTTTACAGAACGGGATTTGGTTCGAGTCACGGCTCTAGGTAGAGACATTAAAGGTGTAGCGATCGCTGCACTAATGAACCAGCCGCTGATTACCCTGAACGAATCCCAAGTACAAGATATTCAAACCATCAGCCGACTATTTTACCACCATCAGATTCGCCATCTGTTGATTGTAGAGGATGAATCCGGTCAACTGGTCGGAATCATGACGCCAACCAGTCTGATGCCAGTCGTTAGCGATCGCCATAACCCAAAACCGGAAAACTTGTTCGGCTATTCAAACTTAGAATTGTCTAAGCGGGAAACTCGTGACCGATTGCTGGCATCAGACTGCACCGACATGATTTCCACTCATACTCCGGAAGGTGTTTACCTCTACGTTTCACCTGTATGCAGTATTTTACTGGGATATAAGCCGGATGAACTTCTGGGACGCTCGGTGCTTGAATTTTGCCACCCGCAAGATTTAGTCCTGATAGAGGAATTTGCTCAGAATGATCCGGTTGCTTTAAGAGAACATCCAACTCAACTAAATTTTCAAGAAATCAACACAATTAGCTACCGAATTCGTCATCGGCAAGGTTATTACATTTGGTTTAAAACTACGCTCCGAACTATCCGCCATCCGGATACGGGAGCAGTGCAAGAAATCATCGCTGTTTCGTGCGATATTAGCCAACGCCAGCAAGCAGAAGCTGAATTAAGAGAAAGTCAAGAAAAATATAAAATCCTTTTTCAATGCTTCCCAATTGGCATTTCTATCACCGATAATAACGGCAATATTGTTGAAGCCAACCAAGCTTCAGAAAAAATTCTAAAGTTATCTATTGAAAACCATAAAAATAGAAGGTGCGACAGCAAAGAATGGCGAATCGTTCGACCGGATGGTAGCTCGATGCCACCGGAAGAATTTGCTAGCGTTCGGGCGTTAAAAGAAAATAAGGTGATTGAAAATCGAGAAATCGGAATTGTGAATGACCAGGATGAAATTACCTGGCTTAACGTCACTGCGATTCCCATTCCTCTCAAAGATTATGGCGTTGCGATCGCTTACATTGAGATTACAGAGCGTAAAACCGCCGAGGAAAAAGTTGAGAAATCGCTTTCTCTGCTGCGCGCTACGCTTGAATCAACTGCTGACGGCATCGTTGCAGTGAGCCTAGAAGGAGATATTGTCAGCTACAATCAGAAGTTTCTTCAGATGTGGGAGGTTCCCGAAGACCTAATCGGCTCGCCTCGCGCTAACGAACAAATCGTCTTTCTTAAAGACCAGTTGAAAGAGCCAGAAGCTTTTCTAAAGCTGGTTTGGGAACTTTCCAGGCAACCAGAAGCTAAGGCATACGACATTCTGGAATTAAAAAACGGGAAAATCTTTGAGCGCTACTCCACACCGTACCGACTCGGCGAACAAATCATTGGCAGGGTTTGGAGTTTTCTTGACATTACAGAACGGACGCGAACTGAGGAGGCATTACGCTCTTCTATTGAGCGAGAGCGCTTGCTGGGAAGAATACAAGGGCGCATCCGCCAATCGTTGCATTTAAACGAAATCCTTAACACAGCGGTTGCAGAGGTGCGAAACTTTCTGCCAGCCGAACGAGTTGCTCTTTATCGGCTCGATGCTCGCGGTGCTTGCTTTGTCGTCGAATCTGTTGCACCCGGTTGTGAATCGATTCTGGATGTCTCGCTGTATGACCCCTGCTTTGAGGCGGAATATATCCAAAAATTTCAAACCACCGGGTATGTGTCAGCGGTGGATGATATTTACCAAGCGGATCTGCCTGCGAGTTACGTGAAGTTACTCGCAGGGGCAGGAATTCGGGCAAATTTGATGGTGCCAATCTTGATTCGGGAACAGGGAGGCAACCGAGAAGCGAATAATGAATCGAATAGCAACAATCCCGCCCCACTCCGTCCCTCTTTATCCAATCCAGCCGCCAAAATTCATTTGTGGGGGATACTCTGCGTCCATCAATGCTCTGGATCTCGTCACTGGGAGCCTTATGAAATTAAGTTGTTGCAACAATTGTCCGTCGGGTTAGCGATCGCAATTCAGCAGTCTTCCCTCTTTAAACAGCTGGAGGAAGCCAACCGGGAGTTGCAGTGTATCGCTTCTCTGGATGGCTTAACTCAGGTGGCAAATCGGCGCAGGTTTGACGAATATCTTGCCCAAGAGTGGCGGCGGCTGGGACGAGAACAAGCGCCAATATCGCTAATTTTCTGCGATATCGACTGTTTTAAAATTTACAACGATACCTACGGTCATCAAGCTGGAGATAGCTGTTTGCGACAGGTTGCTGGTGCGATTCGGTTGATGCTAAAGCGCTCAACCGATTTAGTTGCCCGTTATGGAGGCGAGGAGTTTGCCTTAATTTTGCCCAACACTCCCTCTGCGGGTGCCAATTACATCGCCGAGTCGATCCGTTCAATGGTCAAAAGCTTAGAGATTGTCCACGTCCACTCTCCAGTTAGCCCCTACGTCACGCTGAGTCTGGGTGTCGCCAGCATAGTTCCCAGTTTAACGTCTTCACCGGCAGCGCTGATTGCAGCAGCCGATGACGCACTATATCAAGCGAAAAGAGAGGGACGCGATCGCGTCAAGGGATACTGCTAGACGCAGCTCTTCGCGTTAGAGTACACCAGAATCATTGAGAGCATCGCCCCGTCCTACAAACTGAGAATCTCTAACTTTGATTTTTTAACCTTTTAGATTTAAGGATCTCTGTTGCCGCTTCCGCCGGAACCGGGGGACTAAACAGATAACCCTGCAAACCATCACACTGAACTGAGTACAAAAAATCCAATTGTTCTACTGTTTCAACACCCTCAGCAATCACTTTTAAATTGAGTCCGTGAC
This sequence comes from Trichocoleus sp. Lan, assembly GCF_039961855.1. Lineage (NCBI taxonomy): Bacteria > Bacillati > Cyanobacteriota > Cyanophyceae > Leptolyngbyales > Trichocoleusaceae > Trichocoleus > Trichocoleus sp. Lan. The sequence goes on along the minus strand of NZ_JAMPKA010000008.1, from coordinate 174,749 downwards.
CCAGTGCCATGACTGCCTTAATAATCGCAGCATCATGAGTATTCTTCATGAGATCGCGAATAAATGAGCGGTCGATTTTTAGCGTATTGAGCGGAAAGTGTTTTAGATAACTTAGTGAGGAATAACCCGTCCCAAAATCATCCATTGAAATGTGAATTCCCAGTTCCTGCAACTTCTGCAACACAGAAATTGTCCATTCCACATCTTGCATTGCAATGCTCTCAGTAATTTCGAGTTCCAGATAACGAGGTTCCAACTCAGTTTCAGCTAGAATTTGCTCAACAACTTTTACTAAAGTGGGTTGCTGAACTTGACGACCTGAAAGATTCACGGCAATCCGGATTGGCGGCACTCCAACTGATTGCCAAAGACGATTTTGCCTGCAAGCTGTCCGCAAAACCCATTCTCCAATCGGAGAGATCAAACCCGTTTCTTCTGCCAGAGGAATAAATTGATAAGGAGGAATTAAGCCTAGTTCGGGAGATTGCCAGCGAATCAGCGCTTCCATGCCCACGATTTGACCTGTTTTTAAGTCTACCTGCGGCTGGTAGTGCAACAGAAATTCCTCACGTTCTAAGGCTTTGTAAAGTCGGTTTTCTAATTTCAGCCGTTCCAGTGCTTTTGCCCCTAGGGCTGGTGTATATAGCTGATAATTATTGCGCCCTTGTTGCTTGGCTCTGTACATCGCAGCATCGGCGTTTTTTAACAGCGTTTCTGCGTCTTCCCCATCATAAGGAGCTAAAGCAATCCCCAAACTCGCTTTGATGTGTAAAGAGGTATCGTGATAAGTCTCTACATCTTCAAAATGAAAAGGAACGTTTAGGGCACCCAGAATTCTTGTCGCAATCTTGGTAACATCGTCCAAACAAGTGATTGGGGAGAGCATAATGGTGAATTCATCCCCACCCCAACGGGCAACAATGTCGGTTTCTCGCAGGCAATCTGTGAGGCGTCGAGCCGCACATTGCAGCAGTAGATCGCCTACGGCATGACCGAGCGTGTCGTTAATCGTTTTGAAGCCATCCAGGTCGAGAAACACCACTGCCATCATATCGCCGCAATTCAGATGAGTGCTTGCCAGCGCTAGAGAGAGCCGGTCATTGAATAACAGCCGGTTGGGCAAACCCGTTAAGAGGTCATGAGACGCCTGATGTCGGATTGTATCCTCTACTCGCCTTTGCATTACTGCCATGTAGAGGTGGATTCCCACCGATTGAGCCAGCTTGAGTTCTTCTTGTGTCCACTCTTTAGCCTGTCCTTGGGTGATTTCTCGCCATGCTTCAAATGACTGGCGGGGGCGGACATTCCGTTCGTCGGGATTCTGACGACCTGCCCATAGGGTTTCTGTATTCATCTCATGCCGGAAGATGGTAAGACACCCCACGCATTGCTGATGATAACTGAGAGGCACGATCAGAATAGAGTGAATGGGCGTTGGCTCAAAAGCAGGGACTGCATATTTTAGTTGTGGTTCTTGATATAAATCGGGGATGGTGTAGAGAAAATTTTGACTTTTAAAATTTGATATTTCCCTAGCTACGGAGTAGCTGTGACGCGAAGACTCAAGGGAATGATTTTGAGGATTAAATTCCGACTGCAAAAACCAAGAGTTAGAAGCGTGATTGATGAGATTCTGATGACTGAAATCTTGATTGTTATCTTTGGATTTGTTTTCAGAAGGACTGTCTGGGATACCGACGCTGTTCGGTTTCCCGGAGATAATTTGTTGCCAAAAAGGAGTTTCTTCAATCCAAGCTTGGAGTGGCTGCTCGCCAGTCGTATAAAGTTGAGCAGGCTGACCTGTTGTATCTGCTGTAATGTACAATCTGCCAGCAGCACCGTGTAAGGCGCTAACGGTTTCTTCTAAAACGGTCTGCCGAATTTCTGAAATTTTTAGCGGAGAGTGGAGTAGACTACTGATTTGGTTAATTGTTGATTCATGCTGAGCTTGTTCGCGTGCGGTTTGAAGAAGATTGGACTGCGCGATCGCAATCGACACCTGATCCACGAGCAGTTGAACAATTTGTAATTCTTGTTCGCTGAATTTGCGCCGGGATGCGTGGTGACACACCAACAACCCCCACAAGCTGTTTTGATGTAGGATTGGCACGGCGAGAGAAGCACTCACCCCCATCGTCGTCAGATATTCGACGTGGCAAGGATCGACTGGGGAATAGCGGATGTCTCTAGTTACTAAATTTTTGCCGGTTGATAGGCAATCTAACTGTTCTTGAGTTTTCTGCCTAGAAATGACATCGACAATGACTCGCTGGCGGACTTTGACAAACAACTCACGAGCATTGGGCGGAATGTCCTCGGCTGGAAACCGCAGCCCCATCATAGAGGGTAAACAATCGCCATTTATAGATTCGGCAATTACTTCTCCACTGGCATCTGGGTGAAATCGGTAAATTTTGACCCGATCCATGTCTAAAAATGAGCGAATTTCCCGCGCTGTTGTCGCCAAAATCTCTTGTAGCTCTAAAGATTGGCGAATTCGGGTTGTAATTCGATTTAGCAAGCTTTCCCTATCGTAAGATCGGGTTGTCCCTGCCCTTCTTGCTTGCTGTAATGCCGGTATATTCTTTCGTCGAACCATTCAATTAAACCTGTCTAAAGAGAGAAATAGACCCCACAAATACCAGTATGAAGTGCTGCATCTATCTTGAGATATAAAGAAATAAATTTATAACTAAATAATTAAATGATGTTACGTCGAGAACTGAGTGTTACTTGCGTACCGTGCTTATGTTTTGCTAGTGTTCATGTCCACCTGAGTGCGATCGCACAGATGTTTTTTTAAGCAATGAATAGCGTAGCCCAAAAACTTGAAAGTCTCCTCCCCAGCTCTGGTATTGTGCCGTGGGAACAGATAGAAGCCACTCGAAAAGCACAAATCTCTCAAGCAATTGCACCAGGAACGACCCTTGATTGCATTGTTTCTCCCCGCACCGAGGAAGAACTCGCTCAGGTTATGGCTTATGCCTACCAGCATCGGTGGGGCATCTTACCCTGTGGCAGCGCTAGCAAACTAGGTTGGGGCGGATTAGTCGATGGGGTCAATTTGGTTGTCAGTACCGAACGTCTGAATCGCTTAATCGCTCATGCGGTTGGCGATTTAACCGTTACGGTCGAAGCAGGCATGAAATTTGCCGAACTGCAAAAGATTCTAGCGCAACAAGGTCAATTTTTCGCCCTCGATCCAGCCTATCCAAAAGACGCCACGGTTGGTGGTATTGTTGCGACTGCGGGGGGCGGTTCTTTGCGACAACGCTATGGTGGGGTGAGGGATATGCTACTGGGTCTTTCTTTCGTCCGCAGCGATGGTCAGATTGCCAAAGCTGGGGGTCGGGTGGTAAAAAATGTTGCCGGTTACGACATGATGAAGCTATTTACCGGCTCTTTTGGAACGTTAGGGATTATCAGTCAAGTGACGTTTCGGGTTTATCCCCTGCCTGAGGCATCTGCAACCGTAGTGCTGACTGGCACAGCCGAAAAAATTGCCGCAGCCACCAAAACGTTGCTCGCTTCAGCCTTAACGCCCACGGCTGTTGACCTGCTATCCACTCAAATTGTGGCTAGTTTAGGGTTAGGGGAGGGCATTGGTGCGATCGCTCGCTTTCAAAGTGTATCGCCGAGCGTGAAGGAACAGTGCGCTCGATGGTTGGAAGTGGGGCAACATCTCGGTTTACAGGGTGTCTTGTATTCAGATGCCGATGAGGCTGAGTTATGGCAGAAGTTACAAGAACAAATGTGGGCATCCCACACAGAGGCAGCGATCGCTTGCAAAATAGGAGTATTACCAGCTGCCGCCGCGACCATTTTGGCTCATCTGCAAATCTACGTCCCATCGGTGATGTGTCTGATCCATGCTGGAAGTGGGTTGGGACTATTGCGGTGCAATAGTGACGTTGTTGAAACAACAGCGATCGCGTTTTTACAACAGATGCGATCGCTCTGTGAATCTCACGGCGGGTTTCTGACAATTCTAGAAGCGCCGATCTCTTTGAAGCAGCAACTAGATGTCTGGGGTTATACCGGCAACGCTCTGGATTTAATGCAGAAAATCAAAACGCAATTTGATCCAGAAAATATTTTAAGTCCAAGTCGGTTTATCGGTGGAATGTGAACAAAGCGCTTTCATCGCAGAAAACACCGTCTAAAAAGTAGGGAAGATTAAACTCATCCATGCAAACATCAGAAAATTCTTTAACAAATTTAGATGACTCAAACCCGATTAATATTAACGGATTTGATAACGATCATCCCCCCAATCCCAAGTTAATTGATAGCTGCGTTCACTGCGGTTTTTGTCTATCTACTTGTCCCAGCTATCGGGTGATTGGCAAAGAGATGGATTCTCCTAGAGGCAGAATTTATCTCATGGATGCTATCAATAAAGGTGAGATTTCTCTAAATACTGCAACAGTACAGCATTTTGACTCTTGTTTAGGATGTCTTGCCTGTGTCACAACCTGTCCTTCTGGCGTGCAGTATGACAAGTTAATTACTGCCATGCGTCCCCAAATTGAACGCAATTATTCGCGCAGTTTGCCAGACAAGTTGTATCGAAAACTAATTTTTTCCCTATTTCCTTATCCTAATCGGTTGCGGGTTTTGCTAGCGCCTCTGATGGTCTATCAGAAATTAGGCTTGCAGAAATTAGTTCGTTCGACTGGATTACTCCAACGCCTTTCTCCCCGCTTAGCAGCGATGGAATCAAATCTGCAAGAAATTACTCCCAGAACCTTTGTAGATACCCTACCAGAGGTGATTTCGGCTGAGGGTGAGAAACGCTATCGAGTGGGCGTTATTTTGGGCTGCGTGCAACGTCTATTCTTCTCAAAGGTCAATGAAGCAACGGTACGGGTATTAACTGCCAATGGCTGTGAAGTCGTGATTCCAAAGGCTCAGGGGTGTTGTGCTGCATTGCCACATCACCAAGGACAGGAAGAACAAGCAAAAGCGATCGCGCGCCAAATGATTGATAGTTTTGAAGGTACAAACGTTGATGCCATCATCATCAATGCTGCTGGTTGCGGTCATACTTTAAAAGAATACGGACACCTGCTACAAGATGACCCCGATTATCAAGAGAAAGCCGTAAAATTTGCCGCTAAAGTAAAAGACGCTCAAGAGTTTCTATACGAAGCCGGAATAACGGCGAAACTTTCCCCACTTTCCGATCAACCATTGACTTTGGTTTATCAAGATGCCTGTCATTTATTGCACGGGCAAAAAATTAGCGTCCAACCGCGCCAATTATTGCGCCAAATTCCAGGCGTTCAACTTCGAGAACCGATGGATGCAGCGTTATGTTGTGGCAGTGCTGGGGTTTACAATATGCTGCAACCTGAAGTTGCTGGAGAATTGGGTAAGCAAAAAGTTGAAAATCTTCTGAATACGGGTGCTGAATTAATTGCTTCGGCAAATCCCGGTTGTACGATCCAAATTAGCAAGCATTTAGAACTTCAAGAGAAGACAATTCCGATCATGCATCCGGTAGAGTTGTTGGATTTGTCAATTCGAGGAGTGAAACTGCACGAGTAGGGTAATAGTAGCGGCATTTATGCGAGCGCTTATGGTACATACACCTCCTAAAACCTTGACTCTAGAGGAGTTTCTGAAGCTGCCAGAAACTAAGCCAGCCAGCGAATACAGCAAGGGTCAAAGCATCCAAAAGCCAATGCCGCAAGGGAAGCACAGCAAGTTACAGGGAAAGCTAGTCACTGTTATTAATGAGGTGGTCGAGGCTAAGCGAATTGCCCTAGCTTTTCCGGAATTGCGGTGTACCTTCGGCGGACGGTCAATCGTGCCAGATGTGGCGGTGTTTGCTTGGGATAGAATCCCTCTTGATGAAAATGGGGATATTGCCAATGTATTTCAGGCTGCTCCAGATTGGACAATTGAAGTTCTCTCTCCAGAACAAAGTCAAACCAAAGTAACCGGAAATATCCTGCACTGCCTCAAACACGGTAGCAAATTAGGCTGGCTACTCGATCCAGACGAACGCTCCGTGCTGGTTTATCCTCCCGGACAGCAACCGGAATTGTTGCAGGAAGCATTCGACGTGCTACCTGTTCCAGACTTGTTAACAGAACTGCGGCTAACGGTAGGGGATGTGTTTGGATGGTTAAGACTGGGAGGATGAACAGGAAAGACGAAGATTGAGCAACGATAACGGTTTGCAGTTGAGTCCAATACAGACCCAACCTCCAGCCCCTTCCCTATAGAGTGAAGGAGAGCCATCTTCAAGGCTCCTTCGGGCTTCTAAGAGGAGTTTGGGGAGCCAACCCCTGTAATTAATAAATTTAAAGCTACTGGCTCAGAATCTGGTTAGGGAAAAGTTGAGTTAAAAATCTCTCTACCTTGGATGTCGGTTTTAGGACGCATTTACCGACAACTTGTCAAAAATATTTTAGGCGATCGCCTCTAAACTCTCTAGCTCACCGAGTCAGCGCTCGGAGGGCATTTGACTTTTGTATACTACTTTATGAGTTTCATTAATTTTGTGCATGACTTCTAATACACCCTTAATTCAATTTTTTGAAGGGATTCCTGAAGAAATCGGTAACGTCAGCTTACGGCGGAATCGCAGTTCTGGAGTCCGCACGGTATTGATGACATTTAACGAGCTGAAAGCCATAGAAAAATTCAACAGCTTTAAAAATAAGTTTTCTAATGGGCTGCGATTAACGGATGAAGAAGGTGAAATAAGCGTTGAGCCTTCTTCTGTAAAATTTGTTTTCAGCGGGCCAGAAGGGGATGATTTTCAGCGGTTGGACTGCGAATTTGAAATTCAGCGAGAAGACCACTGGGAGAGATTTATGCGGTTTATGAATCGCTATGCTGAGGTCAATGGTATGGCTTACAGCGACACGAAAAAAACCCCCGATAGCGAGGCAACCAGAGAAGCATGAAAGTAGCCATTACAGGAGCAACTGGATTTGTCGGCTCTCGTCTGGTAGAACGACTACACGCTCAAGGAAATCAAATCTTGGTTTTCAGTCGTAACCCTGCGAAAGCGAAGCAAGTCTTTCCTGCCAACACCTATCCCAATCTCGAAATCATTGCATATACACCCACTGAATCAGGCTCCTGGCAACAGTCCATTGCTGGGTGCGATGCTGTGGTGAATCTATCAGGAGAACCGATTGCGGAAAAACGCTGGACTCCAGAACAAAAGCAGACGATCCTAAATAGCCGAAAGCTAGGGACGCAAAAAATTGTAGAAGCAATTAATCAAGCGAATCCCAAGCCTGCTGTCTTAGTTAATTCTTCTGCAATTGGCTACTACGGCACCAGCGAGACGGCTGCCTTTGATGAAACTAGCTCAGCCGGTAATGATTTTCTCAGCACTGTCTGTAAAGAATGGGAAACAGAAGCCCAAAAAGTCAAAGACAGCGGCACGCGACTGGTAATTGTGCGAACTGGAATTGTCTTAGGAATGGGAGGAGCACTTGCTAAAATGCTTCCCCCCTTTAAAATGTTTGCTGGTGGCCCCATTGGTTCAGGGCGTCAGTGGTTCTCCTGGATTCACCGAGACGATTTAGTGAATCTAATTCTATTTGCACTCAGCCACCCAGAAATTGAAGGTGTCCTAAACGGTACAGCTCCGAATCCAGTCCGGATGAACGAATTGGCCCAAACTTTGGGAGAAGTTTTAAATCGACCCTCCTGGCTACCAGTTCCCAGCTTTGTTTTAGAAGGTCTCTTAGGAGATGGTGCCCAAGTCGTTTTGGAAGGGCAACAAGTTCTTCCAAAACGCACCTTGTCCCAAAGATTTGAATATCAGTATTCAACCCTAAAACCAGCGCTGACAGAAATTGTGAAGGAATAGACAATTCGGTAAAAGGTAATTGTTATGAGTGTTGAGTTATGAGTTTTGAATGAATACCTCATCACTCATCACTCTACCTATTACCGATTATTCTGCCTTCAACTTTCAACCTTTAAACCTTCAACCGGCAGGCTGTCACCTTCAACCTTCAAATTTTCAACTGGCAAACTGTCATCATCCTGCACCCGCTGTAGTTTAGCTCCCAGCTGCCGTAGTTTATCCTCCAGCTTTTCGTAACCCCGATCTAGATGCTGCAATCCTCGAATGATTGTTTTTCCTTCTGCCGCCAGCGATGCCAAAACCAACGCCGCCGAAGCACGCAAATCAGTAGCTAGGACAGGTGCCCCCGATAACATTGGCACACCCCGCACAATTGCATGATTGCCTTTCACGCGAATATCTGCACCCATGCGATTCAACTCTGCCACATGACGCAATCGGTTTTCAAAAACCGTTTCGCTAATCACGCTGTCCCCTTCACTGAGGGTCAGCAATGCCATAAATTGTGCCTGCATATCCGTGGGGAATCCAGGATATGGCAATGTTTCAATATCTGTTGCCGTGTGTGTTTGTCCTCCGATAATCCGCAGGCAGTCGGGCGCTTCTTCGAGTACCGTCGCTCCAATTTCCCGCAGCTTGGCAATCACAGCCGTGAGATGGTCTGGAATAATTGGGGACAGACTTAGTTCTGAATGGGTAATTGCTCCTGCAACGAGCAATGTCCCCGCCTCAATCCGGTCGGGAATGATGCTGTAATCTACAGAATGTAAGCTGGGAACACCAGAAATCACAATTGTATTGGTACCTGCACCGCGAATCTTGGCTCCCATTGCAATGCAGAAATTAGCGAGATCCACGACTTCTGGTTCTTGGGCGGCGTTTTCTAGGATTGTTTCTCCCTCTGCTAGGGTTGCCGCCATCATCAGTGTCTCTGTCGCACCAACACTGGGATAGTCCAGATAAATTTTGGCTCCCTTTAATCTTCGATTGCTGCCAGTTACATGGGCATTGACCATCCCATGATCGATTTGGACATCTGCCCCCATGTCCCGCAAACCTCGGACGTGAAGATCGACGGGTCTGGCACCGATAGCACAACCGCCAGGTAGTGGCACTTTTGCTACACCCAGTCGCGCCAGCATCGGTCCAACGATGAAGAAACTAGCTCGTAGCTGAGAAACTAACTCGTAGGGAGCTTTTGATTGCCCAATGTGGCTAGCGTTGATGTCGAGAATGTCGCCATTCCATTCCAGCTTCAGGTCTAGGGACGACAGAATTTGACCCATGCGCTTGACATCGACAAGCGAGGGAACGTTACGGATTCGGCAATCTTCAGGACACAGCAAGGCTCCTGCCATGATCGCTAGTGCCGCGTTCTTTGCGCCGCTAATCTTGACGTGCCCTTGCAAGGAAGCTCTACCCCAAATGTGCAAAACGGACTTGTCTTCTTCGGGCAGAGAGTAAGTATCGGTCAGGCTGAGAGGGGGGTTAATAGGTCTGTCCTCCAAATTTCACGGAATAGGGTGGCTTTTTTTTAAATTTGGTTTTGATTCTACAGGAAAGATTTTAAATGTCTAGATTAGCAATCCCGCTTCATTGTCAGTCGATGAAGCATTGTACCTTGTATCGGTTCACTTTTCCGGATAAAAGGTATTGACAAATTCTAGGGTTTGTTGCAAGATAGTAAATCGGTGGTATAAATCCAGACGTCAGCGGAACTGGCGGAATTGGCAGACGCGCTAGATTCAGGTTCTAGTGTTCGCAAGGACTTCCGGGTTCAAGTCCCGGGTTCCGCATTTTTAGGACTGAGGTATCAGGACTGAGGACTGAGTAGAAAAAAGTGGCGATCGAGATAGGGTAGTCAGACGCTAATAAAGAATTTCGTCACTTAGTAACACTCAGAACTCAATCCTTTGCCAGATTGGGAAAAAGTTCTTTCTTGCCTTTTGACACTTTCTCAGTCCTACAGTCCTCAGTCCTCAGTCCTAATTCTTGTTGATGTTGACGAGTCTCCAGAATCCTCTGGTCAAGCAAATTCGCAAGTTACATCGCTCCAAGGAACGGCGGGAGCAGCAAATATTTTTGTTGGAAGGGACGCATTTGCTAGAGGAAGCTTGTGCGGTTGATTATCCGTTAGAAACGGTCTGTTGTACGCCTCAATGGCAGGAGCGTCACCAGCAATTGTGGGAGCAAGCTTGTAATCGATGTCAAAGGGCTGAAGTGGTGAGCGAGGAAGTTCTGAAAGCGATCGCTACCACGATTCAACCCGATGGTGTCATCGCTACGGCACCCCGGATGAGCCGCCAGGTGTCCCCATTGCCAGTTACGGGTTTGGGGCTAATTTTGGAAACCGTGCAAGATCCAGGCAACCTCGGCACGATGATTCGTACTGCCGCCGCTGCGGGTGCGGATTGGTTGTGTGTCAGTGAAGATAGTGTGGATCTGGACAATCCAAAGGTGCTGCGAGCCTCTGCTGGACAATGGTTTCGGCTACCGATGCGGAGCAGTTCTGATTTGATCGCAGATATCTCTCAGTGTCGGGAACGAGGAATGCAAGTCGTGGCAACTGTGCCTAGTGCGACTTTAACCTACTGGGAGGTAGACTTACGTCGTCCCACTCTGATTTTGATGGGCAATGAAGGTGCTGGATTGTCTTCAGAGTTAGTTTCACTGGCACAGGTGCAAGTGACCATCCCCCTGAGTCCAGGAGTCGAGTCGCTAAACGTGGCTGTAGCAGCTGCTTTGATGTTGTACGAAGTAAAGCGTCAGAATGGCAGAAGTTAGGAAGTAGCCGCTAATCAGTAGTTATGGGTCAACAATGGTTAGTGTTTTTTTCGCTTTTCCCAACCAATTACTTGCTATCCGTTCCCCGATGATTTAGTCTTTTTCTGCATATATTCCTCAATGTCAGCAGCGGCTTGTTCCAGCTCATCTGCTTCAGTCAATTCTTTTTGATGATTACCGCTGTCCGACTCTGACTGGGATCGAGCCGTCTGATTGTCCGGCAATTCCAATAAATCCTGCAATTGCTCAAGCGATTCGCTAAACGCTTGATCGGCGGCGCGACGATGGTCTTGGTCACTCTGATTCATTACGCTGGTTCCACAAACACTGCTTTTGATGGCAGGGCACCCTAGTAATTGACAGCGATCGCTCGAATTGAGCGATCGCTGGATTTCTTTTAGTTTCTAAGATATAACACGCGGCTGAAGGGATGACTCATTCGTAATTTTTTTAGAGAAAATTGTAAGGAGAATAACTTGCACTCTTTCACTCCACAACCGATTGGGGACTTGCGCTCACCGTTGGTCAAGCTGAAAATGAGGAGGGCATCGTCGTCTAGGGGAGAGTAACGTGACTCAAGGATTTGATTACGATTTAGTGATTATTGGAGCCGGTGTCGGCGGACATGGCGCTGCCCTACACGCCGTTTCCTGCGGTCTCAAAACCGCCATTGTGGAAGCAGCCGATATGGGCGGCACCTGCGTGAATCGGGGCTGCATTCCTTCTAAAGCTTTGTTGGCAGCATCCGGTCGAGTGCGAGAGTTACGCAATGCCCACCATTTGAAATCGCTGGGGATTCAAGTTGCAGGCGTTGAGTTTGACCGACAAGCGATCGCAGACCATGCGAACAACCTTGTCTCCAAGCTTCGCGGCGATTTGACAAACAGTTTGAAACGGCTGGACGTTGAAATTCTCCAAGGTCGGGGGAAAATTGCGGGACCGCAAAAAGTCACTATCAGCACGGGATCGGGTGAAAAAACCGTTACGGCAAAAGACATTATCATTGCCTCTGGGTCAATTCCTTGGGTTCCACCAGGAATTGAAATTGATGGCAAAACTGTTTTTACCAGCGATGACGGCGTGAGATTGGAGTCGCTACCTTCCTGGATTGCGATTATTGGCAGCGGTTACATTGGTCTAGAATTTTCAGATGTTTACACCGCATTAGGCGCTGAAGTCACCATGATTGAAGCGTTACCCCAGCTGATGCCTGGGTTTGACCGGGACATTGCCACGATTGCCGAAAGAGTGCTGATTAAGCCGCGTGACATTGAAACGAAAGTAGGCACGTTGGCGAAGAGTGTTAAACCGGGTTCTCCCGTGGTCATTGAGCTAGCCGACGCCAAAACGAAAGAAGTTGTGGACGTGCTAGAAGTAGACGCTTGCTTGGTTGCTACAGGTCGCATTCCGGATACTAAGGACTTGGGGCTGGATGCTATCGGCGTTGAGACAAATAGAGGCTTTATCCCCGTCGATGACCGGATGGCAGTCTTGTCAAGTGGCGAACCCGTGCCCCACCTGTGGGCAATTGGAGATGCGACGGGCAAGATGCAGCTGGCTCATGCGGCGTCGGCTCAAGGCGTTGTGGCGGTAGAGAATATCTGCGGGCGTCACCGTTTGATCGATTATCACAGCATCCCCGCCGCCGCCTTTACTCACCCAGAAATTAGCTTTGTCGGCAAGACGGAACTGGCAGCGAAAGAAATGGGGAAAGAGGAGGGATTTGAAGTTGCAGTGGCGAAGAGTTATTTCAAAGGAAACTCGAAAGCGATCGCAGAAGGGGAAGCGGATGGGATGGCAAAAGTAATTTACCGCAAAGATACAGGCGAAGTGCTGGGCGTCCACATCATCGGAATGCACGCAGCGGATTTGATTCACGAAGCCGCCAACGCGATCGCTCAACGCAATTCTGTCCAGACTCTGGCATATTTTGTCCACGCACATCCTACCCTCTCAGAAGTATTGGATGAAGCTTACAAACGGGCTGTAGGTTCTCATTAGGGAGAAGAGTCATTCGTGATTTGTCATTCGTCGATTGCTGGTGACGAATGACGAATCACCGTTGACAAATGACCCCTACTAAGCCCCCATTCCCCATGAATAATTGTGCCAAACTAGGAAATATGCAAATTCGCCGCCGTCCCCCAAACCCATCGATTGCCATCAGCACTTTACGCTATCAGGTTGCCGTACCTGATGCCAAACCCCGCCACATTCTGGAGGAAATTGTCTGGCAAAAAGAAACGGAAGTTGACCAGATGCGAGAACGCGTGCCCTTAGTGGAGTTGCGGCGTCAAGTGCAGTCTGCACCTGCACCTCGTGATTTTATCGGTGCTTTGCGGCAAGGGAAGACAAAACCTGCCTTGATTGCAGAAGTCAAAAAGGCTTCTCCCAGTAAAGGTGTGATTCGGGAAGATTTCGACCCAGTGGCGATCGCGACTGCTTACCAGCAAGGAGGAGCCAGCTGTTTATCAGTCTTGACCGATCGAAAATTTTTTCAAGGGAGTTTTGAAAATCTGACGGCTGTTCGCGCTGCCGTAGACTTGCCCGTTTTATGTAAGGATTTCCTAATCTATCCTTACCAAATTTATCTCGCCCGACGCCACGGAGCCGATGCCGTTCTCTTGATTGCAGCAATTCTGAGCGATCAAGACCTCCAATACTTTGTCAAAATTACCAATGCTTTGGGGATGACACCGCTGATTGAAGTGCATACTCTAGCAGAATTAGACCGAGTATTCTCCTTAGAAGGCGTTACGCTAGTTGGTATAAATAATCGCAATCTGGAAGATTTTTCCGTAGACTTACAAACAACCTGCCAGATTTTAGCGGCGCGAGGTAGCGAGTTGCGCGATCGGGCGATCGCTGTCGTTAGCGAATCGGGTCTGCACACGCCATCTGACCTTCGCTTGGTTGTGCAAGCGGGTGCTGATGCGGTGCTGATTGGTGAGTCCTTGGTGAAACAGTCCGACCCTGCTGTTGGCATCGCCAAGCTGTTTTCCTAGAATGAAAACCCTTTTGCAGGATAAAGGAGGGAGGAGGAAGGATGAAAGATTGAATAAAGAACTTTTTCATTCCCCCTTCCGCCTTCATCCTTGCCCAATATCTTGACCCCTATAGGTAAATTAGGTTTCATGGAGCCAATTCCTCTTCCCTCTCGTATCCACTACGAATTACTCCTGCAAGTGTTGGAACGCCACACCTCGTTCGCCGTTAGTCAAAAACCGGCAGTGCGGGAGCAAGTTCACCAGCTGATCGGTACTCTCCGCAAAGCAATGGCTCAACAGAAGCAACTCGAACAAACTTGCGAACGAGCAAATTTACCAATTGATTACCGTTGGTCTCTGAATAACATTGCCTTCGATCAACCACCTTCGCCAGATATTGTCACCGGACACCGAGAACCCAAGGTATAAAAGGTATTGAGATTAGAAAGGGTGTGGGGCGAAGCCAGAATTGTTAAATACCTGAATTCTGTGCCTAGATGCTGGCACTGATGCTTCGTCCTCAATACAGAAAAATCGCCGGAAAGCCCTAAAATTAGGGTCAATGCTTTCTACTTACTTAAGTGATAAACAGTGATAAACGCTCCGAGAACTGCTAACTGCTAACTCATCACTCGGAAATGCGAGATGGCTGTTGGATGCTCCAAGACCGTTATTGACTTCTGGGAGGTTCGGAGTGACTGAACCAGATTCAGCCGATCGTTTTTGGTTAAATTCAAAGGAAGCTTCAGCAGACGCAGAGGCAAAGGATGCTCTTGCTACTCCACAGCCTCATCCCAGCGAATTACCCTCGTTAGAAGACTCACAAGGGCAATGCTGTGAACTGGAGCCTCCAGAACCGCTGGAATTGGCGCGATCGCCTTCGCAAGAACAGCAGCAGTTAGCTCGCATTCATCAGTTAGAGCAGGCGTTGGAGGAATCCCAGGCTTGTGTCAGTGAGTTGAGACTCCAACTAAGCGAGCAACATCTTTTAGAAACTCAGCTAGCATCGACAGAGGAAGCCGCGAATCTTCAACAGCGGGCGCTCGATCAATTCAAGCAACAGCTGTTCGAGCAGCAGCAAGCGCTAGAGAATCATCAATCGCAAGCGGTTCTCAAAGACGAAACGGTTCAAGAATTGTTAGCGACGATTGAAACTTTAGCTGAGGCGCAGCAAGGAGAAGTAGGACGTTTGCGAAGGCAGCTAGCTCAGAGCCGTCAGACTAGCCAAAACAGTCAAACGCTGCTGGAACAAGAGCTAGCGAACCGACAAACAGCCTTAGAAGCACAGCAACAACGAGTGCAGGAGCTAGAATTTCAAATTCTGGAAGCTCGAACTGTAATAAGGCGTTTGGAGGTGCAGGCGCTAGAGCAAGAGCAGCAAATGCAGGCGCTTTATAGTCGATGTAGCGATCGCGCTACAGTTATCAATCAGCTAGAAGATCAACTCCAAGAAGCCAACGAAACATTGGAAGAACAGCAACAACTGTTGGCAAACCTTTCCGAGACTGAAGACTTGGTTGGTGAACAGGATGCAGCCATTAAAGCTCTTCACCGCCAGATTGAAGACCTAGAAAACCAGCTAGACAAGCAAGCCAAAATTCAGGCTCGATTGCAACAAGCTTGCCACGACTTGGCAGAGTCGCGCGATCGCTATCAAGCCCAGACAACCGAATTAGAAACTCACACCGCGACCCTGCAAGAGCAAATTCTCATGCAAGCCCAGCAAGCAAATGAGTACGAAGCCGCCATCCAGTACTGGAAAGACCGTTGCAATGCTAGCCTTCGTAGCGCTCAAAAACTAAAGGATTTCTTGCAACGAGTGCTAGCAGATAGCCCTGAGGATCTGGAAGAACTGCTGATGGCAATAGAACCCCCAACTGTGGCTGAGATTCCTCAGCCAATCAACCGAACTCCTTTATCATCTCCTCACCCCAACAAACATTTACAGGTAGACCTTCCCGCTTTTTTAAGAAAAATCCCACCGGAGAAATTAGAGTAAAGATTTGGCTTTTTGTCAATGTTTTAGTAGTTATTAACTCCTTACTTGTCAGTACTAGCTCGTAAAGAGACTGTAAACCGATTACCCACTACTGACTATCGATTACTCAATTACTCCGAAAAGCTAAAAAGCTGATTGCTAATTGGTGAATGGATTGGAAAAGATATGCGATTCTGGAGTATGCGCTCTTCAAGTTTAAGGACAGATCGATGGACGATAAGTTAATGTTGATGATTCCCGGCCCAACACCAGTGCCGGAACAGGTATTACTCGCCTTAGCCAAGCATCCATTTGGGCACCGCAGCAGTGAATTTAGCAAACTGATGGCTGAGGTGACGCAAAACCTGAAATGGTTGCACCAAACCGAGAATGACGTGCTGATGTTAACTGCCAGTGGCACGGGGGCGATGGAAGCTGGCATCATTAACTTCCTGAGTCCAGGCGATCGCGTTTTGGTTGGCTGCAATGGCAAATTTGGCGATCGCTGGGCGGAACTTAGCCAAGCTTTCGGTCTGAATGTTGATACGGTAAAAGCTGAGTGGGGTCAAGCCCTCGACCCAGAACAATTCCGGGAAAAACTCGAAGCCGATACAGATAAACAAATCAAAGCGGTGATTGTCACCCATAGCGAGACATCCACTGGCGTTCTCAACGACCTGGAAACGATCAATCGTCATGTTAAAGCCCACGGTGAAGCTTTAATGATCGTTGACGCTGTTACCAGCTTGGGAGCGGTGAATCTGCCGATTGATGAATGGGGCATTGATGTGGTGGGGTCTGGCTCCCAAAAAGGTTACATGATTCCCCCAGGACTCGCGTTTGTCTCTGTCAGCCCGAAAGCTTGGGAAGCTTACAAAACGGCTAAGTTGCCCCGCTACTACTTGGATTTGGGCAAGTACCGCAAAGATGCCGCCAAAAACACGACTCCCTTTACCCCTCCGGTGAACTTATTTGTGGGGCTGCACGTTGCCCTGAAAATGATGAAAGCTGAGGGTTTGGAGTCGATTTTTGCCCGTCACCAACGGCTGATGACGGCGACCCGCGAGGCGATGAATGCGCTCTCGTTGCCGCTGTTTGCGCCTGAAGGTGCAGGCAGTCCGGCGATTACCGCTGTGGCACCGACTGGGGTGGATTCCGAGCAAATCCGTAGCGTGATGAAAAAGCGGTTCGACATTGTCCTGGCTGGCGGACAAGACCATCTCAAAGGAAAAATCTTCCGGATTGGTCACTTGGGTTTTGTGAGCGATCGCGATATCCTCGCTGCCGTTGCCGCTCTGGAAGCGACACTGCGAGAAGTCGGATACGAAGGCTTTACTCCCGGTGCCGGTGTTGCCGCTGCCGCTAGGATATTTAGCACCCACTAGAACTGTCTCTTGGGGTTTGGATAGTTGCAGGCATTTTATATTGCAGTCTTATTTGAGTGGTGAGATGCCAGCGGTTTAGATCCCGGACTTCTAAGAAGTCCGGGATTTTGCCTTCAGTCCGATCTGATTTGTCAGTCAGCCCATTGCGATCGGGCTTTCTCTAACCCAAGCGCTCGCATTCTGATTATTATTGGAGTCGGTGCCAATTCAGGGGCTGGGGATTCGGTATCATTAGTAAAGATTGTTACCTTTTAACTTGGCGATCTCTCCATGCAAAAAACCAAGTTGATCAGTCAACTTCTTGTTGGCGGGCTGCTGTCCTTTGTCTTGGCGACTCTGGGCAATCAAGCTGTACAGGCACGGCGTACGGTCTCTCTCCCAGAGACTAAATGTGTGAGTACTGGCCCTGGTCGTTGGCGTCCTTATAAGTCAGATGTTGCTGTGGGTAGAGCCGTCTACACCAGCCGTCTCAGTCTGGCCCCAGGCAATGCTTTTGTGTCGATGACCTGTAGAATCATGCCGGAGGGTTATGACACTTACTTCCAAACTCTGAATTTGGAATATGGAATGCGGGATAACGACAGCGGTAGTCCTCCCACCACGGTCAATATTTATTTAGATGGACAGCGTAAGCATTCTCGCACGATTGCTCCTGGGCAGAAAGATTCCTTGTCATTTGATGTTACTAATGTCAATAATGTGGCGATAGAAACGATCTGTTCTAATAGGTCGCAATATTGCGGTCGCGTTTATTTCTTCCAAGCGGCGCTGGTGCCTTTCCCTCCACCTCCCGATGAGAGCAAGTAGAGAAATGTGCCCGCTTTGAGCGGAAAGCGATCGCTTAGCACTTATCTGAGTGTCGTCACAAGGAAGGCTCAGTTGCCGGACTCTCCGTGGGGCGAGGGCTTTCACTCGGACTCTGAATCGGGCTAGGGCTTTCAGTGGGACTAGGACTCTCGGTGGGGCTTTCGCTGGGGCTGGGAGACGGTGTTTGTTCGTTCTGTTTTTGCTCGGCTTGTGCCGCTAATTGGCGTAACCGATCTTGCCAATACCGGATTTGGGGAAGTCCAGGGTCGTTTGCAGCAGCAATGACGTCTTGCCACCGACCTTGCTCTAAAGCTCTTTGGGCATCCCGATATATCCCTTCTGCAACTGACCAGTTGAGAGACCACTCTTGCAGCGCCTCCCGCGCTTGTCCGTAAGCAGAACTGTTAGCGGGAATCGATTTTACTAGAGCGATCGCACCGCCTAAATCTCCTGCCTGAAATTTTTCTGTTGCCTGTGCAATAATCTCCCGTCCTCGATCGACGACAGGTTTCGGCGTTTCTGGAGAAGGTTTGGGAGTTGTTGTGCGAGAAGGCTTGGGAGTTGCTGAGGCAGATGAGCCACAATCGATAAATTTGCTAAAGACCCATCCCTTTACGGGCGAACTAATCGGCACCCACCCATTTTTTTCAGTCCCGGTAACAGATAAAATTGTCCCTTGTTTGACGCTGCCTACTACCGTAGCGTTAGGTCTAGAACGTACATTTAAGGGACCCTCTGAAACTTTGCAAGTGTCTTGTGGTTTTTCTACCACTTCATTGTTATTACTATTAGACTTTCTATCATTACTAGATTGCAGTTGATCAAATAAGAAAAATCCTCCTAGCAAAAACACCAAAGCAGTTACACCGACCCCCATCACGAGGGGAAATTTATTAGACGAGGGAGCAACAACAGGCGGATTGTACTCTTGACTAATTGGTTGTCGAGTAGGTTGTGGCGTGGGTTGGGGCGGAACGACTGGAAGGGTTTTCTGTTCAGACGGTGGAGTTGGCGGCGCTGGGGGAGAGGGCGCGTACTCAATGGGTGGATATCCAACTCCTACTCCTGGCTGTCCACTGCCATAGATTAGCTGTTGCAATTCCTGTAGTGCTTCCGTCGCTGACTGATAGCGGTCTTTGAAGTGGTAGCGGGTCATTTTTGTTAAAAAACCTGCTAACCCTGGACTGACCGCCACTAGATGCTGCCAGAGAATCTCGCCTGTCTGGGGATCTTCGTGCAATTGTAGCGGCATCAATCCCGTCAGTGCCTGGATGCCAATCATGCCTAAAGCATAAATATCGCTATTGGGGCGGGGTCTGCCTTGCGCTTGTTCGGTTGGCATATAGCCGGGAGTGCCAATGGCAACGGTGGCACTGGCTTGTGCTTGATTGATGAGGGTTTGAGTCCGCAGTAGCTTGACTGCGCCAAAGTCAACTAAAACTAGCTTGTTATCTGAGTTGCGTCGGATTATGTTATCGGGTTTGATGTCGCGGTGGATGACGCCGTTGTAGTGGACAAATTCCAAAACGCTCAAGACTTGTTGCAGCATCTGGATGACTTGACCTTCTTCCCAACGATAACTGGGTGAGAGTTCGGCGCTAAGGGGATGCCCATCGATGAACTCTTGGACTAAGTAAAATTCTTGGTTTTCTTCAAAGTTGGCTAATAATCTAGGAATTTGGTCGTGATTTCCCAGTTGTTCTAGAGTTTCGGCTTCGCTAGTGAATAACCGTCTAGCCGTTTCCAAAAAATGAGGGTCGCTACTAGCAGGCTTGAGGTGCTTGACAACACAAGTTGGGGCACCAGGACGGCGGGTGTCTTTGGCGATGTAGGTTTTTCCGAATCCACCGGCACCTAAGGCTTGGACAACTTGGTAACGCTGGTCTAATAAACGCCCGATCATGGTGCGACCTGCCGAAAAAAGAATGTACGCTCAATATTAATACCACTCGGATAAACCCAACGAATCCGCAGAGTTTGTCAAAGATTTCACTATTTTTTCAGATTGGAGTGTGAAGCGTTCGGGAAGCGTGCCTGTAAACACCGATAATTCACTGCTGATTTCCATCCAGAGAAGTAGCTAAATTTGGCGGAGGGATTGCGATCATTGTGAATATTGAGCATCAAGCGGAGCTTTTATCAGGCTTCAGATAGAATTTTAGGGTATTATTTTCATTTGCTAAAAAATATTCATTGGAAGTGGTCGAAATATCGGCGATGGCGACGAAAGGCACAGCAGGAGTTAGGCGTGCAGCGAGAGGGGCTGTTGGAAGAATCTACGATGGATTTGAACTACATCGTGTTGATTATTGGTTCCTGCGCGATCGCTACTTTGGGATTGTTGACTAACAGTGCGGCTGTCATTATTGGTGCGATGATCGTTGCCCCGTTGATGTTCCCCATTCGCGGATTAGCCTTTGCCGCTTTAGAAGGCGACGTGATTCTGTTTCGCAAAGGGTTGGTTGCAGTCGTCGTGGGGACGTGTCTGGCGATTGTTTTAGCGATGCTTCTGGGTTCCTTTGTCGGACTCCCAGAATTTGGCAGCGAAGTACTGTCTCGCTCTAGACCGACTCTACTCGATTTGGGAATTGCTGTAGTCGCTGGAGGCATTAGTGGCTTTGCGAAAGTGCAGCCCAAAATTTCTGGGACTTTGGCGGGGACAGCGATCGCTGTGGCGCTGATGCCTCCCGTTTGTGTCATTGGTTTGGGGCTTGCCCAAGCGAATTGGTCGCTGAGTCTGGGTGCAGCGCTGCTGTACATGACGAACTTGCTGGGGATTACCCTTGCCTGTATGCTGACTTTTTTATTGTCAGGCTACACCCCTCTAGCGAAAGCAAGGAAAGCCCTAAGTTGGACGCTTGCTTTAACGGCGATTCTTTTGATTCCTTTAGGGATCAGTTTTGTAGAATTACTCCGGCAAGCCCGACTAGAAGCGAGTTTGAAGCAGGCGCTACTGAAGAATACGATTACTTTTCAGCGAGTAGAACTGGTTAAAACTGAGTCCAACTGGTTAACAAACCCCCCTAAAGTTTATCTTACTGTTCGCGCTGAGCAAGTTTTAACTCCTAAACAAGTGCGATTGTTGGAAGAATTTGTTGCCAAAAAGATGGGTCAACGTTTTACCTTGATTTTTCAAGTTAGTCAAGTCGAAACTGTACAGCGAGAAACTCCAGTCTCGTCACCATCTTCACCTCAACCTTAAGTTTTTTCTATCACATTTTTTTCAATTTTATAAGATAAAAATGATGCCAAAGTTCACAAATATTACGAGTTGGGAGCAAGCTGAATTGCTCATGCAACCAGCTTTCATCCGAATCATCGACCAGATTCGCAAACAGCTAGACCAATCAAACTGGAAGGGAACTTACCAAGATGTATTGATTTGGCCTGAAGGGACGCCGGAGGAAACTAAAAACACTTTTACGTTATTAAGAGAAAAGCTTGCATCTGCTTCTCCAGAGGAAGCTGCGGAGATAGAACAAGCATTGGTAGCAATGCCTAATCCCTATCCTGGTTATCTACTTTGTTTGAAGCATCAAGACCAGCAAGTTACTGTTGATTTGTGGGAACTTTGTTATCAAGTCTGTTTTCGCAATTACACGCAAGCGATCGCTCACCCAGAGAATCAGCAAGTCGAGATTGATACTAGCTTAATTGAAGAGGATACTGGCGATGTAGACTGGAACCTCTTGGACGCTAAAGCGCGACAGCTAGTAGAGAAAGTATTTGCGGACTTACCAGCTAGTTAAAAAGTCCGCAAGTTAAAAGATGAGGAGAGGACGCGATCGCTTTTTTTTCAAGCGGCAGTCTCGTCAGCCAGATTATCGATGCTAATTGCGATCGCGTCACCGTATTCGCTCAAGTCAGTAGTCTCTGATTGTGTTTTCAGCTTTCAGAGACATTCTTCCATCCCCGGTACTTCCAACTGATGGAATGGGGTATAAATTTCTGTGTTATTAGCCGAAATTTCGGAGATAGGTTTTGGGTTCGTCTTTGTAGTTTCTGGCTGCATTTCCAGATTGCCAAGAAGTTCTTCCATGCCTGGTATTTCTAACTGGTGGAATCTAGGCTGACTTTCTAGAATTTTCATTGCTTTACTCAAATGCTTCTGTGAATATCATGCTCAGAACGCAGATACACACGACAATGGGCATCTATTAGCCTAATTTCAGTACGCAGAGTACGCAAAGTACGCAGATACATACGACAATGGGCATCTATATAGCCTAATTTCAGTACGCAGAGTACGCAAAGTACGCAGATAATGGAATAACTGCGATATTTGAAAAGATATGAATCGTCAACACTTCAACGAAGAACTGGAAAAGCTAGAATTGCGGAAACCTCGTACAGTTGAGGTGTTGCGAATGGTCTTGACTAGGCGTACAGATGCTGAAGTTGCTAAGTCTCTGGACATTCATCAAGGAACTATACGCAAGCACATCGAAAAACTTTATGCCGCCTTCGGCATCAAAAGTGAATTTGAAGGCGATCGACGGTCGAAACGCGGCGACTTAGTTGCTCTATTCGCCAAGTACAAGCCTGAGTGGGTTCATGATTGTTCTCCTGCTGCCACAAATGAGGTTAGCGATGAAGAGAAAAAGGCAAATTTAAATGGTCTATCTCAGCCAGTTTCATCATCAAGCACGAAAGATAGTGAAGCCGGAGAGAATTTAAGGGCTTTGGCTCTCACTATGCTGACACAACTTGGTTTTGATGAAACGTTTGAAGTGAGTGAATTCGCTCAACATAGAGGGTATCAGCTCAAGAATCCTGGTAAAGGAGCTAAACCCTATCAACTTATTTTAGTACAGCAAAAAGAAAAGCTATTTATTTCTATTGCTAAAGAAATTTTAGATCGATACTCACTTATATTCCAGTATCGGGAATATTTTGATTTAGCAGGGGAAATATGTCCTTTCACAAAAGGAAGGTTTTGGATATTACCTAGTAAAAAAGCTATTTTTTTACAGTCACTTGACTATTACTATTGGAATCTTTTAAAAGTAGAAGGAAAAACTATGGGCATTTTTTATCTGGATAAACTAGTAGTGGATGATGATAATTCGGAATTAGTTATTCCTCAAATTCCTTTAGAAAAATTTAACCCTGAAACCTTAAGTAGCAGAGACACTTATCTAGTACTTAATGAAGATAACCTTTTCCCCAATACTTGGCAAGTATGTATCAGCTCAAGGGAAGTTTTACGAGAGTTTATTGATCACTTTGGGAAGATTTTGATAGAAAGCCAATAATCTGTGTCAAATTCAGCCATTAATTCTGGTAATAGACAATTGCATGCTATTCCAGAAACTACACTACATTTAAAGAAGCGATCGCGCCCTAAACGCCTTAACTATGAGTAAACTACAAACAAAAATACCGACAGAAACTTGGGTTGTAGCGACTTGGGATGAATATATCCAGGCGATTGAAGATCCGCAACTAGAACAAGCGAAAGGCTATTACCACAATGGACAATTGAGGATAGAAATGTCACCTATCGGCTCTGACCACGCCAGCGATCACACTATTATTATCTTTGCCGTTAACCTGTTTGCTACCCTCAAAGGTATTCCTATACATGGACGGGATAACTGTACATACAGAAAAATAGGCGTTCAAGAAAGTCAACCAGATGTGTCTTATTATATTGGTGAAAATGCTGATGTAATCCCTTGGGGAACGTCAATCATTGACTTAAACCAATATCCAGCACCAGATTTAGTAATTGAAATTGCTAATACTTCACTATCTGATGATATTGGGCAAAAACGGCTGCTATACGAAGATTTAGGAGTGGCAGAATATTGGGTGGTAGATGTTGCGAATATCAGCATTATTGCTTTTGTCATCACCTCTGCTGGGGGAAGTCAAAGAATTACTGAGTCTCAGGTGTTGCCGGGATTAGCAATTTCAATGCTAGTGGAAGCTTTACAGCGCAGTCGTCAAGAAAACCAAAGCTTAGTTGGTGCTTGGTTATTATCCCAATTTCAGCAGTAACTATTGCCTGATGTCTTACTCAGAGCAATTCGCACGGTATTTTAGCTTTATATTGAATACCAGATTGAAGCTGATTAGTCTTTTTTGATAAAATTTTCAAGTCAGAGAAACTAGCAGAAATGCTAGGTAAAAATTGAAACGATTAGCAACAATCACCATGCCTACATCTGCAATTGACGGCAATTTTGACGACAAGAGTGCAGCAGCTATCCAAGCGGCGCGGGAGGGGGTTGCTGTATGCGATCGCTCTCATTGGGGACGGATTCAAGTTTCCGAAGGCGATCGCATCCGATTTTTGCACAACCAGAGTACAAACGATTTCCAGCGACTCAAGCCAGGACAAGGCTGCGATACGGTTTTTGTCACATCAACAGCGCGAACGATTGACTTAACCACCGCCTATGTGATGGAAGATGCAGTCCTGCTGCTGGTTTCACCCAATCGGCGCGAGAAGCTGCTCAAATGGCTAGACCAATACATTTTTTTCGCCGACAAGGTGCAGTTAACCGATGTAACTGATAATACTGCAAGCTTCAGCTTGATTGGGCCAGGGAGTGATGCCCTCTTAGAACAGTTGGGTGCGGGTGCCATGATTGGTCAACCTGATGGTTCTCATCAGCAATTGACAGTGGGGGATATCGAGGTGCGGGTAGCTGTGGGCAGCGGTTTGGCAACGCCGGGATACACGCTGATTCTCTCTGCTGCTGATAAGGAAACGCTGTGGAATACTTTAGCGCAAGCTGGGGCAGTGCCGATGAGCGATCGCGTCTGGGAACATCTGCGAATTGAACAAGGACGCCCCGCACCTGACCTTGAACTCACTGAAGATTACAATCCTCTAGAGGCAGGGTTGTGGCAAACCATCTCCTTTGAAAAAGGCTGCTACATCGGACAGGAGACAATTGCCCGTTTAAACACTTATAAAGGGGTCAAACAACACCTTTGGGGCGTCCGACTCAACACACCCGCCCAACCAGGAAGTGTAATTAGCGTTGGAGAGGAAAAAGTCGGCAAACTTACCAGCTATACCGAAACCGACCAAGGTTCCTTTGGACTCGGCTACGTCCGCACCAAAGCCGGTGGTGAAGGGCTGAAAGTACAAGTAGGGGAAAGCGAGGGTGAACTCGTCGCGGTGCCATTCGTGACACACGACTACGTTTAGGGGCAATACGCTACGAACGCTGGTGAAATTTGCCATAAAGCATTGCTGCAACAGGTTTTCCGCCCCGCAAATGTCGTTCTATCACTGTTGGCACTTCATCGGGATGGACGTGGTTGTACCAAACCTCTTCTGGCATCACCAATACCATAGGACCGTTGCCACATTGTCCTAAGCATTGGCTACCTGTTACAGTGACGTCGGGAACTTCAGACGCCTGGAAAGCTGCCAAAACTTTAGCTGCACCCTGCTTGCGGCAGCTGCGGTTTTGGCAAATCAAAATACTTTTAGAGCAAGACAAGGTAAAGGTTGGAAAAATTTCCGCTTCTTTGGGTAAGAAGCCGAAGCCTACAACTCTAGGGTAGCTCAGGCAGATTCCCACCCAGGGCAAGGCAATTGCACGAGACAACGATGCTAGGTTAGCGGCAATTTTGGTATGGTGAGTGATCGCGCTGTAATTTGCTAAACAGACAATTTTAAAAAATCAACTTTTCTAATCATTACTGTTTTGCTAAATGCCAGAGAGTAGTCTTCGTAATGTAAACAGGATCTATCTGCTGTTCCCACTCATATACTTTCTTTATCTGGTAGCTTGGTTCTCGATCGAGAACAGCCTTCAAAGCCTTTTTAGAATCCACAAATACATCACTGAAATCATTAGCAATAGAATTTATAGGTAACTTGCTGTCAATCTCTTCACCTGGTTTAAGAACAGGTTGATTAGAAACTGACTGAAGTTTAACTTTGGGATCGAGTAGGTAAGTCAAGGAAAAAGGAGGTAAGTTGTACCAGATATAAAGTGGATAATTAGCCTGGTTAACAATCTGAGCGATTTCTTTATAGTGACAACTGTTATATTTATTCCACCATTCTTGTGCTTGAGAACTGACTGCGCTGGATAAAACTCCTCCCGAAATGATGACGACTGTAGCAATTTGCCATAGCCACCGCTGCCAGTTTTTAGCAGAAAATGAGGATATTTTAGCAGCAAGTAGGTAGGCAATTGCGATTTCTATTGCTAAGTAACAAGGGATAAGATAACGAGCAACAGCAGAGCGTCTTCCTCCAGAGATTAAATCTGGTAGTGTCAATGCGATTGCAGTAACTCCAAGCATCGTCAAGATAAACAACCAAACGTGCTTTTCAGTCCGGCGGCAAAGAAAGTAAATTGCATAAATTACTAAAATCAACGAGAGAAAAATTGCAATATATAATCCAAAATTTCTATATTTAAAACTGTAATTAAAATCCACAAAAATACGACTAAGATTTAAAATCCACGTTCTTACTAAAGATTGTATCGGAAAAGTCGATCGCATCCACTCGGTTGCTTCATCGACTGTTGACAAATTAGCAAGAGCAATCAGAAGCCAAGGTATAAAAAGTAAGATAGCTGTTAAAGATGCCAGTAGATAGGAGATAAATGTTTTACTTGCTCGAAACTTTTCTAGCGAAAATACATAGACTCCATGACTAATTGCAGTCAACAGGAAAAATAAATGAGAATAAAGGCCTAAAATTAAGGTTGCTGCATACATACCCCAGGCGGATTTTGTTTTTACTCGCATTGCTCTCAAAAGCGATGCACTAGATATTAAAATTGCTACAGTCCACAGGCTATACTGCCGAGCTTCCTGAGCGTATAAGATATGAAATGGTGAAATAGCTACTAGCCCGGTTGCCATCCATCCCACCAGAGGCAATTCAAATAATTCTAGACATAGCCAATAAATACAAGGAAACGCAAGCAGACTAATCAAAGCAGGTAGACTTCTCATCACTGCCACCGAGTTTCCCCACAACTGTGCCCAAAACCGAGCTAACAAAAAATAGAGTGGTGGATGTTCAGCAGTTGCTGCTAAAGAATTAATCATATCAGTTAAATCTTTTTCAGTATTAGGGCGCTGATATTTCTGCAAATCCTTTACAGCGATTGCACCAGTGCTAGAAGCTTCCTGCTTAACTTCTTCTAAGGTATAACCTGAAATCCGACGTGAAGTGCTACTTTCATCGCCCCAATAAACTTTTTTTTCAAGGTTAGCGAATCGAAAGAAAAGACCTATGATTAATAAAATTGCGATAAAAAATCGTACCTCTTTTGAATAAAACCTGTGGCTCGCTTCCTGTATTTTCATCATGAGGTTAGTCCGTCCATTTCAGTCCCTAAATATTTAACCTACCCAAAAATAAGGTCTCTTTTACTGGAGAAGATGAACCTCAGCAACTTGAGTCTCTAAAACTGTACTATGAGCTTGTGTTAAATCTGGATTTCTATAAACATTAAAAACTGGAAAAAGGTTATCAGTACGTTGTACCATATAGGACTTTGGATAAATTAGGTAGTTCCCTGCTTGACAAAAAGTTTTAACAATATTGAAATTCTTTTTAGTGATATATTGATCGATATATTTATAGGGCTGGTACATTGACATCCAACCGACAGGTTTCGGATCAAATGTACAGATTGTTGAGTTTGCAGGTAATTGACTTAAAATTTGAGTAATGTCAGAAGTAGATACCAGTCTATTTTGGCTATATTTGCTGGTTAAATACTGATAGTCATAACTCGCATTAATCAAGATTGATAGAGCTATACCTGCAATTAAAAAAGCACTTAAAGATTTATCTGCTTTCTTAGATAAATCTAAGTAAGCTAAACTCAAGACAGCCAAAACTATTGGAGAGATTAAAATTAAAAGTTTGTAATGAATGTAATAAATTCCTTGATAATTTGAAGCAGCATATAGATAAATAGACCAAGTAAATGCTAAAAAAGCAAAAATAGTTTTGTTCCCTTTAAACTTGGCTATTGCTACCGTTAAAACCACTGTTAAGAAAATAATAGAAGTTAAAATATAAAACCAACCTTCTCCAGTAAAATAGGCTTGTTGTCCTAATTCAACATAATTAAATACCAGCCTACCAATCTTACTTAAGATATTAGAATTAGCTTCTTGATTAGAGCTGGTTAAAGTAGCGATAATTTGTTTGGTATTCAACCAACCGCGACTAAGTTCTCCTTTCCAATAAGGAAACAAAGCTACAAATGCTGCTAAAACGGACAAGATAGGCAGTAAAAACCTAATAGGAGTTCTGCGGTTTTTTGAGATGAATAAAATAGAGCTTGCAATAAAAACTACTGGCATTACAAAAAGAGTTGTGGAATGCAAGCTAATTAATATGGCTAAAACAATCCCATAAAGTATCCAGGAGAAGCATTGAGGAACTAGATAAAATCTAGCTTCCAACTGGTATTTATAGAGTAAAGTAAAACAAAGCAGAAAAAATATAATAGGGCTGGGGTTCCACTGGAACGTACTTATAAAAATTTCTCCGAAGATTAGACTGTACCAGAAACCCGCTAAGCCTGCCAGAAGAAGGCGTTTTGAAAATTCAACATTTTCTAAGAGTTCATAAACTAAATAAATTAAAAGCGGAATAGATAAAAAAGAGAATAAAGCATTAGGTACAGCTGTAAAAACTGGATCTGAGCCAAATATAGCAAAAGGAAAAACTAGATAATAATAAAGGGGCGGTAGATGATATCCTCCGACAGAGGCAGAAGGACCTAATATAGGCCAATTTCCCTGCCACATCTTCATGTAGATTTCAGCATCTCTGGCCTGATCGTAATAAAAAAAAGTGGTATATCTGAGAACACTGAATAGGCGTATAAAAAATCCAAAAACTAAGGATAATACGATTAAAGTATATGCAGTAATGTTGGCTGGATTCTTCTTAAGATTGAACACTGGTTTAACCCTATTCCTTAAAAAAGTTATTCTTTCTTTTTGTCACTAAAATTAATTTAATCTGCCATTTTGCTAGTATCTTCCAGATTAAAAATGTTCCAAATAGATAAGTACATCATCAACAATAAAAAGGCAACTGAAGTCGCTACTAAATACCAAGGAACACCGATAAACACAAGAGAGTTAGGCCAGAGATTTACAGTATGACTACCGTAAGCTTCTATGCCTGAATTTAAATACCATAAATTTTGGTTTTGAATTCCTGGAGAATGAGTAGCAATTTTAAAGGAATTGAGAAGATTTCTCGCTGCACTCTTCAACATATCCAATGACTGGCTATTTGAGAACTTCCAGACATAGGCTACTTCATCTTTTCTAGCGAATTCTAGTCTCCAGTACCAATGTGAAAGAATTGATGAAAATGAGAGAATGAAACCAAAACCAGCTAGAAAAATTGCTGAGAGCTTCAACGAGGTTCTTTGTAAAACATATTCCAGATTGGTTGCAAAGGGCAAAAAGAGAATGGGCAGGATGGTCACTAGATAACGGGGTCCCCATCCTCCGCCACCATACCAACTCCTTAATCTTGCATGCAGTAGAAACCAAGCTATTGTCAGTACCAATATATACAAAGCTTCTTTTTTATGCTCCTTAAAGAATTTTCTAAATAGAACAACAGATAGGATTAATAAAGGGGCATATATAAATATGCTTTTTCCAGGACTCAGCAAAAGACCTGTCAATCCTATAAAGATATTTCCATCCAACGCATTGTTACCCAAATATTTGGCGTCTGTTTGAACCGGGGAAAGGTAGAAAAATCCAGTTCTTAGATGGTTGTACCATGATTGCCATACTAAAAAAGGGAAGATTATCAGTAATGCAGTGGCAACATTCTTTGCTCGGCTGATCAAAGATAGTCTGCTAATAAGTACTAGATAACCAAGTGAAGCTACTATAGCTAAAATCATGGAAATTCTAGTAATTAAAGAAAAACCCAAACAAATAAAAGCTAGTATTAAATACTGATTTTTTTTGTTGTTTCTAAAATTTAATAACAGCAGAAAAGATGTAGTCAATAATGTAGAACAGAGAACTCCATCAAAGGATTCTCTGGTATAAGTCCAAAAATAAGTGCTGACGGCTAGGCATAAGGTTGCGATAAAGCTGGGTAAGATAGCTTGACCAAACTGAAACCGCAAGATACCGAAAAAAGCAGTGACTGTGAGTGCAGAATAAAACCCAGGCTGAAATGAACGTATAAATTCCTTCGTTATAGATATAACTTTTACCGTAGTGAAAGGAGCTAAAATCCTTTCTAAAATTACATTAATAAAGGCGGTAGGTAGAAAAAATATTGTATTTCCAATTTCTTGGGAAGCATAGGTTCTCCCATTGGGTGCTATTGAAAAAATTCCCTCTTGTGGAGTATCAAAACCTAGTTGCCCAGTGGTAACAATATGTTCTGCAAGTTTATAGTGGAAGGAGCCTTCGGCATAATCAAATCCGCAATTACTCAAGATAAAGAGTATCCAGAAAAAAATAAATATACTTAAATAAGCTTTAACTTTTTGCTTATTCTTGCTATCAGGCTTCCAAAAGTTTAATTTAAGCATTTTAAATGTGTAAAAATAGCGCCAGATGTCAAGTTAGAACGAAAAAAGACAAAGCCAATGCGACTGAAAAAACGCAAACTTTAAATACTAAGTTTTATCCGGCCAATCGACTAGAGAAAGTTTGAATGATAAGTGTTTTAAACTTGTCAC
This sequence comes from Trichocoleus sp. Lan, assembly GCF_039961855.1. NCBI lineage: Bacteria > Bacillati > Cyanobacteriota > Cyanophyceae > Leptolyngbyales > Trichocoleusaceae > Trichocoleus > Trichocoleus sp. Lan. Next base: position 144,288 of record NZ_JAMPKA010000008.1, on the reverse strand, counting down.
AGCAAACTTTTTCTTTGACGAGCCTCACTGATATTGTTCGGGATTCTGTGAGCAGGATTGCTGCCAAGCGGGCTTCTTCTCGACATTCTGAGGTTGACCGGGTGGCACGGTTCTCTCGTTCATAAAGTCAATTTCAAAGTTATCTAGTTGTTTTGAACCTTGGTGCCGAGCGTTCCAGTCGCGGCAGAGGTATTGTCCATAGTAGGGATAAAGCTTTTTGCCGATGGTGCGATTGAGGTTTATGAAATAGGTGCGCCATTGCATATTTTGATAGAGGGCGTTTCGGCTCTTCCGACTCGGCTTTTCCCAACTTACAGGCTCCCCATCTCTCAAAACATTAACTTCAGTTCCATCTTTCAGCTTGCCAGGGATTACGTGCCAACCATCATCTCTGGGGGGAGCGGGGGCAAAAATACTCCAAGATTGATCTACCCTCAAAATTCGGCTAATCCAGTCAATCGAATTTAAGGCTTTTCGATTGAATTTTTCAGGAGAAAAACTTCTGAAGTTCCAGATAGTGACATAAGCTAGCAAGAGTAACGTCACTATATTGATCGGTCGCGAAGAACGTACTTCAAGAGGACGGAACTTGAAAGGTTTGGTAAAGTTACCAGCAGCCTTGCGGTTAGATGCAATTGTCTCGTAAAATTTTGTTCCTACAGACATTACGGGTCCCCATTTGAGAAGGGGAACCAGTGGCTTAAATATTGGGGATAAACTACAAACGTAAGCGATCGCTTCCCACTTAAAATGCCTGTTTCCTTGCCAATCCACCACTACCCAAGAATTTTTCGCTTGCATATCTGCAAAAATCGAGGGATCGTCCTGAGCTAAGAGCAGTGGCGTCTGTGCAGGCAATATCAGGAAAGTGCGAATCAGGTGGACAACCTTCTTGCAGAAGCCACAGTCGGCATCGTAGTAAATCTGGAGTCCAGCTCGTTCTGGAGTATACAGCCGCTTAGATACCGAGTCCCAAACTTCCGTCGGGATGAAAGCTAGCCAGCTAGCTGTACTGAGAAACGGGAAAATCCCCAGCACAAACGACAATCCGAAACCGATATGTAAGAGGATAAACGAGATAATTGCACAGCAGCGGAAAAAGCTGGTACGGACGGGAACGAAGAGTAACAGGGGACCAAGAGTTTCCAACCACAGGGCGCTAAAGGTGAGCAAGACTAAAAGTGCAGAAGGCAGACTAAGTAGGAATTGACCAAAGGGTGTTGCGTATTGGTCGAAACTCAAAGCATAGTAAACCGCACTGCCATCAGGCCACCAAAGTGGACTCTTCGCTTTAAAAGCCGCCGAAAAGATGTAGATAAAGCATTGCTGTAGCGTAAGTGCTAGGGTGGCACCGGAGAGGATGCGCTTGGGTAATTTTTGGGTAGATGTATTTAGGGCACTGTCAATCGAGTAATAAGCGCCCAAGGGCAAAAACATTGCCCAGAAAAGCAGCGCGCGAATTACATCATCCGCCGCGAAAATCAAAGCTGGGTTTCGGTTGTGGAGAGATACCATCAGCGCCCAAGTTGCGATCGCTGCTAACCGGGTTCGGTATCCCACCAATAGCGCTAAAGCCACAAATCCAGCTAGCAAAAATAGAATGGCTTGAAACCAGGTTTGACCGCCCAGCGCATGAACTGACCAATACCAAGGTTTTAAGATAGTAGTTAGTAGCGATCGCGGCATCACTCCAGCATCTGTATAATGTGCTGTCAGATCCCCCGCCCGAATGATTAAATCGGCAAGAACAACCAGCGCCAAACCAATCCGAAACAGGGCTAGCGATCGCAGGTCTAACCCAAACAGTTGCTCAAGCTTGGAAGTAAAAATGGCTTTAGATTTTTGCTGAGTAGAAGCCATAAAACATTAGACCTTGATGGAAAATTTTTTCATGGTTAACGGCAGTAAGCAATTGCCGTTTGTTAAATTTAATACTTAGATCGCCGGGAGTAATTCGCCGCCAATCGCCGCTTTCCCAAACTATTGGACCCTAACCGCCGGATTGCTGCCAGCCACTTCCAGACTGTTAAAACAACCCGCCGAATCGCTTGATAAATCCAGTTTCTCACTACTCGGAGGCGGTGAGGCACGGTTGGCAGGCGCTGGAGGTAAACGACTTGTCTAGTAATCGATGCCAAGCGCCCTTCTAAATTCAGACCAAAGCTAGAAACCGCAGCCGCACCCTTTCCCAAAGTCACCATCTCTCCTAAGTGCAAATAGCGGAAGCGCCGTAAGCGTTTGCCCGCGATCGCTGCCCAAATGTTGCGAGCAGCACAATCTGCCTGTTGAAAAGCGGCTTGAGCGGTTGCTGGCACCCGTGCGCCACGGGGATTGTAAATTTCTGCCAAATCCCCCAAAGCAAACACTTCTGGATAGTCAACTAATTGTAAGGTAGGGCAAGAAATCAGTTGTCCCTGGTTATTATGCTGGCAATCAAGTTCGCGCACCCAATCGAGCTGCCGGGTTCCAGCCGTCCAAAATACCAAATCTACAGGCAAAGTGTCAATCTGACCATCCCGAACTAGGGTAATTTGGTCAGGTTCAATGCGGTGGATGCTCGTTTCTAGTTTTACCCGCACACCACGACTTGATAAAGCACGGTGAGCCGCAGCTTGAGTATGAGCGGAAAAGGTTTTTAGAATTTGATTGCCCCGGTCAATCAACAGTACCTGCCCTCGTTTCTGTAGCCGGTCGGCGATTTTGCAAGCGAGTTCTACGCCATTAGGACCAGCGCCCGCGATCGCAATCCGCATTTGTTCCTGCTCAGAAAGCTCAAACTCGTATAGCTGTTGTTTCAGAAGCTCTACATCGGCCAAACTGCGAAAGGTTTGGGCATAAGTGCCAGCTCCAGGAACGCCCTCTAAGCGCGTTTCTCCCCCGACTGCTAAAACTAGGTAGTCGTAAGCGAGAGCCTCACCGGATTCAAGCTTTACCTGGCGCGTTTGTAAATTAACCTCCTGAATCGTCTCTTGACAAAACCGAATATTAGTGTTTCTTAATAGCTTTTGATAAGAAGGAGCGATTTCCCACGCTTGCAGTTCGTCTGTCACCAGTTCGTATAGCAAGGGGGTAAAGAGAAAGCGATCTTTTTGCTCAACCAGGGTAATTTCGCATCGACTTGATTTGAGTAAGGGAAAACGGCGCAGGTACAAAGCAGTGTAAAGACCACCAAAGCCCCCACCGAGAATGCAAATCCGGGTGGGAGTAGCGCTCCCAGATTCAGAGGGAGTAGAACTGACCTTTCTTTGATGCTTTGTACCGTCTAGCTTGCCGTCCATATCATTGACAGGGTTTTGGTAAATAAGCTTGATATCAAACGCGAATAGCTAAAGCGATTCGCTATTGCGGCACTTTGGTCGTGGAGTTGGGCGCTGTCAGTTGCTGAGCGATCGCTGGTTTTAGCTGTTGAACCAGCTCCATTGCCCGGATTGTTCTGGCTTCCGGCTTCAGGTGATAGTGGGTATCAGCGAACAAGTTAGAGTCTCTCTTCAGGTTCAACGAGTCTTTTTCGTAGATCAAAGGAGCGATTTTGCTCAGTTCCTCAGCCGTCTTTTTAACGTTACGAATCGTCTTATCGTCGCTGCTGTTCGCATAGACCCACGGCAATGACAGAACTAAAGTTGCTCCCTTTGCCTCGACTTCTTCACGGAATTTAGCGATCCGCTGAAGCGCGTGTTTGGATACGGGTTCTTGAAATGTCATCTGCCACCAGTTCCCAGCGCGTTCTTTCGTTACGGTAGGGTCGCCACGTTCGTCAACTGGATCGGAGTAGTAGCCAGTCATTTTTCCTTTTTCAATCACCTCCAAGCTCGACTTAGTAATTCCTCTAAGAGTCGGAACCCCTAGCATCATTGCGTCTAGAGCCAACTGTTTGGGAGGGATTCCTCCCAAACCGGGCTGTCCAATTGCCATCCCAAACGAACCAGAGCGATCGCCCAACCCATCCTCATCCAACAGCAGCAGGTACTCTGGAATCAGAAGCACAATGTCGCCCCGACGCACTTGACTCAAAACGCTCGGAAGGATGACATCTAAACCAATTGGGCCATCTAACCCCATGTTGAATACGGGAATGCCAAGTTCTTGCTCCATTAGCTTGGTATTCAACGTGTAGTGCGCTCCAGAACCACCCGTTATTAGAAGGCGGTGGGGTGCTTCAATTTGGCTTGCCAGCGCTACCTTGCGTTCGTACATAGCACGCAGCCAGCTCAGTTCTCCACCGTAGCGCACGTTGTAAAGGTACCCAACAGACCAGGCTAAGCCAGCAACCGCTATCCAACTAGCAAGCTTTAGAGGTTTCCACATTAGAACTCGAAGTAAATAAATTTAGAGGGGGTATTTGCAGCTAGCAAGATGGTCAAACCCAAAAGAACGCGAGTTAACCAGGGGGATAACAGTAAATCATATTCGCACGTCCGTTTTTGCCAAACTGCGAGGTGTTCCAAGAACAATTCCGCCGCTGTGAGAAAGAGGATCAAAACTAAGACCGCACCCTCATTCGCACTAAAGGAACTCATTGCCGCTCCCAAATTTGAGAACGAGTACGCCCAAGGCGTCACCAGTGTTTGCAGCTTCTGTCCCAGTCGAGTCATATCTGACTCCATGAAGAATAGACAGCCCAGCATCACCGAACCAAACGTTAGCGCCCACGATAAGAACTGAGGCATGAATAGACGTTCGCCAACAAAGCGGTAAAAAGGGCGACCCGCATATCGCAGAACTAGCAGCAACAAGCCATGATACGCACCCCAAATGATGAAATTCCAAGCAGCTCCGTGCCAAAACCCTGAGAGCGTAAACGTGACGAACAGATAAAATGCCGCCCACTGCTTCTTTGCGCCCATCAGGGGAAGGAAAACGTAGTCTCGAAACCAGGTACTCAGCGTCACGTGCCAGCGACGCCAAAATTCTTGGATGCTGGGTGAAGTGTAAGGGGCGATGAAATTGAGTGTTAGCTGAACGCCTACAAATTTAGCTAAACCTAGTGCGATGAAACTATATCCAGCAAAATCAAAGTAAATCCTCAGAGTGAACAAGTAGATAGATAGCCACACCAGCCAGACATTTCCTGTTTCTTGCAAGTTGATGTACGGCGACAAGTTATCCGCCAGTACCAACTTCATAAACAAGCCCAAAGACAGCCACTTGAGACCGTCCTCAAAGTTTTCTGCGGAGAACTTAAAGCGGAATGATTCAATTTGAGGAAACAAGTCAGCTCGGCGCTCAATCGGGCCAGCGACGACTTGCGGGAAGAAGGAAACAAAGTTGATGTAATCAACAACTCCAATTGGCTGCTTATTTTTGCTTCTGAATGAATCCACGACAAAAGCAACCATCTGGAAGGTGTAGAACGAAATTCCTGGAGGAATTGCACCTGCACCAGGAATGCCGCCTCTCTGCTGCCAACTCGCAGCAACTCCCCCCACAAATAGTCCTAGAACATCTTCCACAAAGAAGTTCACGTATTTGAAGTAGGCAAGGATGGCGATGTCGATCCCGATCACAGTGGCTGCGATCGCTTGCGACTCCCAACCTCGACGGCGCAACATCAGGCGCACCATCACGTAGTTAAAGATAATCTCAAAGGCGAAGATGATAAAGCTGGAGCGCGACGCATTTACAAACAGCATCAGCGACAGCACCATCAACCCGATGCTATCCAAGTAATCTCGCCAAATGTTCAGGTACTTGCCGATATAGCGAACCGTGAAGAAGGGAACGCCGATCAGAAGAAGTACCCACCAGAAGGAGAAATCAGAGAAATTCAATTGACTGTTTCCTCCCTATTTTTTAGGGTTTAAAAGTTATTATCTTAGTCAGTATTTAGCGATTGGTAATTAGTCATCAAGAATGGGTTATCTTTTTTTGTCCGAAGTTGAAGATTTACAGTCACCACAACAGCGATAAAATCTTTAACCAATTCCCAATTCCCAATCACCAACCAGATATCCTACTCTAGCTGCCGCTAATTCGGTTCCACAGACCGCCCCAGCCAGAAGGCTTGGAAGATGCCTCTACTTTTTCAGTTTTATCGTCACTAGCATCCTTGACATTGCTAGACGCAACTGGAGAAACTGCCGCTGAAACATCAAACTCTTTAACCAAGTATTCAGCAGATTTTTCAATAGTCGGATAATCCCACAGCAGAGTAGAAGGCAGCTCGCATCCTAGCCAATCTTCTAAATCGCCCACTAAGGTAACAGCATCGATGGAATCCAGACCGTAGCGCGTCAAAGGTTCGCGGACATCAATGGTTTTTGCATTGAGTGAAAGTTGCTTAGAAAGCTTGGTAACTAGCCAGGATTGAATCGCTTCAGCAGGGGAGTTTTCAACAATCATATTCTCGTCTTGTAAATTGTTTTTGCTTAAATCTTCACTAGGCTTGGAGCTGGAGTTCTGAAGCTGCATGGGTTTTCTCCTCTTGTGATTGGGACTGGGCTAGTTGGAGGGGGACAATCGAAAACATCTTGTTTTCTCTGTCAAGCTTGAGAAGCTCTTGGGCAACATTCTCGATGTAAATGCTAGGAATAATACCTGATGAAGGGCGAAAAGTCATTAGCAGTCTGTTGAGACAAATTGCTAACCATTCACCCTTTGCAAAAAAGTCACCCAAGATTTTTCGGTTGTAAATCCACATATGTACGCAAGCTGCTGCTGCGTGCAACGTGCAGTACTTCTTAGCGAGTTCAAATAACTCCGGAGACTGATCGTGTCCGAATTCAAAGCCTGAGCTTGCCAAAAATTCATCCTGTGCGTCGAGTTCTTCGAGGACCGCGCTTGTCAGTGTTATCAGCTTCTGCAACACTTCAGCATCGACGCTAGAATCTGTCTTTAAGTCATACAAGTGTTCTAGAGAGATTTCCAGACCTTGTAAAACATCATCGCATCCCCGGCTGAACAGCTCAAATTTTGCCCGTTCGCATGGTGGTAACGGTGCTTCTAGAGAAAACCGGGTTTCCAGACGCGATCGCAATCCCTCATAAGTGGCAGCATTTCTTTTCGCCCGGTATTTCGCCATCTGACGAAGCTGTAAAATCAGCGCGTGCAAGTTAACAACCGTACTGCCATCAAACACGCTAATAATGGCATTATCTCGGACAACTTTTTGGAAAATTCCCTCATCGTGACCTTCGCGCAAATAGAAACGTGCCCCTAGAATTACGGAAAGGTTTTGAACTAACTTTTCAACCGTTACAGGCACAAAATATTTCACGAAGATAGACGAAACGCTAGATTGCTCCGGCGCGACATGAAAACTTCTTGCCCCCGCAATCGTGACACAATCGCAGACCAAAATATCTAAGAAAGCGTCTACTAAAGTAGTCCGGGGGTGAGGAATATCGAAAACTGTTTTGCCGTATAATTTCCGTCCTAGAGAAAACTTCAGCACCGTTCTCAGGGCTGTATCCGCCGATCCTAAAGAAAAGGCTGCACACAACGTCCGGGTTAGATGAAAGCCTTTCAGCCCCAATTCTAAACCCGCTCCTTCTTGCCCCAGACGCATTTCTTCAGGTACAAAGCAATTATCAAAACGGATTCCGCTCATATCAGAACCGCGAATTCCCAAAGTCTTGATCTTAGGAAGATTGGAATAACCCGCTGGATCAATTTCACTTTTATCAACAACAAACAGCGACAAGCTACGTGCCCCGCCACTGTCATCTGTTTTGGCAAGCACAACTGAAATTCCAGAAATTGTCGCTCGGTTAATTGGCCATTTTTCCCCATTCAGCAGATAACCACCGGGAACCTTAGTTGCCTGCACATCACTAGCAACTAGGTCGCTTCCGTGTGCCCTTTCTGAATAAGCAAGACACATGGCACCATGTTTATCTTTAATAAACTTTGCCAGCTTTTGTTTCTGTTCGTGGGTACCTGCCATCCAAACTAAACCAGACCAGAAAAGCGTGCTAAAAGTTATCGATGTTGTTAGGTCACGTCTGGACAAAACTCTAACAAAAGCGACGAATTCTTCATAAGATTTCAGCTCTCCACCGTATTCCACGGGGATGTGGTAGTGATGAAGATTCCAGTTATAAAGCCATTCAACGTCTTTTTCTGGAAATTCTTCGCGCTCGTCCAGCTCCATGACGCTTTTGAAAGACATCACGCTTTCCGGCTGTGTTGGATCGCCTAAGTCCTTTTCGAGCGCTTCAGCGACCCAGTACTGTTTTAGTTGATGCATTGAATTCTCCGTGTAATGGGTAATGGCTTATCGGTGTGGGTAATCGCAAGCAATTCGCAATTCCCAATTCCCAATCGCTATTTAGGAGTTTGCACTTTCTGCAACAGGGATTCTACTTCTCCCTTGAGACTTTGAAACTTTGCCGTGGCTTGAGGATTTTCGCTCCAATCCGCGACGACATCTAGACTTCCTGCTAAGAAAGCTGCTCGACAACCCTGACGTTGAATCTTGCCGCTGGAAGTTTTCAGGATACTTCCCGGCTTCACTAATACCACAGCATAAACCTGTAGCTCGTGCTGTTCCGATACCACCTGACGGATGGCTCCCATGACCTCATTGGTGTCTAGATTATGGGTATGACGCTCGACTTCCTGGACAATTACCAGTCGCTCCTCGCCATTCACCATCACTGAAAAGGCTGCGCCATGTTCGGGTCGAAGCGCTGCATGGCTTTCTTGCACCGTCCATTCAATATCTTGAGGATAGTGATTGGTGCCTCGGATGATAATTAAATCTTTGATGCGCCCCGTGATAAATAGCTCGCCATCTTTTAAGAATCCCAAGTCGCCGGTACGTAGAAATGGCCCTTCCCCTGTATCGGCGATGCGTGCCCGGAAGGTGCGTTCCGATTCTTCGGGTCGCTGCCAGTAGCCGTGAGCCACGCTAGGATCGGATACCCAAATCTCGCCGACTTCATCAGCGGCACATCGGGTAAATTTCTCTGGATGCACGATCGCTATTTTGGTGTTGCAAACTTTAGTCCCGCATCCAACAACTGTTCGTACAATATCTTGATTTTTGGAGGCTGGAACGATGCGATTTTTTTCTAGTGCTGCCGGATCGAGATTGCACAAAACGGGTGTTGCGGTTTGTGCAGAGAAGGATACTAACAAAGTTGCCTCAGCCAATCCGTAGGCAGGACAAAAAGCATTCCACTGAAACCCGGATGGTGCAAAGGTTTCGTAAAAACTTTCCATAACTTGGGGGTTGATTGGCTCAGCGGCATTGCCTGCTGCACGCCAACTACTCAAGTCCAGGGTGGCGCGTTGTTCTGGTGTAATCCTACGCACGCATTGATCGTAGGCAAAGTTAGGGCCTTGGCTATGAGTCACTTTGTAGCGCGAAATCGCCTGGAGCCAGTGGAATGGGCGTTTGATAAAGGCGAAGGGTGACATCACGTAGCAGGGGATACCGTTGTAGAGGGGTTGGATGAGTCCTTCAACCAGTCCGTAATCGTGGAAGTAAGGCATCCACGCCACAGTTACGCTGTCCGGGGTGTAGCCACAGGCTTTTTGGAGGTTCGCTGAGTGGAACATTACGTTACTGTGGCTGAGCATCACACCTTTAGGAGTGGAAGTGGAGCCTGAGGTGTACTGGAGATAGGCCAGCATATCGCTGGTTACGGCTGGATCTTGCCAGGTTTCAGCCAGAGACAGGTCTACCTGCTCGGTGTCAATCCAGCTCATTGCCTGAAATTCCGGAATTTTCTCGTCGTACTCTTCAACGAGGGAAAGAATGCCAGAGGTGGTTAGCACCAATGAAGCTTGGGCATCTTTCGCGATCGCTTGCAGTCTGGGCAAGGTTCGCTTCAATCGCCCCGCTTCCGGTGGGGGTACGGGAATGGCAATTGTCCCGGCATATAAGCAACCGCAAAAAGCGGCAATAACCTCTAGACCTTGTGGATAAAGCAGTAGTGCCCGCTCTCCTCTGGCATTATGCTGTTGTAGCAAGGCAGCGATCGCTCTTGCTTGGCGATCGAGCTGAGCATAAGTGAGCTGGGAACCTTCTTTCTTGCCATCAATCAGAAAAGTATAAGCTACCTTTTCCGGCTGCTGGAGTGCCCTCCACCGCAGCAGTTCAACCAGGGTAGAAAAATTTTGAGCTGTAGAAGAATCAATATCGCTTGGTGTAACGGTGTTCATAAGTACTAATGGAAACTTACTAGCTTTATTGAGAAGTGGTCGCGGCACCAGAAAATTGACATATCAAGGTTAAGAACTACAATTCATCTTCTTTATTGTTTTTGTTCAGATTTTAAAAAAGCTTCTAGCTTGAACAATCCGGCAAGGTACAGACAGTGGTCTTGAGTAAAAAAATCAACCTTTCGGTAGTTTTTCAATTTTGGTCTGATGTCTATCTTTAAGACTAGTAATTCTACGAATCTTTACTAAAAAAATATATTTTAAACTCCCGACTAAATACGGCAAATAACTTATCCTACATTGCTTTTCTTGATATGGCACCTAAAAAGTTTTATAAAGATTTTGTAAAGTTATTTCATTGTTAAGTCCGATTAATCTGTCATCTAAATTACAAATATGAAAACTTCTTGCACAAGCTGGTTTCCGAAAGACGCGACTACCAGCAAAGTTAAATTGCTTTGCTGGCAAGCATTACAGCTTGGAAGATGGCAAAAAGATTTGAAGTCCTTTCGTAGTAAGAAGCCGGAAGACTATGCTGAAGTAATTTTCTGAAATCTATACTCAGCCAAATTTATTGACCATGTGTGGGATTAGCTATAAGCAGTTATATAAATTCTTGTATATGTGTGTCAAGGTTTGTAACTAATTTAGTATGAGTGTTGTTTTTTACAAAAAAGAGAGACAGCTATACTGAAGAAACGGCAATCTCGGAGTAACTAGTTTTCTCAAAGAATAAGGGATAGGCTACTTCCCGAAAAATCTACCAGTAGCGCCGTTAGCGTATGGCTTCTCTCCGCCCCACGAGCGAGGAGAAGTACCCGGTAAAGGCAAGCGGTGCCGATCTAAGCGCTCAGGTGCGTTCTGATGGGTAGAAAGTATAATGCAGAGGCAGATGGCGCAGTAGGAGAGCCAGACTTCTTTAGCAGTGCGATCGCGAACCGCGTCTCCTAACTCACGGGTGGGACCAATGCACAAGAGAGACATGAAGCAGAGTTAAGCGAACTGTATTAGATCGAGTCCGAGAAAATGCTTAAGAGTTTTTGTCGGCTTGTTCGGGTTCAGTGATGATGACACGCTAAAACAGAAGCTTTCCTTCGGTAATTCTCCGGACTCAAAATGGCGCAACGTTGGAGTTAGATAACCACAGGCTCAGATTGATGGCTCAGACTGATGACTGATATTGATTCTATGTGGTGTCCTCCACAAACTGACTTAGCGCTATCGAGCAATGATGTCCATGTCTGGCGTGCTTCCCTCGACCAATCAGCATTTCACGTTCAGCATCTGCAACAAATCCTTTCTGAAGATGAGCAAATAAGAGCCGCACGTTTCCACTTTGAGCGGGACAGGAAGCGTTTCATCATTGGGCGAGGTCTGCTCAGGACAATTCTGAGTTGCTACTTAGAAATCAACCCAGTCGAGGTGCAATTTTGCTATGGCTCTCGTGGCAAGCCAGCACTGGCTGGAACGCACGCAGAAAGTAACCTTCGGTTTAATTTATCTCACTCTCAAGATATCTGCCTGTATGCAGTAACACGCGATCGCCAGATCGGTGTCGATGTTGAATACATTCGTTCCGTTGCCGAAGTTGAAACGATCGCTAAACGCTTCTTTTCGGCGCGAGAAAATGCCGTTTTGCGTGCCTTGCCTGCACCTCAGAAGCAGCAAGCATTTTTAAACGCCTGGACTCGCAAAGAAGCTTACCTAAAAGCAATTGGAGAAGGGCTGGCTCGACCTCTGGATCAAATTGAGGTAACGCTGGCTCCAGGGGAACCAGCGATGTTGCTGAGCATTGAAGGCGATCGCATTGAAAGCGATCGCTGGTCACTCCAAGAATTGAAACCGGAACTCGACTACGTAGCTGCTCTTGCTGTGGAAGGAACTGGCACTTGCACCCGCTGCTGGCAATGGGATGCTAGCAATGGTTAGATAAAAACGACTAAATGCTGAGGGTAGGGAGGCGGTGAAAATTCTCACCGCCTCCCCTTTGCTTCCTTTCTAATCGGGTGAAAGTCCCTTCGATTCTAGCCATTCCCGATTAAACAGCCGTGACTGATAACGAGCGCCGCTATCGCAGAGGATGGTCACAATCGTATGACCTGGCCCCATCTGCTTGGCGAGTTCTACGGCTGCTCCTACATTGATTCCTGTGGAGCCACCCAGAAACAGTCCTTCCTCTCTTAAGAGTCTGTAGACAACCCGTACCGCTTCGGTGTCATCAATTTGGATAGCATCGTCTATCGGTACACCTTCCATATTGGCGGTGACGCGGCTATTGCCAATCCCTTCTGTGATTGAGTTGCCCTCACTCTTGGTTTCCCCCGTCTTGATATAACTGTAGAGGGCGCTACCCATCGGGTCTGCTAAGACGGTTTTAACAGCAGGATTTTTTTCTTTCAGGTACATCGCTACACCCGCTAAGGTGCCGCCAGTCCCCGTGGCTGTAACCCAAGCATTAACTTTACCGTCCGTTTGTTCCCAGATTTCTTTTGCGGTAGTTTCGTAGTGCGCTTGTCGATTGGCTAAATTATCAAATTGATTCGCCCAAATCGTGTTTTCCATCTCAGACGCAATTTTGCCGGAGAGCCTGACATAGTTGTTGGGGTTGCTGTAAGGTACAGATGGAACGGGACGAACTTCTGCGCCCAGCGTCCTCAAAGCATCCATCTTTTCCTGAGACTGGGTATCTGGGATGATAATCAGGCATTTGTAGCCCTTGGCGTTGCAAATATGAGCTAAACCGATGCCTGTGTTCCCGGCGGTTCCCTCAACGACTGTACCGCCAGGTTTGAGCAAACCTTTTTTTTCGGCGTCTTCAATGATATAAAGTGCTGCCCGGTCTTTCACAGAACCGCCTGGATTGAGAAATTCTGCTTTTCCCAGAATTTCACAACCTGTTTCATCGCTGAAGTTGTTTAAGCGGATGAGCGGTGTGTTGCCAACTGTCTCTACAAAACCCTTTTTGATATCCATTCTGAAATTACCTAAGTTCTTCCCTATAAAAATTTTGGCGTATTGCGGTAGTCCGACTCGACTTTTACCAAACTTTAGTCATATTGAGGGAAAATCCAGGCAAAACGCGATCGCCACTTACCGTGTCGGGATTGTCTAGGCATTCCACTTCTTGACTGGGACGATAGATATAAACTTTGCGGTTTTTTCGGTCAATCAACCAGCCTAGCTGGAATCCTGCCTCGCTCATGTATTCGAGTATTTTTTCTTGCAAAGGCTTTAAGTTGTCCGAAGCTGACCTCAGTTCAATCACAAAATCAGGGCAAATAGGGGCAAACTTTTGCTGTTGTTCTGGGGATAAAGCATTCCATCGTTCCAGTTTTATCCATGAAGCATCAGGCGACCTTTCTGCACCTGTTGATAGAATAAATCCCGTGCTAGAAGAAAAAGTTATCCCCGTGCCGTCTTGTTCTGACCATAACCAGAGCTGCCCGAATATATTACCTTCTCGGTTTCCTGTCTCTGAACCAGTTGGGGGCATGATGACGATTTCCCCAGTTTTATTCCGTTCAATGCGTAAGTTGCGGTTAATTTGACAGAACTCAAAAAACTGTTCGTCTGTCATTGGCATTGATGGCGGAATTCGCACAACTAGGGGAGAAGAAAGCATTCTGGATTTCCTCGATTCAGTTAGAGTGGGCAACGCCTACTCCAAAATTTTACTGTTGGCTCACTCAAACCAATGAAAATAGCCTGACGGACGATTAGCTTTCGACCCATCAGGCTATTGTTAATTATCTAGTGAGCGATCGCTGTGCGCGATCGCTCACTTACCCACTCAAAACTATTTGTCCGGTTGGGGAGTCATCCGCAGGTAAGGCTTGATTTCCGTGTAACCTTTAGGAAATTTCTCTTTTAACACTTCCGGATCTTTTAACGAAGGAACGATTACACAATCGTCTCCCTCTTTCCAGTTAACTGGAGTGGCTACGCTATAGTGATCCGTCAGTTGCAGCGAATCGATTACCCGCAGCAATTCATCGAAGTTACGTCCGGTGCTGGGGGGGTAGGTGAAGGTGAGACGCAGTTTCTTCTGCGGATCGATGACGAAGACCGATCTAACCGTTACGGTATTGGCGGCGTTGGGGTGGATCATGTCGTAAAGGTCAGAGACCTTCTTATCCGGATCTGCCAGAATTGGGTAGTTAAGACCAACACTCTGAGTTTCTTCGATATCACCAACCCACCCTTTGTGGGAGTCAACATCATCGACGCTAAGTGCGATCGCCTTCACGTTGCGCTTGTCAAATTCTGGCTTGAGACGAGCGACTTCGCCAAGTTCTGTGGTGCAAACGGGCGTAAAGTCTGCGGGGTGAGAAAATAGCACTACCCAGCTATCGCCAGCCCACTCATAAAAGTTGATTTGACCGTGTGTAGAATCCTGAGTGAAGTCGGGTACTTGGTCGCCTAATCTAAGAACCATATTGAATTTCCTGTGAACTACCTTGAGGAACGATCTTCTATATTGCCACAAAACCCCAGTTTCCCGGTCGGAGTTTAGCTCTTTATTAAGATTTGGGAAAACTAGCCAACTTCCAATTGTTCCAGAGTTGAGGTGGAGTGGGTACCGAGAGGTAATAAGATGAGAGGATAGAAAACAAAAATTAAACTAATAGTTGAGGACATGGTACCCTCAATCATGCTGTGTCAGGAGGATTTAAGTTTATGAAACGATTGGTTCGTCTGCTGACAGTGTTGGCTATGTTGGTGAGCTGCTTAGGATGGATGGGGCTGCCCAAAAGCGCTATTGCAGCCGATTTGACGGGTGTAGCACTGCACTCTTCATCAGTGTTGGCAGCAGTCGAGGCACCCCTCCGGAATCGGGCGGATGATAAGCTAGCCACCGAGTTCGGGAAAAAGATTGACTTGAACAACACCAATGTGCGAGCGTTTCGGCAATATCCAGGGCTGTACCCCACTCTGGCTCGCAAAGTTGTCGATAATGCACCTTACAAGAAAGTAGAAGATGTCCTGCAAATTCCAGGGCTAAGTGACGGTCAAAAAGAACGGCTTCAAGCGAACCTGGATAATTTCACGGTGACAGAAATAGAATCAAGCTTCGTGGAAGGTGGCGATCGCTATAACAACGGCTACTACTAAAGCGCTTTAGTGATTTACTAACCGTGGTGAGTCGTGACTATCCGGGAAAAGATTCTGCAAGCTGGGTGAGATCAACTTAACCTTGCATTCAGAATCTAGACCCTCAAAAGAACCTTCGCCCCTAACGACTCGATTTTCATCACCCACTCCATTAAGGAGTGGGTTATTTATTATGAGTGGAAGTATTAAGGAACTTATCGTTGAACTCTATAAACTTAAAATCTTTACCCCAGCAGGAAATACCCATCCAGTTTGATGTCTTGGTAGTAGGCGCAGGTGCAGCAGGACTTTATGCAGCGCTTTGTCTGCCAGACTCGTATCAAGTTGGTTTGATTACAAAGGATACTCTGCCCCTTTCTGCCAGCGACTGGGCACAAGGCGGCATCGCGGCTGCAATTGACCCGACAGACTCATCTTCGCTGCACATTGAGGACACAATGCGGGCAGGGGCGGGTTTGTGTGACAAAGAAGCCGTACAGTTTCTTGTAGAGGAGGCTGCATCCTGCATTGATTCGCTCGTGGATATGGGCGTTGCCTTTGACCGCAAAGGAACCTATCTCGCTTTGACCTTAGAGGCGGCTCATTCTCGTCCCCGCGTGCTTCATGCTGCCGATACAACGGGTCGCGCAATGGTGAGTACCTTAACCGAACAAGTGCTGCGCCGCCAGAATATCCAGGTTATCTCTCAAGCATTTGCCCTAAGTCTGTGGCTCAATCCTGAAACTGGTGAGTGCCAGGGAATTTGCCTGGTTTACCAAAATCAGATTAGCTGGATAAGGGCGGGTGCGGTGGTGCTGGCGACAGGCGGCGGAGGTCAAGTATTTGCTCAAACGACAAATCCATCGGTCAGTACGGGAGATGGGGTAGCGATCGCGTGGCGTGCTGGGGCTATCCTGCGAGACTTAGAATTTGTCCAATTTCACCCTACAGCCCTCACCAAGCCGGGTGCGCCTCGTTTTTTGATTAGCGAAGCAGTCCGGGGGGAAGGCGCTCATCTGGTCGATTCCCAAGGACGACGATTTGCCTTTGATTACCATCCCGCGGGTGAACTCGCACCGAGAGATGTCGTCAGTCGAGCGATTTTCAGCCACTTGCAGCAAATCGCAGCCGACCCTGCGACAGGCCACGTTTTCTTGGATTTGCGCCCAATTCCCGAAGAAAAGATTCGCCACCGTTTCCCTAACATTATCCAGGTGTGTCAGCGCTGGGGAATTGATGTCTTTCACGAGCCAATTCCGGTTGCGCCAGCGGCTCATTACTGGATGGGAGGCGTCGCCAGCGATTTAATGAATCGCACCTCGATTCCCGGTTTATATGCGATTGGGGAAACAGCTAGTACTGGCGTTCACGGTGCCAATCGTCTCGCCAGTAATTCCCTCCTGGAATGTTTGGTGTTTGGTGCCCAACTGGCTCATTTAGAAAGCAGTCAGAAGCAAGAAGGAAAGACTCGAAAGGCTCAAACAGCAAGGATGCAGGATGAAACAACACAAGAAAAACCAGACAGTGGAAGCATGGGAGAACTTTCCCCTTTGACTCTCTCTCATCCCTCATCATTCATCTGCGATTCGACCGAACGAGACAAAATTGAAGCTTTACGGCAAGAGTTACCGCGCTTAGTGTGGCAAAGTGCTGGAATTTGTCGATCGCAAGAGGTTTTAGAGAATGCGATCGCTCAAATCGAAGTTTGGCAACAAGAATTTGCTGCTCTGTCTCTGAGTCAGTATCTGATGAATTTAATCCCCGGTCAGCGGGCTAGTTTCGACTTACCCGATGCCGACCAACAACTGCGAACTTGGGGAGAAACCCACAACTTATTAGATGTAGCGTATCTAATTCTCAAAAGTGCTGCTTTTCGTACAGAGAGTCGAGGCGGACACTACCGAACTGACTTCTCTCAAACCTCGCCAAGCTGGCAAGTTCACACCTTAGTTCAACATCAGCATTGGTGGAAATCTCCCCCTCTGCAAAACTAAACAGTTCTAAGAAAGAACAAACTTCTTTATCCTTGCCTTTTAACTTTTACTTGACCTTTACCTTTGCCTGGTTCAGCGCGTTCCTGCACCAGTGCCATCGCCAGCAGGAGGGCCGTTATCTTTCGGTTGAAATGCTTTCCCTTCCCCGCCAGATTTTAGTAAATTCTGGGTCTCAGCAGCACTCCAGAAGCTGTTTGACGGGCTGTTGTTGGGAAGAGTGGGGTCGATTCTGGCAGACACCATCTGGGGGCTGAATAGTTGCAACCCAATCAGTAAAGTTGCTGTTCCTGTGAATCGAAAGTAATTACTCATAACACCCGTTACAGTTCCTAGACTTTTGGGAGTGCCACTTTTGGGAGTGCCAGTAATATCAGTATATCCACTGAAAACCTCAGTAGCCAGTACCTTTATCAAATCTTTTTCTTTACGTTCTCTTTATAAAAACTTGAGCTTCTACAAAGAATTTGTAAAGTTATCATCTGTAGTAAGGTATGCTAAACAAAGCTGTGGAAGTTGTTCGAGTGATTTTCTGACAATAGCAGGCGTTTCTGTGTAGTGGTCAACTAAACGTTTATTTGTAAGTTTAGTATTCAGTATTTTCAACGATAGATCTGGCAATGAATCCGGAAAATTTTTATAAGCTTAATATTTCGTATTTTTATTTTCTTGAAAAAGTTATTATCAAATCAAAAATGATTTAGGCTCTTCCTTTGGTATTAATTGCTAAAAGTTTGATTGAAGCTTTCAAGACAGGTGTTATACCTTTCATTTTTGGAGACGACATATCAGATATCCCCAGGTCTTTTTTAAAGAGGGGCACTAGATGTATCCATTGCAGACATGAAGTAAAATCGTCAGGACTTACACATCTGTCACAAGCAATGGCGCGGCTATGCGTGCCGAGCGCCAAACAACTAGAGGACAAACATGGTTCTATCCTCAGCTCATGACGTATCCCAAAAAAGTAGGCGTATTCACACCAAACTCTATTAAGTGAATTATCAAGGCGAAAAGCACAAGGCAGCACTGGTAAAGACTGTGTTTAAGAAAGGGCAGTTTCAGCGCTGGGTGTAGAGGTTCCAGCGATCGCGCCTTTTCACGCTTAGGTTGGCAGGGCAAACTGGGATATACCTACCAAAGCAAATAAACTCTTGAGAGTCGATGAGTTTATCCGAAGAACCTGTAAACGATAGCTGCTGTTCAAAATGGCAGCAGTTCATCAGATGTTTCAGTTAGAGGTTAAGTATCAGCGTTACCAAATCCAGCTCTAACAACCTAGATCGAGACTGGATTGGAGTTCGCTGTACAGGAAAGCGCAGCATAAATTATTGTCTTTTTACCTAAATTTGCTCTGATTTGGCACAGAAACCCGTCTAGTAATCGTTAAGACAAACATCAACACCAAAAGCTGGACTTGCCAAGGCAAAAAGAGCAAACATAGAATCAAACTGACAGATGCTGCTGATGCAGCAAGCATGGCAACTTCATCGTGAGAATTCTCAAAGATGACGAAGGCTGATGCTATCGAGATTGCTAAAGGGATTAAAAAAAGCAAGGACATATCCAAAACCTCTTGAAATCGAATATGCAGGCTACTTGTTGTCAAGTTGCCCTGTTTAGGGTCATTCCATCAAGCTATTACCATGTTTCCCTCCTCACCTCCTTTACACATCACCCTAATGGGTAAACTTTTCTTAGGAAAAATACAGGGGATCGTCTGAGGGATTAGTATAGATCGAATTTAAATTTTACGCCCTAAGTCGCCGTCAATTTATAAAAACAAATTTAAATAAGAACGATAACGGCTATCAAATATAGCATTGTTGCGACCAAAACTACTGATACTATTTTGGGCGAATTTCGTTTAAGTAGCAGCTACGCTGGAGAAATTCAACTAACTATAGCAATCCTATTTGAGTTGTGGAATGCCAGCCCTTCAGCTTCTCAACTTCTCTAAGAAGCCGGGGAGCAAGGCTTCATGAATCCTTGAGGACTGCTATAGGTAGCAGGGATAGGAAGGAGGGGAGTTTTTTCAGTCAATCAGGCGAGAAAGCTCAATCTGCACGCACTGCTTGAGAGATAAGCGATTTGGGTAGACAAAGTACAGATCAAGTAAATACAAAGCTAACAGAAGCGATCGCTTAGTGTGTCTCTCAGTCTCTCTTGACGTCTAGGCTGTACGTAGGTTTCAAGGTATCGCTTGATCTGGATTGACTGCAAGCATCCTTCAACCCTCTTGATAAGGACTCTCGGCTAATCGCTCCCCCAAAATGTAAAGTTTTGTAACAACTTTTTTGGTGATGAGGGGTCACACCCCTCAGTGGGGTATATTGAATCTTAGTAGATGCACCCTGATGATCGACGCCCTCAAGTTTTTGTTGGGCGTTTTTTGTTTTTAGGGGAGTAGCGATCGCGCAGGCTATGGGCGGCTACTCGGTTCTTTGAAGCTGGTAGAAGCAGCTTCTGGTAGTAATGTCATTTTGTTGTGCAAATTGTCTGCAACAGTTCCTTAACCCCCGCAATGGGCGCGCCGCTACGCTACCTACCAAAGTGGGAAAAGAGGAATCACAGATGTAGCGCTCATAAAGTGAAGGGGGATAACGCGCGACAGCCAGAACGTTTGGCTCTTTGAGAAGCGATTGAGAAGTTTTATAACAATCTTTTATTGGGGGTGGGGGGTGTGACCCCTCAGTGAGGTATATTGAATTTAGTAGATGCACCCTGATGATCGACGCCCTCAAGTTTTTGTTGGGCGTTTTTTGTTTGACTTAATACTCGTAACCGCAAGTTAATTTCCCTCCCCGCAAGCGGGGAGGGGTTCCAGGAAGTTTAGCCCCTGAGTCTTCTCAAACGGCGAAAAGCAATAAGATACAGCTTGTAAAAATTTTTTTTGACTCTGTAAGCGCAAGGCAATGTGCGCTTACAGAGCTAGCTAGGAGAATAGGCGTTACCCACGCTCTCGATAATTAGCGGCGTCTGCCACCAGAACCAAACGATCCCCGACTACGACTGGGGCGCGATCGCGATCCGCTGCCAAAACTGGGACTTCTATTCGCGCGGCTGGGAGTCGATCCGTTAGAGCGACGCAGCGTGCTGGAACCATAACCCGATCCAGTAGAACGGTTTCCGCTTTGCGGGACTCGACGAATGCTGGTCGGTTGACTGGATGAAGGCGATCTTAAGCGCCCAGTTGTCCGCAAGGTTTGACGATTTCTAACAGCAGGTGGCGGTGCTTGGTAGCGGGTTTGGTATTGCTGAACCGCTTGACTATAAGTGTTGCCGTATCCGCCGTAACCTCTCATAATTCCGCCCGGTTGATACACTGGCGGCATATAGTAACGCGGCGTAAACAACAAACTGCCTACGGCTTGACCTGCCAATGCTCCTGCAAAAGGTGCCCAGAAGCTTGACTGCTGACGCACGACCACGGTCTGGGGTTGACCTGTTTGAGGGTCGGGTCGCGTTTCAGTGACGTTGTGAACGTATTCAATTTTGAAGTCTTCTGGAATGTGCAGAGATGCCTGACCGTTAGCTGCTTTCACATAACCCTTCTGACCAGACTTAATTTCTTCGTCTGTCAGACGTGCCATTTGCAAATCTGTAGAGCGATAAACGGCGGGCGTGCCCGGAGGGGTATTGAGCAACATGAGGGTATATTCCCCATCGGCATCATTGTAGGTTGCCTGCTGGACTGGATATTGTCCATCAGGCAAACGACTTTGAGTGGTCGTTGTCTTAAAGTCCCGATTCTGAGATGGGGCTTGGGTTGTGGTTGAGGGACTACCACAAGCTACCGTTGTGAAGCACAACGTCAGGGACATGAAAAGAATGGTCAATCTACGTAACATAAACGGATGAATAATTTTGATGAGGAAGCTATTAGCCATTAAAGGGGAATCTAAAGAGGAATCAGTTCTGGAAAATTCAGCAACAATTGATCGTTTGTGAGTTCATCACCCAACTGCGCTGGAGAAAAGTGAACTTGTATTGCTCGCAGCCTTTCCTGATAGTGCAGATTAACCAAGGCTTTTAGACCTTCTTTAAGCGCACTAAGATTGGCGAGATCGCCTTCGAGTACGGGAAGTTCCCCCTCATAAGCCACCGTAATCATCACAATCAAGTTGCGAGTGACTGGCAATGACAAGGGTTCATTTCCGTGAGAAGGTTGGCTGAAGTCTGGTTCGCTCAAATAGCGCTCAGCAGAGTCTGTGAACAATTCATTCACATAGTCCCCAGCTTCACCTTCATTCCAGAAAACGTCGCCTTCATTCGCTGCGGATTGCCAGTAAGTATCGTACTGTAAGAGGTTCTGACAAATTTCAACCAGTCCTTCGCCCAAAATTTGCAGATCCCCGTCAGCTTCGACGGCTTCTCTAGCAGCACGATTTAGAACTCCCAACAGAGGCGCAACCTCTGCACCTGCTAGATGGACAAACAAACGACAGACTACGAAGCGGCTTTTGCCACTGATTTGATTGAAGCGATCGCGCCAAGAAGTCATGACTTATCTTGCTACCAAATGCCAATCTTAGTCAATTGAGCTACTTTTTTACTTTACTCGGTGGGTGCGATCGCAGCCGTCTACCCTCAGAATGGTTTGACTGCTCTAGCTGGGCTGGAGACTTCCTGACCTTACAGGGTTGTATAAAGGCAATGTCACAGTGCAAGTGGTTCCCACCCCGACTTCACTCTTTACTGTAATTGTGCCGCCGTGTAAGTCCACACACTTCTTAGTCACGGTTAGTCCTAATCCCGAACCAGCGACATTTCCAACATTTTCCCCTCGATAGAACGGCTCAAATAGATGAAGTTGGTCTTCTGGTGGAATACCAATGCCTTTATCCCTAATTTGCAGAGTTGCCTCTTGGCGATCGCAAACGAGGGAAAAATGAATATGACTGCCTTGGGGGGAGTATCTAATCGCATTGGAGAGTAAATTGGTAACAATCGAGCGCAGAAGTTTTTCATCGATTGCTGAGTTTGGGCTATCTCCCTGGCTGACAAATATTATTGAATTCTTACTACCTGCAATTAACCGCATTTCTTCAGTTAAGTAGTAGCAAAGCTTTTTGATATCAATAGACGCAGGATTAAATTCTAGTTTTCCAGCTTCTGCTCTATTGATTATTAGAATATCTTCTAATAGCTGAACCATGTGTTTGGCACTGGCTTGAATCCGAGCAATATTTTTCAATAATTTCTCTTTTGACCATCGCTCGAAGGAATGTTCTAAGGATTGCGAAGAGAGTAAAATCGTGCTGATTGGAGTGCGAAATTCATGGGAAACCATTGAAAAAAAGCGCATCTGAAGCTGACTGAGTTCTTTTTCTCTTTCTAGCGCCAGATGAATTTCTTCCGCTTTTTTAACATCGGTGATGTCTACTCCTGTACCTAGGATTTGTTCGGGTCTACCGTCAGCAGTTCTTGTAAAGACAACCTCACTGATATGAAACCAACGCCATTCACCCGTGGCGTTTTTCATCCGGTATTCTTTTTCGATTACTTGATCTTCTGTAGTAGTGGCAAACTCTTTGCTAAATTCCTCGATTTTAGCGAAATCTTCTGGGTGTAAAAAATCTGATAAAATCCGCGATCCGATTGCTTGAATTTCTGCCTGGGTGCATTGAAAAAAGTCTTCCGTTCGACGATTAGCATAAACATTACAATCTTGGATTATGTCATAAATGTAGAGCCAATTAGGAGTTGTATCGGCAATTTTCTGAATGAAACGTTGGCTTTCCTTCAGCGCTTCCTCGTTAGCTTTGCGCTCGGTAATGTCGATGCAGGTGCCAATGTAACCCGCAAAATCTCCTTCTGGGGTAAACCGGGGAACTCCTTTATCTACAATCCAACCGTATTCGCCATCAGCCTTTCTCAATCGATATTCTATACAAAAGGACATTCGGGAATTGAAAGCGGATAAGTAGCTATCTAAACAATGCTGAATATCTTCAGAATGCACGCCTTCCAACCAACTATTCCCAATTTCTTGTTCTAGAGTCCGTCCGGTAAAGTTTAGCCAAGTCTGGTTGAAAAACGTACAAAGTGCGTCTGGATCGGACATCCAGATCATAACGGGGGCGCTATCAGCCATCATGCGGAAGCGAGCCTCGCTCTCTCGCAGCGCTGCCTCTGCTTGCTTACGCATGGTGATGTCGCGTAACACTGATAGATTTCGCCCAGGAAGAAAATTAGCTCTAGCCGAATACTCAACTTCTCGCACGGTTCCATCTGGATGAAGGAGGCGCAATTCTCCGGTTGCCAGCCCTTGTTTTTGGAAGCTGTGCCACGCCTGTTCAAAATCGAAACTAGGCTCCATAAAGTCTGCAATCCGCTTTCCCAGGAGTTCTGGAAGTTGCAGCCCCAGTAGTTGGCAGGCAGCGGGATTCCCCTCTACATAAGCGCCCTCGTTATCTGTAATTAATATCGCTTCGAGTGCGCTCTCAAAGATTGCTCGCAGTTGTTCTTCCCTAGTACGGATGTCGGTAATATCCATCGCTGAGCCGGTAATGCCAATAACTTCCCCGGTTGGATTCCGCAACGGCTCTACGGTTAAATCGTAGTGGCGAACTTTTCCATTGAGTGCAATACACGTCTGTTTGCGCGTTCCAATTCCGCTTTCCAGCACCGGGCGCTTAATCGCTACCAGCTGTTGGGCATCTTCAGGCGAAAAGACTTCGGTTTCTAATTTTCCTAGTAAAACTTCGTCAACAACCCTTGAGGTGGGATGATGTACCCAGGTGTAGCGTAAATCGGTGTCTTGATTAAAGACAACGATGGGTGAATTTTTGAGCGCAATCCGAAAGCGTTCCTCACTAATTCTCAGTGCTTCTTCAGCAGCTTTGCGATCGCTAATATCGGTGGAAATGCCACCAATTGCGTAGGGAATCCCTTCGGTGTTATGAATGAGAAACTTGAGCGATAAGTAAGTGCGGATACCGTCGGGGCAAGGAATGAGTTCTTCAAACTCAAAGGAACTTCCAGATTCAAGCACTCTCTTGTCGTTGGACACCAATCTATCTGCGATTTCCTTGGGAAATATATCGTAATCGTTTTTGCCGAGAACTTGCTCTCTAGTGAGGTGCAATAAATTTTCAAACTGGCGATTGACTAGAATGTGTCGGCAATAAGTGTCTTTAAGGTAGATAATTGCTTGGGAGTTATCTAGAATTGCCTGGAGCCGTTGTTCGCTCTCTCGGAGAGCTAATTCTGCTTGTTGGCGTAGCGTAGCGTGCCGCAGGCGATCGCTGATATCGCGAGCAAAAAAACTAGCGTACTCCTTGCCCTTAAACTGCAAGTAATTGCCTGTCACCTCAATCGGGAATATCCTGCTATCTTTACTACGATGATGAGACTCCAGGGAGAGAGAGCCGCGTTGCTTGATAGCTTGCCAAATATCTGGCCAGACTGCTGGGGGAATGTCCGGATTTACGTCATATAGGCTCATCGAGAGTAATTCTTCTCGTGAATAACCGATGGAATGACAAAGGGCGTCGTTTACATAGACAAACCGCCCTTCCGGATTTATCCAAGCGATCGCATATACCGCCCGCTCGACACAAAATTGGGTTAGATGTAACGCTTCTTCAGCTCGCTTGCGCTCGATAATTTCAGCCAGCAGCAATTCATTCGTACTAACGATTTCTGCGGTTCGTTCCTGAACTCTGATTTCTAGTTCCTCATTAACCTTTCTGAGTGCTTCCTCTGCGCGTTGACGCTTTGCATTTTCGCTATACAGAAGCAAGTAAACCCAGCATAAAAGCAAAAAAACCGAGCCTGTGCCAAGATAATGCATCAGGATTGTATTTTGAGCGCTGGTTGATACTGCTAGCGATCGCTGCTGTAAAAATGCTCGCTCATCATTCTGCATCTGCTGAATTAACTGGCGAATCTCACCTTGACGCTTTTGCTCCTCTTCAATCAGGGCAATCTGACCCGCCGCATCTTCATCATTGTTTTGCCGCAAGGAAACTAACTTTTCGGCTACAGGGAGTTCCTTTGTCACTAAAGACTCAAGCACATTCAACTTTGTCTGTTGCAGGGAGTTATCGCCCGTCAACTTTCGGAGCTTTTGAATTTTCGAGCCAATTTCCGGACTAGCCGCGGGAGCGGTGTTTAGCCAAGTTTCGTCGCCCCTTAGGATATCGTTGCGTTCCTTTGCTTGAATATCTTTTAGCGTAGAAAGCATCTCATCAAGGTTCTGCACAACTTCTTCAGTGTGCTGTATCCATTCATGGCATTCGATCGGTTGAGTCATGCTCCAATACGAAGCTGTACTTGTTGCACCGAGTAGCAACAATGCCAACCCTAAACCGCTGATAATCATTGTTTTTTTAATAGGCCACTTCATCGCATTGTTTTCTTGCTAAGGTTACTGTTTATCCTGCGTTAATCGTCCGAATGATAGATGATATTCTATGAATAGGGCAGTTTAGCCAATTAGAGACTTTATCAATCATCTTTATTTCCCGTTTTTTATCAACTAAAAGCAATTTATGCAATGAGAATCCTTCTAATAGAAGATGATTTGCGTCTTGCAGAAGCTTTAGTAGAAGCTCTTACCGATCAAACTTATGTGGTTGATGTGGTGACAGATGGGGAAGCTGCTTGGGATCAAGTCCAAACCGTTACGTATGACTTAATTTTGCTAGATGTAATGCTGCCTAAGCTAGATGGCATAAGCCTTTGCCGTCGATTGCGCTCTCATGACTACAACCAGCCAATCCTCATGATCACTGCCCGTGACACTAGCGCAGATAAAGTCACCGGCTTAGATGCTGGAGCGGATGATTATATTGTTAAACCGATCGATCTGCCAGAGTTATTAGCCCGGATACGCGCTTTGTTGCGTCGAGGGAGTTCCTCAGCGTCTCCAGTGCTAGAGTGGGGCAGCTTGAGCTTTAACCCTAGTACCTATGAAGTTAGCTATGCTGAGCAATCTTTGCACTTAACCCGCAAGGAATATTCTTTATTGGAGCTATTCCTCCGCAATGGTCGGCGGGTACTCAGCCGCAGTAGCATCATTGAACACGTATGGTCTCTTGAGGAACCGCCAGAGGAGGAGACTGTTAAAGCCCATATTAAAAGCCTACGGCAGAAACTCAGAGCAGTAGGCGCACCGCCCGATTTGATTGAGACAATTCACGGTATTGGGTATCGCCTTAAACAGCTATCTTAATTTGATGCTTTGTAAACAGCAGCAAAATATTATTTGCAAAAGTTTACTGTTTTTTTCATTTCTTCTCGATTTCTTCCCGATTTCTCCTCTATTTTTTTACATTTGAGACGTAATCTTAGATTCAAAACAGGCTAGAGTCTGTTTCCCAATCTGACGACCTCCTTTTAATGCAGGCTGGGTTAGTCGGCATACGCTAGAAGCGATTAATCCAGTATGCTCTCTTTGCGCTAGTAGATAGAACTGATATTAATCCAATAGAAGCTGAGTTTCCTGTTAATATTCATGCCTTGAGTTTGCAAAGCAGCCGATGTTAACAAAAACCTCTAAGCAAGATACCCGTAAACTTTATGGCTGGGGGAAATTATTACCTATTAGTCAGCCTATAAGTACTATTTTTGTCTCTTCATTTGTAAAGAAAGTATTAAATTTCATCTGTGTTTTTACGTGAAAACTTCATAAATGAAATAAGAGAGTAGCTCCAGTTTTAAAATTTGCTTCGGGCAAGACGTTGATGTTTTTAAAAGTAATAATAATAGATATAAATTAGAAAATCAACCAGACAAAATCAGAATGTTATTCGATAAAAAGTGAGGTTAAAATGGCTAATCGAACCATCAATTTAACAATGTTGTGGGTTGCCGATGAAATTGCTCAAATCTTAGACAATGAACAAGAGTATTTTGAATACGGAGCTTTTTTAAATTCTAGATTATATAAAGAATTAATGACCTATACCCTGAGTCGAGTTCCTAACGTATACGCTGCGATCGAGGATGGCCAAAAAATTTCAGAGAAATGTAATCGCCGTTACTGCTCTGGAGAAAGAAAGCTGCACATAGAAACAGTAATTCGCCAAGGAATTTTTGAGATTCTCCAAAGGAAGAGAGATTGGATTAAACATCAACTTCCTAGCTCGTCTGAGCAGAGTTTTTCCCCATCTACTTGGTTTACCTAATTTGCAAAGGTTTAAAATGAAGAAAGCAAAAAAATTGAAAATGCGATCGCACCCTACTTGAATCAACAGGGCATTCCTTGCGATCGCATTCTTATTCCTGCCTACTCTTTGCTCAAGGAGCGCTCACCACGCCAATAGTTTGTGGAATTGTTCTTGGAGATGTAATATAATTTACACCCTGAGCAAGCAACTGTGAAGAGCCGCCACCATCGAGCATAACTACTTGATCTGCACCAAACTTTTTTAGTGTCTGTGCTGCATGAAACTGAGTTGAATCACTCGAATTAAAAATTAAAACGGTTTCGGAGATTCCATTATAGTCTCTATCTAGGACTCCCATAAAAGTTCTACCTAAATTTTTGTTCATAAATTTATTCGCCTTTTCGCTTAAACCAACAATGATATTGGGAGCTGAAGAAGAGTAAAGAGAGTTTTTACCATTGAAAACGCTAATTTCTGCGCGATTCTTCCAAACCGCAAGCATCAGCTTTTGGCTAGCAAATTCACTTTCGCCTGCATAGCCGTCACTCATAATGATTCCATTGGCTTTAACTGGAAAAGCTAAGTTAGTGATGGTGGCGGATTTAGTGTCATTTCTGAAAAACTGACCATTCGTTATCGAAAAAGCTTTTTTATTAAAAGAATAGAAATTTTTCCAAGCTTGTGTCAGCGTTTGGCGTCTCAACTTAGGATCGTTTCCTCCATAAGCGCCTTGTTTCTTACCGGGATTGGTAATCTCGCCATAAAGGAATTTGACAGACGCGCCTTGGCTCAAATCAACAACTTGCACATAATCAGATTTTTGGTTATAAAGCGTAACTCCTGGCGCACTTCTAATAGCTTTAAAACCAAGAGGAAAGAATTTTTGATTGCGATCGCTTTTAACAATTTGTGAGGAGATACCGTTTTTAGCATCCAACCCTAGAGAATGTTCCCGGTGAATAGAATTCGCGGCTACATAAGCAACAGGTAAAACGGCAAAACCCCTCTGTGCGGTTTTTAAATACCTTAAGTCTGCGAAGGCGGAGTTCGTTGGTACTGTTGAGGCTGCTATTCGCTCGAACTTGGCTCGCTCGTTCTCAGATTTAGACGCAGGAAGTTTTGGAGCGCTCAAGTGGATGCTTTGAGCGATCGCGCTAAAAATCAAATATGCAAACATGAACAATCTCTTCTCGAATTAATCTGGCTGACGATACCTTATTCGCTAGCGAAAGCTACATAGCGTTCGCGGCTGTCCTCCGAGCCGCTAATTCAGCCCCAAGTTGAATCGCTGCCTTCATACTGGTAGCATCGGCAATTCCCTGACTAGCGATATCAAAAGCAGTCCCGTGATCGGGAGAGGTGCGGATGAAGGGAAGACCGATAGAAGTATTTACCGCTCGGTCAAATGCCATCAGTTTAACCGGGATTAAGCCTTGGTCATGATAGAGTGCCAAGTAAGCATCGTGAGCCGATGAGATGCCATTTGAACCGAACCAGGCTTGACCGGGCTTTACCCACATCGTATCTGGGGGAATTGGGCCATCCAGTTGCAGATCGGGTCGCCGTTGTTGCTCTAGCCAAGGGATTAACCAATCGATTTCTTCTCGTCCCAGTTGTCCTTGTTCGCCGCTGTGAGGATTTAGACCAGCGATCGCTATCTTTGCCTTTTCTATCCCAAAATCTGCTTTTAAGCATTCCACCAGCAAATCAAGCTTATTCGTCAGCAGTTGCGGTGTCAGCACCTCAGCGACTTGACGGAGGGGAATATGGGTAGTGGCAAGTAAAGTGCGGAGTGTCCAACCAGTATGAGGCGATCGCGCCACAAATAACATCCCAAAGCGCTGAACCCCGGAACGCTTGGCTAACAATTCTGTTTGACCCGGATAATCATATCCTGCGGCTTTCCAAGCAGATTTAGCAATCGGGCCAGTCACAATGCCTTGGAACTCACCCGAAAGCGTGTGCGCGATCGCTGTTTCCATATAAGCAAAGCTTGCCGCGCCACTCGCAGCATTCCCAGTCCCAATCTTGATTTGCCGCTCTATTTCCCCATCCAGCGGGACATCAAGAATTGATAACTGTGCCGGGTTTGCTAGCGGTGCTGACACCAACTCAGATGCCTCCCCACCCGCTTCTAAAGTCTGTGTAGGCAGGCTTTGTTCCTGTTGCTGGGAGCGGCACGGCACCGTGCCCTTACGTTGTCGGGTCAATCGATGATAAGTTTCTTGCAACAGTCCCCGACTGCCAACGACAGTAATCTCGCAATTTTCGGTAATCGGATCTGCCAACGCCTTCAGCACCACCTCTGGCCCAATCCCCGCCGGATCTCCCAGTGTTACCGCTAACCGAGGACGTTCTTGCCGTTGTGTGAGATTGGTAGGTGTTTGTGTAAAGAAAGTTTTCACAGCTTTCAGTTTAAAATACTCTAAACTTTTTAATTGATTCCGAAGGAGCCTACAACCGATGAGCGGTGAGATTTTTAATGCAGCTATATTGTCCTCTACCCTGATTTTAGTGGGTCTGGGTCTAGGCTTTTTGTTACTCAAAATCCAAGGCGGCGAAAACGAGTCCCTCTAAGGGCAACCCCTGAAAGCAAGGGCAAGCCACGCCGGGGCGTGTTCCATCAACGCGCCTAGCAGCTTGTCCGTTGCCATAAAAACGAATCGTTGATTTGTTCCTCGCCCGTTGCTTTGTCATCTGGCGAGAATTTACTATTGGGAATTTTCATAGGATTAGCGACTAGGATTAGCGACTAGTAATTGAAGTGCGCGATCGCTCTGATTACTAGTTTTGTAAACTTTCTTTGCGTTAATTCTGAGATTTCTGATAACATCTTATAGAAAGTTTAAGATTCCTTACTAATTACTAGATGACTTTATTAATTGTCGGTGCCACCGGCACCCTGGGCAGACAGGTGGCTCGTCGGGCAATAGAAGAGGGCTATCAAGTTCGCTGTCTGGTACGAAGTGCGAAGAAGGCGGCATTTTTAAAAGAATGGGGCGCTGAGTTAGTCGGCGGCGATCTCACCAATCCTGAAAGCCTGAAAGCAGCCTTTGAAGGTGTCACAGCCGTGATTGATGCGGCAACTTCACGACCGACAGACGCCACTAGTATCAAACAGGTAGACTGGGATGGCAAAGTAGCGCTGATTCAAGCCGCCAGCGCTGCCAAAGTTGATCGTTTTATCTTCTTTTCCATCTTGGATGTTGAAAAGTATCCCAATGTCCCGTTGATGGAAATCAAGCGGTGTACGGAGCTTTTCTTAGCAGAATCCGGGTTAAATTACACCATTTTGCGACCTTGCGGCTTTATGCAAGGGCTGATTGGTCAGTATGCAGTGCCGATCTTAGATGGACAAGCTGTATGGGTGACAGGGGACACCTCTCCGGTGGCTTACATGGACACTCAGGATATTGCTAAGTTTGCAATCAAAGCCCTGAAGGTTCCGGAAACTGAAAAGAAAACCTTCCCGATTGTCGGTTCTCGCGCTTGGGGTGCTTATGAAATCATCCGCCTGTGCGAACGTCTTTCTGGGCGAGAATCCAAGGTCACGCGAATGCCTTTGGGCTTACTGCGGACAGTGCGACGGATCGCTCGCTTTTTTGAATGGGGCTGGAACCTAGCAGATCGGTTGGCTTTTGCCGAAGTGGTAGCGACCGGCAAACCCCTGAATGCGTCGATGGATGAGGTTTATCAAGTCTTCGGGATAGACTCAGCCCAAATCACGACTTTGGAGGCATACCTGCAAGACTACTTCAGTCGCATCTTGAAAAAACTCAAGGAAATTGATTACGAAAAATCAAAAAATAAAAAGCAGAATAAAAAGAAGATGCCCTATACATCTTGAACTGATTACAGCCTCAAAGCAAAGTGAGTTGTTAGTTGTTGGTTTTTAATAGGTTACATACCTAAAAACCAATCCTCGATCGCTAACAATTAAGAATGAACTACTACCGGACTCGAAGCGTGCCCAAAGCAGGGATTATATACAATGACACCAAACCTGTAGCTTGTCGCGCTGCAACAGAGTTAAAAGACAAGCTGACAGCCGCTGGTTGGGAAGTTTGCATGACAACAGGTTCCGGTGGGATTTTGGGATATTCTCGCCCCGATCGTCCGGTATGTCATACCCCAATCGATTCCCTGGCTCCCCCCGGCTTTGATGAAGAGATGAAATTTGCCGTGGTGTTAGGGGGAGATGGCACGGTTCTGGCGGCATTTCGCCAAGTAGCACCTTGCGGGATTCCCTTGCTGGCGGTGAATACTGGGCACATGGGTTTTCTCACTGAAGCTTATGTGAACCAGATCCCGCAAGCGCTGGAAATGCTCATGGCTGGGGAGTATGAAGTCGAAGAGCGGGCGATGCTCGCGGTGCAACTATTTCGCGATAATGTCCGGCTGTGGGAAGCGCTGTGCCTGAATGAAATGGTGATTCATCGGGAACCGCTCACTAGTATGTGCCATTTCGAGGTGCTGATTGGGCGTCACGCGCTAATGGATATTGCCGCAGACGGGGTGATTATCTCGACCCCGACTGGCTCGACGGCTTACTCATTGAGTGCTGGGGGGCCGGTGGTGACGCCTGGGGTGCCGACATTACAGTTGGTACCGATTTGTCCTCATTCACTGGCGTCTAGGGCATTGGTGTTTGCAGATAGCGAACCTGTGACGATTTTCCCTGCAAATCCTAACCGACTGGTGATGGTGGTGGATGGGAATGCTGGGTGCTATGTATTGCCAGAAGATCGGGTGTATCTGGAGCGATCGCCTTTTTCAGCTCGATTCATCCGCTTGCAATCCCCTGAGTTTTTCCGAATTTTACGAGAAAAACTCGGTTGGGGTCTGCCTCACATTGCTAAACCGACATCGGTTGAATTGCCTTAAAAAAAGCCAGGAGTCATGAGTTATTCGTAATTTCCCAACGAATGACCCATGACCCATCAGCCGGATGAATTACAAAAGTTAACATAAACCAAGCCGTTAATCTCCAGCTTTGGGTATCCCCCCTCTGATAGACTTCTAACTGGAATCGCCAGATGAAACGACGCTAAATCAAGCAGTTGAGAGGATAATTTTTGTGGAAAACACGCTGGGATTAGAAATTATAGAGGTAGTTGAGCAAGCTGCGATCGCATCCTCCCGGTGGATGGGAAAAGGCGAAAAAAACATCGCTGACCAAGTCGCGGTGGAAGCCATGCGGGAGCGGATGAACAAAATTTATATGCGGGGTCGGATCGTCATCGGTGAAGGCGAACGGGATGATGCCCCCATGTTGTATATCGGAGAAGAAGTTGGTATCTGTACCCGCGAAGATGCCAAAACTTATTGCAACCCAGATGAATTAATTGAGATTGACATTGCCGTTGACCCCTGCGAAGGCACCAACCTCGTTGCCTACGGTCAAAATGGTTCAATGGCAGTTCTGGCAATTGCTGAAAAAGGCGGTTTGTTTGCCGCTCCTGACTTTTACATGAAAAAGCTGGCAGCGCCCCCAGTTGCACGCGGTCATGTTGATATTAACAAGTCCGCCACCCAAAACCTGAAGATTCTCGCAGAGTGCCTGGGTCGCTCGATTGAGGAACTGGTGGTCGTAGTGATGGATCGCCCTCGTCACAAAGAACTGATTCAAGAAATCCGGCAAGCGGGAGCCAGAGTGCGACTGATCAGCGATGGTGACGTTTCTGCTGCCATCTCCTGCGCCTTTGCCGGTACCAATATTCACGCTTTGATGGGAATTGGTGCTGCACCCGAAGGCGTCATCTCAGCAGCCGCTCTGCGCTGTCTGGGTGGACACTTCCAAGGTCAGCTGATCTACGATCCAGATGTGGTGAAAACTGGATTGATCGGAGAGAGCAGAGAGAGCAATATCGCACGGCTTAATAGCATGGGCATCACAGACCCAGACAAAGTTTACAGTGCTGAGGAACTCGCCTCTGGCAAGACAGTTCTGTTCGCAGCTTGTGGTATCACTCCTGGTACGCTCATGGAAGGCGTCCGGTTCTTCAAGGGTGGGGCACGGACTCAAAGCTTGGTCATTTCCAGCCAGTCGCAGACCGCCCGCTTTGTTGATACGATCCACATGTTTGAAGAGCCGAAGCAACTGCAATTGAGGTAGTCTGCGGATAATCGGAAATCGGGTTGCAGGTTGTAGGTTGCAGGTTGAAGGTCGTGCAGGTTAACTTTCAACCTTCAATCTTCACCCTTCAATCTTCAATCTTCTAATCTTTTAACCATCAACCCAATAAGCAATTAGTAATTAGCAATTAGCAAATGAATATTGCAGTCGTAGGTCTTAGCCATAAAACAGCGCCGGTTGAGATTCGGGAAAAATTAAGTATTCCAGAGCCAGCGTGTGAAGGTGCAACTCTTGCCCTCATGAGCTACCCCCACATTGCAGAAGTCGCGATTCTTAGCACCTGCAACCGCCTGGAAATTTACATCGTGGCTCATGAAACCGAACAGGGCGTTCGGGAAGTCACCCAATTTCTTTCCGAACACAGCAAATTTCCCCTCCATCAACTGCGGCAACACTTGTTTGTTTTGTTGCATGAAGATGCAGTCATGCACTTGATGCGAGTGTCAGCAGGTTTAGATAGTTTGGTGCTGGGGGAAGGGCAAATCCTGGCGCAAGTGAAACATACTCACAAACTGGGACAGCAATACAAGGGCATTGGTAGCATCCTGAATCGGTTGTTCAAGCAAGCACTGACTGCTGGGAAGCGAGTTCGGACGGAAACCAGTATCGGTACGGGTGCTGTCTCCATCAGTTCAGCAGCGGTAGAGTTAGCCCAGATCAAAGCCCAGAACTTGGCAGCTTGCCGAGTGATGATTCTAGGTGCGGGGAAAATGTCCCGGCTGTTAGTGCAACATTTACTGGCAAAAGGAGCGGTTCACATCTCGGTGTTGAACCGTTCTATGCAACGGGCACAGGAATTGGCGAATCAGTTCCCAGAGGCACAGTTGCAACTGTATCCACTGTCAGAAATGATGTCAGCGATCGCTTCCTCAGATTTAGTGTTTACCAGTACCTCTTCCACAGAACCCCTGTTGAATCGATCGAAACTGGAAATTCACCTGGAAGCGCACCGAGGTTTGATGATCTTTGATATTTCCGTGCCGCGTAATGTGGATGGGGATGTTAACGAGCTGGACAACGTGCAGGCATTTAATGTCGATGACTTAAAGGCAGTGGTGGCTCAGAATCACGAAAGCCGCCGCAAGATGGCAATGGAAGCCCAGGAATTGCTAGAAGAAGAGGTGGAAGCCTTTGATCTCTGGTGGCGATCGCTGGAAACCGTTCCTACCATCAGCTGCCTGCGCGATAAAATGGAAACGATTCGCACCCAAGAGTTAGAAAAAGCTTTGTCTCGCTTGGGTACGGAATTTGCCGAAAGACATCAAGAAGTTATCGAGGCACTAACGCGCGGAATTGTCAATAAAATTCTGCACGATCCGATGGTACAACTGCGATCGCAGCAGGATATCGAAGCCAGACGCAAAGCGATGCAGGCACTCCAAACTCTGTTTAACCTGGATATAGGCGAACAATTTAGCTAATCGTTCGGGGTTCATCGTTCAGGGTTCATGGCAAACTTCTATGAACAATGAACAACGAACAACGAACAATGAATAATGAATCGAATTTTTCCAGGACTTTTACTGCTACTAGGACTGTGGCTAGCCTTCGATCTAGTCGCTTACCTAGTAGCAGATGTTTTTTGGTTCCAGGAAGTCGGATATCTACCGGCGTTTCTTCTCAGGGTAAGCACTCAGGCGGGGTTGGGGGCGATCGCATTTATTGTCACCGCTGGCTTTTTACTGGGTAATCTATATCTTGCCCATCGTCTTAAGTATTCTAAAGAGATCCCCCCAACAGGGTTTAAAAAGGGGGAGGTTGATTCTCACTTTTTTCTAGCGAAGCAGCGCGTTGGTGCGGGAGTTAGGGGAGATAAAGTCTTAAGTGAAGAGTACCAAAGAGAATCTTTGTCTTCGATCCGTCCTCAGTCCTCAGCACTGAAATTGCGATCGCTTTTGCCTTTGCTAGGAGTACTTAGTTTAGCGATCGGGTTGATGCTGCTGCACTACAGTCAAATAGCCACGAGTTATTGGCATTCTAAGGTCGGGTTGCCAAGTGTATCTCCTCTGTTGCCAGTTTGGTTTCAGCCTGACTTGATCTGGCAGATGGGTAGAAAGATGCTCTCTAGCATCTGGCAGGTTGTCGTGGTGTTGGTATCGGCGGCTCTGGTGTTGATTTATCCGCAGTTTTTGTTAACAGCGATCGCGCTTGTCCTCAGTTTATTTTTTGGACTGGTGCTATCAAGCCACTGGGCGAGAATTTTACAGTATTTTCATCCCACCAGTTTTAACAGTGTTGACCCCTTATTTGGACGAGATATCAGCTTTTATGTATTTCAGTTGCCTGTTTGGGAGTTACTAGAATTTTGGCTTTTTGGACTATTTTTGTATGGTTTTGCAGCAGTCACTCTAATATATTTGCTATCTGGAGATAGTTTTAGTGAGGGAAGATTTTTAGGGTTTTCCAAATCCCAGATGCGCCATTTGTACGGACTCAGCGGTTGCCTATGTGCTGCTTTGGCTCTCGGTTATTGGTTATTGCGGTATCAATTGTTGTATTCCACCACCAGCGTTACTTATGGTGCCAGTTACACCGATGTCACCGTGCGATTGCCACTGTATACCGGATTGAGCGTATTTTTACTAGCGATCGCGTTGCTTTTGTTTTGGCAGACAATTCAATTAAAAATTAAAACTTTTAAATTAAAAATTGGTTTGTTGGGATTTTCAATTTTCAATTTTTTATTTTTAATTGGCTTACCTGTCGCAGTGCAACGCCTCATTGTTCAACCCAATGAGTTGGTGCGAGAAAGAACCTATATTGAACACAGTATTGCCTATACGAGGGAAGCATTTAATTTAGAGAATATTGACGTTCAAACCTTCGACCCTCAAGCAAATCTTACTGCCGTAGACCTCCAGCAAAATGAACTGACGATTCGCAATATTCGCCTTTGGGATACACGTCCCTTATTACAAACAAATCGCCAACTGCAACAGATTCGGCTTTACTACAAATTTCCTGACGCCGATATCGATCGATATACTTTGAAACTAGAAGCATCTGCACAAAGCGATGGGACAGAAAAACGACAGGTGATTCTGGCAGCAAGAGAATTAGATTACAATGCCGTTCCCCAAGAAGCTCAAACTTGGGTTAATAAACATTTAGTTTACACTCACGGTTATGGCTTTACCCTCAGCCCTGTGAATACAGTTGGCGCAGGTGGGTTGCCAGATTACTTTGTTAAAGATATTGGAACGAGTGCAGATTCTGGTGATAACAATGCCTTAAATGTATCCAGCGAACGCATTCGAGTCAGCATTCCGATTGGGATACCCCGGATTTACTACGGCGAACTCACGAATACTTATGTGATGACGCCAACGACAGTCGAAGAGTTAGATTATCCCAGTGGCAACGAGAATGTTTATAACACTTACGATGGTACTGGCGGCGTCTCCATCGGTTCGTGGTGGCGTCGTCTTTTATTTGCCGAGTATTTGAAAGACTGGCAGATGATGTTTACGCGGAATTTCACACCGCAAACCAAGCTGTTGTTTCGTCGCAATATTGCACAGCGAGTTCAGAAGATCGCGCCTTTCTTGCAGTTCGATAGCGACCCCTACTTAGTGGTTGCCAAGACCGATGTATCGAAGGAGCAAAATTACCTTTACTGGATTATTGACGCTTATACAACAAGCGATCGCTATCCTTACTCCGATCCTGGAGAAAACCAATTTAATTACATCCGCAACTCTGTCAAAGTCGTCATCGATGCCTATAACGGTTCGGTTAATTTTTACGTTGCCGACCCCCAAGACCCGATTATTAACTCCTGGACTGCTATCTTTCCCGACCTGGTAAAACCATTAAATGCAATGCCCACTTCCCTGCGGAGTCATCTCCGCTATCCAGTGGACTTTTTCAGCATTCAGTCGGAACGGTTGCGGACTTATCACATGACCGACCCCCAGGTGTTCTATAACCGGGAAGACCAGTGGCAGGTTCCGACTGAGATTTATGGCAGCGAACCGCGACCCGTAGAACCCTACTACCTAATCACAAGACTGCCAACTGCCCAGGAGGAAGAATTTATTCTACTGCTTCCTTTTACACCCACCCAACGTAACAATTTAATTGCCTGGTTAGCAGCGCGTTCCGATGGGGAGAATTACGGCAAGCTGTTGCTTTATCGGTTTCCCAAACAGGAGTTGGTCTATGGCCCAGAGCAAATCGAAGCTTTAATCAACCAAGATCCGGTTATTTCTCAACAGATTTCTCTATGGAATCGGCAGGGTTCCAGGGCAATACAAGGTAATTTGTTAGTAATTCCAATTGAGCGATCGCTTCTCTACGTCGAACCTCTTTATCTAGAAGCAGAACAAAATAGTCTACCAACATTAGTGAGAGTGATTGTCGCTTACGAAAACCGGATCGTTATGGCAGAAACTCTAGAAGAAGCACTTCAGGCAATCTTTCAACCCGAAGAATCCGCTACCCCAGCAATTATCCGTCCAGTCGAACCGTCGGGCGCTCCTTAAATCGCTTATTCCAAGAATTTAACACTTTGTAAAAATGTTTTCTGGAAAGCATCTCTACAAAGTGTAAATTCTCAAAAAAAACGTAGTTATCAAATCAAACGAATACTACTTTCTGTGGTGATGCTACATAGCAGAACCCTTACTAATACTCGATTAGGGTTGCGGCTGGAGATATAAAGCGAAAGGATATGAATCACCTAATCATCAAACTTTCTATTTGAATCAAATTCAAAGATTTGATTCAAATTTATAGTTTTTAGCTTGGGGTTCATCACGACTATCCCAATAACAATCAACTATGAAATCAACGATGAATAGATAGGCAAGTATCTCTAGAGAAGATAAATTAAGATAACCGATGAAATTACCGAAGCCGAAAACAGGTCTAGGATGCAATACTGGCGAGAACAGCGTTGTGTTGAAAACCTGCGAAGATTTGCAGAGCGCACAATTTACGATGACATCATGCCAGGACTCAAATAGGAATAGTTCGACATATAAATTAAAAAAAGTATCTTACTGCAATTAATCTCCTGGAAATCTCAATAGCTCGATCGCTCTCCTTGTCAAGCTTTAAAAATAAATTGAGACAAAAATACGAATAAACCTGATGACCTCAACACCATTGCCGACAATCATAGACTCTGCGCCTCCGAATCAGTACTCAGCCCCGCGCTTACCCCGCAGTCTTAGCTCTCTGGAAACGTGGGGCTTTGGTGTAACGGCTCATATCTCTTGGCCTGCCATAGCCCCCGTACTGCACATTGCTCTCGGTACGGGGGCTATTTTTGTCTGGTTGCCAGGAACGATCCTTGGCATCTTGCTAAACCTGCAAGTAAAACGCTTAGGCAGGCATTTTCCTGACGTAGCCGGAGGAACGCCCAACTATACCACCCGATTACTAAAGCACTATCCGGGGTTAGCCCGTTACGCGGCAGTTGGTTACTTCTTCAGCTGGGTTTCGACGCTGGCGATTAACGTGGTTGTCCTTACAGAACTCATTAAGGTAAACCTGGAGCCTTTAGGAATTACTTGTCCCGATACTCTTGTGAAAATTGGCTTGACGCTGATCGCGTTTATTTTGGCGTTTAGCGGCACCCGCGCTTTAAGTATCCTGCACTTATTTTTTGTTATCCCGGCAATCGGACTTTTACTCGCTTTTTGTCTATTTGGCATCGGCTGGTTAGCCATTTCCCCAGCAAGTCCTGGCTTTTTCCCATCCAGTTGGTCGCCTCCCTCTTTTGTAGATTGGGCGAAGTGGTTATTCTTCGTCACCTACACGACCTACGCTTGTGAATCTGCGTCTGCATTTGTTGCTGATAGCCGACGCCCTGATGAAACGTTGCGGTTTCTAAGTATCTCCTGTTGGATCATGCCGCCCATCTTTCTGGGGGGTTCCTGGGTACTGATGCGCTTAGCAACCGACCCAGGTTTGGGTAGTGACACTTTCTTAAATTTGTTAGCAGTTTCTACGCCGTTCTGGGGGCAGTCGGCAGCGATCATCGTTACCTTCTTTCTCGCTGCTGGGTCGCTTCTGAGTTGCGCGACGGTGCTTTCCAACTGTCCCCGGATGCTGTACCAACTTGCTACAGACGGACATTTATCTCCCGTGTTCGCTGTGGTGTCCCGACGGGGTGTATTCGGTCCCGCTTTGGTGCTGACGTTGTTGTTCACTTTCATTTGTCTAGCTTGGGGGGATGTCGCCCGGATTGCGGTGGTGAGTAACACCGGCTGGTTTGTGTCTATCATGTCGGTACATTTAGCACTGTGGCTGCGCCGAAAGAGACCGGAGGTATTTCTGCCTTGGTGGTCGGGGGTCTTCTTTTTGCTGGAAGTCGTTGTCTTAGTGGTTGGGGGTTTAGCTTGGGGTTGGAAAGACTTCTTGATTGGGTTGCTATTTCCTCTAGGGATTTTGGCAGCAGATCGGGTGATACGCCGCATCCGGTGGGCACCCTTTCATGCTGCTTGGTGGATTCAGCATTACCGAGGGCGATCGCAAACTAAAATATCCGATTTTGTAGGGTTTCAGGTAGTCATCCTGATCTTACTGATCTGTAGCGCTGCCACGATTAGCTGGATGTTTAGAGCCAGAATCGGGACAGTAGACCTGGGTCAGAATGGCAACAATCTCTATGTGGTGATGCTGCTGATCGCTGCCTTTGTTGGGGTAGCGATCGCTTGCTGGACAAGTTTGCCCCAAGTCATGGCAATCGTCGAAGCCAGAGAACAGTCTGAGCATTTGTTCAATATTGCCATTGACGGGATTCTCGTCGTCGATGAAAAGGGCGTTATTCGGCAAGCCAACCCAGCCGCCGAGCAACTATTAAAAGCGATCGCTCCCAATCTCCTAGGATGTCGTCTCAACCAGATATTTCCCGCCTTGGCAGGTCAGCCAGATAATTGGTCGAGTCGGAGCGAACATACCCTAAAAACGCCCGAACATCCCACCATCGTTGAGGCAGCCGTCTCTAACCGTTTCAATCAGGACTTTCAAGAATATGTGGTACTGGTGCGCGATATTACCGAGCGCCAGCAAGCTGAGGAGGCGGTGCGGAATTACAGCCACACTTTGGAACAAAAAGTTGACGAACGCACCAGCGAACTCGCTCACGCCAACGCCGAGATTCTTGCCCTCAACGAGCGTCTTCAAGCCGACAATATGCGCATGAGCGCTGAGTTAGCCGTAACGCGCCGACTGCAACAGATGCTATTGCCTAAACAGCAAGAACTTGAATCGCTTCCTGGACTGGAGATTGCCAGCTTTATGGAACCTGCCGAAGAGGTAGGCGGCGACTACTACGATGTACTCAATTATGAGGATAAAGTCAAAATCGGGATCGGCGATGTCACCGGACACGGGCTTGAAAGCGGCGTCTTAACGATCATGGTGCAGACAGCAGTCCGGACGCTACTGGAAAACAACGAAACCGACCCCAAAAAATTTTTGGACGTACTCAACCGCACTATTTATCACAATGTGCAGCGGATGAGTTCCGATAAAAATCTCAGCTTTTCCTTACTGGACTACCAAGCGGGAACGCTGCGCCTGACGGGGCAACACGAAGAAATGATTGTTGTGCGTTCCGGCGGTCAGGTGGAACGGATAGACACGGTTGATTTAGGCTTCCCGATTGGGCTAGAAGCAGACATTACCAATTTCGTTGCCCAGATTCAGTTGCAATTGCACTCAGGGGACGTCGTGGTGCTGTACACCGATGGCATTACTGAAGCCGAAAATAGATTCAAGGTGCAATACGGGTTAGATCGGCTGTGCGACATAGTCAGCCGCAGCTGCCAACAGACCGTTGAGGAAATTAAACAAGCTGTGATTGAGGATCTGCGACGGCATATCGGTGAGCAGAAAATTTACGATGACATCACTTTGCTGATTCTTAAACAGAAATAAGCCGAGTTTGACTTCTTATCTGTTGTAGATGCAAAACAGCTTGCATTGCCTTCACACCAAAGGCTGTAGTCTGCGCTGTTTGTATAGAACTTGCACTTTATCTTTCGTGAGTTTGCTGCCGCTCTCAAACTCAAATTGCTGGAGCGAGAAGTTTTAACCAGTTTGTAAGTAAATGTTCTGTAAAGTTTGTTACAAAAGCCCCTAAGAAAGGGAATATTTAAATAGTGATACAAAACTCTAAAAATATCCCTTGCTAGGGTAATCCATTTTTTGGCAAAGATAAAAATTTATGGCAATTGAGGAAGAAAAATCATTAACAGAACAGCTCTTTTTGAAGATAGAAAGCTTGTCCCAAGAATTGGAAGACTTGAAAAGAGAAAAAGTTGACTTGGAAATCTT
The DNA here is from genome assembly GCF_039961855.1 of Trichocoleus sp. Lan. Lineage (NCBI taxonomy): Bacteria > Bacillati > Cyanobacteriota > Cyanophyceae > Leptolyngbyales > Trichocoleusaceae > Trichocoleus > Trichocoleus sp. Lan. The sequence goes on along the minus strand of NZ_JAMPKA010000008.1, from coordinate 102,556 downwards.
GCTGGAGAATACTACCGAACACTCGGATACGGTTGCAGCGCAGTTGTATGACAAGGCAGTGGAGGCGGGAAAACAAAGCGATCGCAGGCTGGCGCAATTTCTAGAAGCCCTGCCAGTGGGCGTCTTCGTGGTTGATGCTAGCGGTAAATCTTACTACGCCAATCAGACGGCACAGCAAATCCTAGGCAAAGGCATTATGTCAGAAGCCACTGTCGAGGAATTGCCAGAGACTTATCAACTTTATCTCGCAGGCACAGAGCAATTGTACCCCAGCGATCGCCTGCCGATTATACGAGCGTTGAGAGGCGAAAAAGTAACCGTTGACGATACGGAGATTTATCAAACAGACAAAATAATTCCCATAGAGGTGTGGGCGTCCCCCATTTTTGATGACCGGGGCGATATTGCTTATGCGATTGCTGCCTTTCAAGACACCACCGAGCGCAAGCGATCCGCAGAAGCGCTGCAACAAGCGGAAACGAGGTATCGCAGTATCTTTGAAAATGCCATTGAGGGAATTTTCCAGATTACATTAGACGGACACTACATTTGTGTCAATCCGGCCCTAGCAAAAATTTACGGCTATGAGTCTCCTGAGGAGATGATGAATAGCATCCCAGAAATCAAAGAGCAAGTTTATGTTGACCCGAAATGCCGCAAGAACCTTTTAGATTTATTAACTAAACAGGGTGAAGTTAAAGGATTCGAGTATCAAATTTATCAACAAGATGGCAGCATCATCTGGGTTTCCGAGAATACCCGCGCGATTTGTGATGCCAACGGCACCTTACTCTACTACGAGGGAACCATCATTGATATCACTGAGCGCAAGCAGATTGAGCAATCTCTAAGGGCAAGCGAAGCGCGAGAACGAGAAAAAGCTCAACAGTTAGCGCGATCGCTGCGCGATTTGCAGCAAGCTCAAGTTCAATTAATACAAAGTGAAAAAATGTCTTCTCTTGGTCAATTAGTCGCAGGAATTGCCCACGAAATCAACAATCCAGTCAACTTTCTATCTGGCAATCTCTCCTATGTCCATGACTACACCTGCGATTTGCTCAGGTTGTTAAAACTTTACCAACAGCATTATTCAAATCTAGTACCAGAAATCCAATCAGAGGCACAAGCGATTGATATTGACTTCCTAGCAGAAGACCTACCTAAAATACTTTCTTCTATGAAGATAGGAATAGACCGCATCCATCAAATTAGCGTGTCTCTGCGTACCTTCTCTCGTGCAGATACATCCAGAAAGACACTTTTTAATATTCATGATGGCATTGATAGCACTCTACTAATTTTGAAGCATCGCTTAAATTCAAACGGAAATCGTCCAGGAATTACATTAATTAAACAATATGAAAATCTCCCGCTTATAGAGTGCTATGCTGGACAGCTCAATCAAGTATTTATGAATATCATTGCCAATGCCATTGATGCGCTAGAAGAAGCAATAGCTTCTGGAATTTTCAGTAAAAATCAAAAACTTGTGCCTACTATTCGGATTAGCACGGAAATAAGGCAGAATAATCTAAGGGTAAAAACTGAAAATAAATTAGTTGATTCTTCATTTTTTGGGCTAAATTTCTCTCATATTTTGATTCGGATTGCAGATAATGGAGTTGGTATTTCAGAAGAGTCAAAACAACAGTTGTTTAAACCTTTGTTTACAACCAAGCAAGTCGGCAAAGGCACTGGATTGGGTCTCTCAATCAGTCATCAAATTGTAGTAGAAAAACATGGGGGACAGCTTGGATGTATCTCTGAACTAGGACAAGGAACAGAATTCTACATTGAGATTCCGATTAGCTGTACAGAGGCAAATCAATGAGCCAATGTACAAGCAAATCATCTTCGCGATGTTCAAGCAAAAATGTGTAATTGGTAATGAATGTTTAGTTAAAAGGAATTATTTATAGTAATTCTCGTTTGGATGCAGTACAGTTTAATCCCACCTCTGCCGCTGCCCGAAAACCAGGGAGCAGTTCCATATTCCCCTTCTTTGCTTTTCAAAGAGGCGGTTAAGAAGCAAGTAGCAGAATGTATTGTAAGCGAGAGGAGTAACCACTATATTTCAAGACTTAGAACTCAAAATATGACCAATTACCAATTACCAATTACCAATTACCAAATTGATATGATTCAAATATTCGGAGACTTCAGGGACGAGCTTCCAAGCAGTCAGGAAGGCTTAACAATTGTATTTTCGCCTACCTCCATCCCCCTAAAGCAACGCTGGCGCAATAATGGTTTATCGGCTGATTTTATGGCTGACTATTTTGCAACTTTCTTTCCTGGTAATAAAAATACGACCGAAACCGACCCAAAAGCAGAGATCAAAAGTGCTGTTAGTTTTATCGCCAATGAGTTGCTAGAGAATGCGATGAAATTTAACGATGATATATCAGTGCAACCTATTAGTATTCGGCTGCAAATGCATAACGATCGCCTGGTATTCCTCGGTACGAACAATATCAATCCAAGCGCGATCGCTAAGTTTCAGGCATTTATCACAGAGTTAACCACCTGCGACCCGAGCGAGTTGTATCTTCGCCAGCTAGAAAAAAATGCAGAAGACGAGAGCGAGAGCGAATCTGGGCTAGGCTTTTTGACAATGATGAACGATTATCAGGCTAAGCTAGGTTGGAAGTTTGAGACTATCCAAAAAGAGTCGGAGCCGGAAGCGATCGCCGTGACCACAATGGTGCAGTTGGCAGTATAGCTTACCGAGTTGTTCAGAATATGCAAGGAGTTGATGCGTAATGGAAATTAAGACCGAAGATTACAGCATTTGGTACGACTCGGTTACTGAAACAGCGATCTTTCAGGGTTCGCTTCGACTTAGCGGAATGGAAGAATATGCACCAATCGTAAAGTTACTTAACGATCTAGTTGACTCAGAGCCACCAAAAATTACCTTGAACTTGCGGGAACTAGAATTTTTGAATAGTTCGGGAATCAATGTTCTGTCGAAATTTGTCATCAACGTGCGTCAAAAAGCAAGTATGCAGATGATTGTACAAGGCTCTAAGAATATCCCCTGGCAAAGTAAGTCGTTGAAAAATTTGCAGCGACTAATGCCTTCTTTGCAGCTGGAATTGGCATAAAAACTCCTACAAGGCTAAGATACTGGCACTTAAAACTAGATAAGTTCATTTTCGTCAAGTGCAAATCCTAAGGCGATGCAAGAAGAACAACCCTCAAGGGAACAGCTGTTTTTAGAAATCGCAAATCTGCGCCGGGAATTGGAAGACTTAAAAAACAAAAAAGCTGATTTGGAAATCTTGTTGGAGACGACGACAGAACACTCCGATATGGTTGAAGCCCAGCTGCATCAGTCCAATCAAAAGCTACAAGCCGAAATTGCCGAACGCCAGCGTACCGAAGAAGCACTACAAGCGAGTCAAGCAGCACTCCAGTCTCTTTTGACAATCGTTACTAGAGATAAGATCGATTTGGAAATTTTGCTGGAGACGACTACGGAACATTCCGATAGGGTGGAAGCTGAGTTGCATCAAAAAGCAGAGGAGGTAGTACGTGCCAGCGAGAGAAGGTTGGCTCAATTTCTAGAAGCCGTGCCAGTGGGTGTTTTCGTGATTGATGCGAGCGGCAAACCCTACTACGCCAATCATACGGCACAGCGGTTACTCGGCAAGGGCATCGCCCTGGAAGACACTACCGCTCAACTGCCAGAACTTTATCAAGCTTATGTGGCAGGGACAGATCGGTTGTACCCGAATGCCCAACAGCCCCTAGCGCTGGCGTTGAGTGGCTCCTGCTCGACTGTTGATGATATGGAGGTTCGCCAAGCAGACAAGATTATCCCGATAGAGGTGTGGGCAACGCCAATTTTTGATGAGAAGGGCGAAATTGTCTACGCGATCGCTGCCTTTCAAGATATCACGCGACGCAAGAAGGCAGAAGCAGAGCGAATTCAGTTAATCGATCAACTTTATCAACTAAACACTGCTTACGAGCGGTTTGTACCCCGTGAATTTCTTCAGTTTTTGAAGAAACAAAGCATTATTGATGTCACATTAGGCGACCAAGTGCAGCAGGAAATGTCGGTATTATTTGCCGACATTCGAGACTTTACTGCACTATCAGAAAAAATGACGCCGTCAGACAATTTTCAATTTATTAATGCCTTTTTGAGCCGCATGGAGCCTGCTATTACTGAGAATAACGGCTTCATTGATAAATATATCGGTGATGGGATTATGGCGCTGTTTAGTGGTAGTGCAGATGATGCTATTAAAGCAGCCATTACAATGCTACATAATCTTGCCGAGTATAATCAGCATCGCGCCCAAACTGGTTATCATCCAATTCAAATCGGAATTGGCATCAATACGGGTTCTTTGATGCTGGGTACGGTGGGAGGAAATAACCGGATGCAGGGCACTGTCATTAGCGATGCTGTCAACTTAGCCTCCCGTATTGAAGGATTGACGAAAGAGTATGGAGTGTCATTATTAATCAGTCATCAGACTTTTTTACAATTACAAAATTCATCTGATTACTTCATCCGCATTATCGATCGGGTGAAAATAAAAGGTAAATCCGAAGAAGTAACAGTTTATGAAGTATTCGATGGGGATTTAGCGGAATTAAAAGATGGTAAATTAAGCGCAAAAACAATATTTGAAAAAGCTTTGTTATTTTACAAAAATCAAAAATTTCATGAAGCTGCACAACTATTTCAAGATTGCTTATGGTATAACCCGATGGATAAAGTTGCTAAGATATATTTAGAGCGCTGTCAATTTGTATCTACTAATTTCAGGATAAATGAAGAGTAATCGAAGCAGAAGTATTTAGTTAAAAATATATTTTCAAGACTAGTATTTGTAATTTAAGTTACTTATCCATATAAAAATACAGAAGTTTTTCAATCAACTTTGGGTAAATAAGGGGGTAAGAGACGAAGAGACAGTATAAACAACAGCAAAACTACGGCAGAAACTACAACAATTGCTTAAAAACTAACTGGTTTATTACTCAAATGAGCGAATGAGGCTGCCTAAATTTCTGAGGAGCGTGGTAGATTAGCCGAAGTGTCTACAGAAAGAATGCAGCCTCTAACGATTATCTCTTACAAGATTTTATCCAAAAATTGCTTAGCGCGATCGCAGTCTGGATTTGTAAAGAACTTACTAGGCGGTGAATCTTCAGCCAGTTTTCCACCATCAAGAAACAAAATGCGGTCGGCAACTTCTCGCGCGAACCCCATTTCATGGGTGACAATTGCCATTGTGATACCAGTTTTGGTGAGGTCTTTCATCACCTCTAGCACCTCTTTCACCATTTCCGGGTCGAGTGCCGAGGTCGGTTCGTCAAACAACATGATATCTGGCTTCATTGCCAAGGAACGCGCGATCGCGACCCGCTGTTTCTGTCCCCCTGACAACTTAGAAGGATAAACATCAGCCTTTTCTGATAAACCTACTTTATTCAGCAGTTCCATTCCTTCTCGCCGCGCCTCTTCCGAAGAAATGCCCTTTACCTTTTTAGGCGCATACGTCACATTAGAAAGGACGGTTTTGTGAGGAAATAAATGGAAATGTTGAAACACCATCCCGACATTTTGCCGAACCTTCATAATGTCGGTTTTTCGTGAGGTGATGTCTGCGCCTTGTATATAAATCTTACCCGAAGTTGGCACTTCCAGTAAATTCATGCACCTCAAGAAAGTGGACTTACCAGAACCCGAAGGGCCAATCACCGCAACAACTTCCCCGTGTCCAATCTCAGTCGAAATTCCTTGCAAAACCTTCAGATTTCCAAAAGATTTATGCAAATCTTCAACCTTAACTGCTGCGTTGTAATCTTCGTTCGAGTACATAACCCCCCCATGTTAAACTCATGACCATTAAATAGTAAATCGCGCCTGCAAATAGCAAAGGTTCAAAGTAGATATATTGTTCTGCACCCACAATTTGGGCGCGGCGTAACAAGTCAGTTACCCCAATTGTAGAGACTAATGCTGAGTCTTTCAGTAGTGCAATACTCTCATTTACTAATGCTGGCAAAATATTTTTTATCGCCTGTGGCAAGATAATATCCAGCATCATCGGTCTGTAGGGAACTCCTAAAGACAAAGCAGCTTCCTGTTGCCCTTTATCAACGGCAAGAATACCGCCGCGAATTGTTTCAGAAATGTAAGCGCCTGAGTTGAGAGTAAAGGTAATGACACCGGCTAATAATGCCGGAATATTGTAGCCAATCAACTGAGGCGTTGCGTAATAAACTAAAGCGATTTGCAATAGTAGCGGCGTTCCTCGAAAGATAGAGGTGTAGGCTGTTGCAAACCAAACCAGTGGTTTAAAGGTAGAAATCTTAAATAAAGAGAGGATTGTCCCCCAAATAAAGCCCAAAATTGCTGAGATAGCAGTGAATTGGAGAGTTACTAATATTCCTTTTAGAATAAAAGGAATCCGAGGCGTTATCTTAGCAAAAGCCAAGCTGGAACTGCTGGCGGGAGTTTCAGTTTTTCCATTATTTTCAAACCACTTTGTCACCAACCTTTCTATTTCACCGTTCTGTTTCATTTCTGCCAGAACGCGGTTGAAGTCATTGACTAGAGGCGAACCTTGGGCGAAAGCGATCGCACTCCCTGCTTCCCCAGTATTCGGAACCGTATTAAATTCCAAATCTGGGTTATTGGCAATAAAACCTTTAGCGATGGTATCTTCAATAATTGCAGCTTCGATACGATTTGATTTAACTTCTTGGATAATTTCACCAGTCTTATTAAGGGCTACCAGATTCGCGCCCTTTATTTCTTTAGCAGCTTTTTCTTGAGTAGAACCCAATTGAACGCCGACTTTTTTTCCAGCTAAACTTTCAGGTGTCGTTAGGTTACTACCTTTTCTAGCAACAATTGTATTTTTAGCTTCATAGTAAATATCGGAAAAATCAACATTTTTTCTCCGTTCTGCTGTCGGTGTCATCCCAGCCATCGCAAAGTCAGCCCGACCGGATTGCACAGCCGGAATTATGCCGCTAAAATCTGTATCTTTAATCTCAAGTTGAAACCCTAGCTCTTTAGCAATATAGTTGGCAATGTCTACGTCGAAACCTACAATATCAGCGCTACCGCTAGCCGTATCTCGAAATTCATAAGGTGGATAGTCCGCTGACGTGACCATCACAAATTTTTTACCTTGATATTGTGGCGATTGTGCAAAGACGCGATCGCTTCTCCAACCCCCAAAAAGTAAACTTATCGATAATGTGATAGAAAATAGGATGGCAAAAAGCCATTTCCTTTTTGGCATGGCTAGTAAGTCCTTAATGTCTTGATGTATAAATATTTAACACTCAAACCACAAGACCATTTCTACTATCTTAAGGATGATATTTTGCTTACATAAAGTTACATTTTCAAAATTTTTATGATAAATAAGCTCATAAAAAAACATAGGTTTGTTAACCTTACTCCAAACCCTCTTCACCTCCCTCTAACTTTCTCCTCTTAGGAGAAAGTCAGCAGGTTAGGTTTGTTTGATTCTAAAAGACGAAACTCGTTCTCACCACACCAATCACAGCATCGGGATTTCGCTCATCATGGTTAGGTGCTGTTAGCCAAAAGAAACCAGGAGTAATCGAAATATTTTCGGTTAATTGATATCTGTAGAAAGCTTCGATGTGATATCCGGTATCGCGATCGCTTCTTTGTCCGGGAGGTAAACCAATCGCCTCTGCTAAAGCACGATTGCTAGTCCCTGTTAACTTTGGTTGCATCCCTAACACAATGCCACCTAAATTTCCCTTTTTGCCCAAATCAGGGAAAGCCAGCGTTACCGCATAATTCCAGACATCTGCATCCCCCTTGATATTACCAAGAGCGCGGGCGGCAGTGTAACCCACCCAGCCACCGAGTTCAAAGCGGGGACTAAATCGGTAGTTAACTTGTGCGCCGTAACCATTACCCACCACAGGATTCCCATCAGGATCGGTAAGATCGATGACTTTGGCGGCGTTGCTACCTGCGAGAGTATCGACACCAAAAGCTTGAGAAAAAGAGTTCAGGTAAAGCAAGCCAAGTTTCAAGCGATCGCCACTATAAACTAACTGGGCAAAAGCACTGTAACCACCATTAAATATACCTGAGTCTCTGCCTGGGTTACTAGGGCCGTTAAGGGCGTCTTCACCAAAGTAACCAACATCTAAACTGAGGGCTTCGCTAAGGGCATAATTTGCTGCAATCCCCGCTCGATTTCCCAAGGGAAAATACACAGGATTGACTTGACCAAAATTAGAAATAGCACCCGTAGAAGTGTCGATAAAAGGAGCAATTGTATCTGTTACATACGACGGATCGATTGAACCCGCTTCAATATAAATTCTGAGTTTGTCTCCAACTGGAAAGCGATACTCTAATTGGCTAATTCTGGCTTCATTATTTTGAGATACGCTACTGGGAGTAAACCGAGTTTCACCTGTTAAGCCTGGATCTGGCCCTCCACCAAATGTTGCCCCAGTGTCAAACTGCCTCAAATTAGTGATTTGAAAACGAGTCCTTAAGCGGTCTTTTCCAGTGAAGCTAGTGTTAAAATCAATGCGAGTCCGATGACCGAGAGTAGCGTTATTTACATCGCTAGCATTCTCACCAAAAGCATCGCCTGCATAGGTGATAACCTCACCGCCTAATTTAGTGGTCGTAGAAAATTGGTGAGCTTCCAGTTGGGTTGTTCGAGCTTCCAAAGTATCCACTCGACCCCGCAGCGCCGTCAGTTCTGTTCCAAATTCATCAATCAGCCGTTGTAAGGTTCCTAAATCGTCTTTGGTGACAAAATCTGCTGAACTAGCAGCAATCAATTTCTCAATTTGCTGCAAGCAGGTATTTAACCCAGCCGCAAATTCATAACGACTCAGCGCCCGATTGCCACGAAAGGTGCCATCCGGATATCCTGAAATACAACCGTAACGTTCAACAAGCGATCGCAGGGCTTCATACGCCCAATCCGTCGGTTCTAAATCTCGCAACTGCGACACGTTGCTGACTCGATCCATCGCATCAGTCTCTTCAGTTCCCTGAGAAACGGTATCTGCCCCAACTAGAGCGTCAGTATCCTGGGCAAAGGGATGGGTTTCCTCTGACACAGTTGGAAATTCTGCTGCTTGGGCAATGCTAGCGCTCGCTAAAGCGTTAACTAGCACCGCGAGGCAAAATTTTAGAGGGGCACGAAACAGTTTCAAGACGGTCTCTCCTCACACTTTTTGGCATTCCTAATGAATTTTGTCACGTAAATGCCGATCGTGCTCGCTGAATTTACGCTGGATGTTGTTTAAATACTACATTTTTGCCTAGCAAGTAATTGTATATTCTCCTACCAAGAAGAAGTTCAACATATACTCTTGCTGATTATGCGAAAAACAACCCCAATTTCTTGGAGAAATCGGGGTTCTAAAAACTGAGGATTTAGTTATCTAATGTCCAACAATTCTACGTCGAAAATTAGAGTGGCGTTGGGAGGAATGACTCCACCCGCACCACGAGAGCCATATCCCAATTCAGGAGGGATAATTAACTGGCGGCGTCCGCCGACTTTCATGGTGCTGAGTCCTTCGTCCCAGCCTTTGATGACTTGTCCAACGCCGAGTTTGAACTCGAAGGGAGAATTGCGATCGCGCGAACTATCAAACTTCGTGCCATCCTTTAGAGTGCCGGTGTAATGCACTACCACCCTTTGACCTGTTTTAGGAGTTGCCCCCTCGCCTTCCTTTAACTCAGTGTACTTAAGACCAGAAGGCGTTGTCTTCACTTCGCCACTGGCAGTTTCATCACTTCCCGGGTTGGTATTCATCGTTATAAGCCTTGTAATATCAGCAGTAGGATCGTTACTGGGAGTTTTTGCAACAACTGCGGTTTCAGTTTTGGTTAGTTCAGCTGCTTTTGCATCTCCTTGATTGCTGCTCGTAACTTGAGCAAAAATCAAGAGTACTACACAGGTAAACATTACCCCAACGCTGATTAGAATTTCTCTCATTCATCCGTTCTCCGTACCTCTAAGACCTCAAAACTTTAGATTTTAGATTGAGAGAATTTTCGATTTAATCCAAAATTCCCCATCCAAAATCCAAAATTGATTGTCCCACTAGATTTTCAATCCTATCAGCTTTACTTACCGCCAGAGCTTATTTTCCATATCACGCACCTGACGTTCGAGCCGGTCAATGCGTCCCCGCAATTCATCCATTTCCGACTGGCGAGGAACCCCCAGATCCTGCAACATATTCCGCATTTGCCGTTGCATCTGGATCTCCAAGTTCCCCTGATCTGACTTGAGCTGCTGCATCAAATCATCTACCATCCCCTTAGCTTGCTCGGGGTTGATTTTGCCTTCCTTGACCCATTCATCGCTCACTTCGCGGATTTTGTCGGCTACCAAAGACGTAGTCCCCACACCCATCATTAGTAGCTGCTTAAGCCAGTTGTTATTATCCATTTTCCCTTCCTGTCACTCCGCCGCGACTTTGAGCGGCTAAACACGTATCATAAAGCGGTGCTAAAATCTTACCGATTTTTCGCCTACAGTTCTATTTTGTGACATTCTCTCAACAACTGCCGCCTATCTTCCAGACTTTGCTCGTGGCAAAATCAATCTGTCTGATGGATGATTGAAGAGTCTATTTACAGCTTCAAAGCAGCTTATACTCCAGCTCATGGTAATTGAGTGGCTTCAGGTAAGAGTCGCCCCCGAACTGCGGGAAAAATACATTCAGAAGGATGGCGAAATCTGGACAGCTTTCCTTACTACCTGTCCGGGTTTTTTGGGTAAAGAAGTCTGGCTTAACCCGAACGAGCCAACAGAGGTCATTTTAGTCATTCGCTGGGCGACGCGGGAACAGTGGAAGTCTGTTCCATCAGAACGCCTGGAAGAAATCGAGCAGCAGTTTGTCCAAGCGATGGGAAAGGCTTTTCCCATCGTTCAGTTAGCAGAATATCAAATCCGAAAGTTTCCCCAAGCTTAAACTGGATCTAGAGGTCTTTTTAGATTGCGACTTGCTGACTGGATAGAAACCTAGAATTACCGTGCTGCTATCCATGCCGAACTGTCCAAAGTGCCATCAACCCGTCAATGCCCAGGTAACGACCTGCCCTTATTGCCGAACCGAGCTAAAAGCCTACGGTCATCCTGGCATTCCCCTGCATCGAGCAACAGGTGAGAAATTTCTGTGCGACACCTGCACTTACCACGAAGATGATACCTGTACGTTTTCCAAGCGTCCTTACGCCAAAGAATGTACGATGTATAGCGATCGCTCTCAAGAATCTCACCCGATGACTGTCACTCGCTACAGTCTCGGCTGGCGTCACTCGCTTCAACTTTGGTGTCAGCGAAACCAGCCTTTGTTGCTGCTATTCGGTCTCATCGTCGTAAGTTTAGCGATCGCTTTCTATGCAAGCAAATAATCTAGACAACCTTCGCCGTAACCGAACTGGTTCCTGAAGCTTCTTTTGCTTCTTTTAGAGGCAACTCCTCAACGGGTGCTGCTTCTTGAAAAACCGTCAAGTCAAACCAGAAAGTTGTACCGACGCCGACCTCGCTAACCAAGTGAACCCTGGTGTGATGCTTCTCAATGATATTTCTAACAATTGACAAACCCAAACCTGTTCCTTCAAGGGTGTGAACTCGGTTTTCTACTCGGAAAAAACGATCGAAGATTGCCTCTTGGTCTTCTGTATCGATGCCGATTCCCGTATCAGAAATTTCAATCCGCACTAATTTGGGATTGTTCGTTGCAGGAATTTTCCCGCGTTCCTCTGCGCCGGAAGGGAAGACTCCGCCTTGACTCCGCTCATCCCTCGACTCCAGCAAATAGGCGCGAATTGCCACCCGTCCGCCTGTCTCAGTAAACTTCAGTCCATTACCGACCAGATTAGCAAACACCTGGAGCAACAAATCATAGTTGCCCCAGACTGCTGGCAAATTCGGTTCAATCTCTTGGATGAGTTCAATTCCTTTATCGCGGGCGTTTAGCTGGTAAGTCCGCAGCGTTTGCTCCACAGGTTGGGCAATATCTACAGGCTCAAAGTGATAGCGCTTGTGCGACTCAAGCCTAGATAAATCCAAAACGTCATTTACCAGGCGAGTCAGGCGGTCTGTTTCTCGATTCGCAGTGTCTAAAAATTCCCGACGTTCCTCTTCTGTCAAATCTTCGCCGTATTCGTGGAGCGTTTCAATAAACGACTTGATGTTAAAAAGCGGCGTTCTCAATTCGTGGGAAACATTGCTAATAAAATGACTTTTCGCCTCGTTCAGCTCTACCTCACGAGTAATATCCTGTACCGTCATCGCAATTCCCTTGATGGTTTCCCGGTACTGGTCGAGGACGGTCGTTAGGAGAATGCGGACGGTGCGGTTCGCCGGTTGGAATAGCGTCACCCGAAACTCTGCCCCTTCGCATTCGCCAGCAACAATTTGATGCAGGGGTCGCGCTAGCTCCAAGTTTACTGGAGAAGGCAAGCAATGCAGAGCATTAGATCCCACCACATCAACGCCATCCCACCCGAAAATTCGTCGCGCTGTCGGGTTGACTAAGATCACCTGAAAGTTGGTGTCTATCAGCACCGCTCCATCAGCAATCGTAGAAACCAACGTCTCTAGCTTGGCTTTCTCTGCTGTCAGTTCCTCGATATTTTGCTCTTCATAACTCTCCAGCCGTTCTGCCATCTCGTTGAAACTGTAAATCAGTTCGCCCAGTTCTCCTCCGAGTGGCAGGTCAACTCGTTGCTTGAAGTTGCCAGCGGCAATATTTTTAACCCCAACGAGAAGTTCTTTAATTGGCTGAGTAATGGTTAAGGCATTAAAAACAGCCCCCAAAATCACCATCACCCAAATGGAAATAAATACCGCAATCGTGACATCTCGTGTCAGATGGGACGACGCCACCACGGTTGGATTGGCGTTAATCCCAATTGCCAAAACCCCTAAATTTTTGCCATCGTGCGACAGGGGAACAAAGACATCCGTAACTTCCCCATCCGGACTTAGGTGCTGACGCACCATTGGTAAGTCGGAATTATCAGCGTAATCCTCTGGCAATTGAATCCGACGCTGAATTGTCAGCGAGTTTTGTACCTCGGACTCAGAGAAAGGAATTCCAAAATAGATTTTGCCAGTTTCGTCGGCGTAGAGCATATAGCGCACGCTGGAGGTGCTGCTGTAGAAGCGGTGAGAAAAACGTGCCACCTCCGTCAGATTCTTTTCAGCAATCTGAGGCGCGACATTCGCCGCCAACAACAAACCCAGGTCGCGCCCGAAGCGAGTATCATTCAGCCGAGCATCCTGCTGAATTGTATTCACTGCCCAGAAGGTCAGACCGCTCATCACCAAGGAGACGACTAAGGTAGCAGCCGCCATCAGGCGCGTCTGGAGAGTAAACTCAGACCACCAATGGGCAATAACTTCTCGAAGGGTTTTTAATAGAGCCAGCAAGGTAAATTTGCCACTAAAAATGGTAAAAATTAGAGATTTATCAAAAATTGTAGAGGATTCTTCCCAGGGATAGGTGGATTTCTGAACGTTTCTCAATTATATTTATCCACTTCTATTTTCTCAAGTTCCCCCTGGAACTCTCATGTATCTTTGGATGCAGCTTGACTAAGATTTTGAAGAAATTTAAAGATTTACGTGATGTGCAACTTTCCAAAACTCTCTAGCTTAGGCTACAGAGCTTTGGAAACGAGGAGCGATTGGATTGCAGTTGCACATGACGTTAAACGCTAAAGTTTCCCTGCCGTGCGGACGCGATAACCAATATCCCGTCGGTAGTACATCCCCTCAAACTCAATGCAATTAATCGCCGCGTATGCTTGAGCGATCGCTGCATCAAAATCCTCTCCAATGGCGGTGACTCCCAACACCCGACCGCCTTCTGTCACCACTTGTTGCTGCTTCTTCTGAGTGCCTGCATGGAACACATTTGCTCCTGCTGCCTCGGCTTGCTCAATGCCGGTAATGATGTGACCTTTTTTATAGCTTTCGGGATAACCCCCCGCCGCTACAACGACACAGGCGGAAGCGCCTGGTTTCCACGCAATCGGAGGCTGTTGGGCAAGTTTCTGTCCGACGCAGGCAACCAATAAGTCTTCTAGAGGGGTTTCGAGTAAAGGCAAGATCGCCTGTGTTTCCGGATCGCCAAAGCGACAGTTAAATTCCAAAACTTTCGGATCGCCTTCGGGGGTAATCATTAACCCAGCATAAAGGACACCCCGGTAGTCGATGCCCCTCGCTTTTAAAGCGGCAACAGTCGGCTCCAGAATTTCTTTCTGAACCCGCGCACTCAGGGCAGGTGTCAGGATGGGAGCAGGACAATAGGCTCCCATTCCGCCCGTATTTGCCCCTGTATCGCCCTCACCGATGCGTTTGTGATCTTGAGCCGGTAACAACTGGCGAACGGTCAAGCCATCCGACAGCGCCAAAACCGAGACTTCCTGACCCGCTAAATATTCTTCAATCACTACAGTCTTGACTCGACTGGAGAATAAATCTGCGATCGCAGAGTATGCCTCTTCCACCGTTGCCGCTACTGTAACACCCTTACCCGCTGCCAAACCATCGGCTTTAACAACAATCGGTGCCCCTTCCGCTGCTACATAAGCTTTTGCAGCTTCTGGCTCTGTAAACACCTCTGAGTTGGCGGTTGGGATACCCGCTTCCCGCATCAAATCCTTTGCCCAAGACTTACTCGCCTCAATTTGCGCTCCCGCTTTGGTGGGACCAAACACCTTGAGATTTTGGCGTTGCAAGTAATCTGCGATCCCCAAAGCCAGGGGGGCTTCAGGCCCGACGACCACCAGCGAGATGTTATTCACTTGAGCAAATCGTGCTATTCCCTCAAAATCATCAACACTTAAAGGGAGATTCTGACAACGATCCAGAGAAGCTGTGCCGCCGTTTCCAGGAACACAGACTATCTGCCGAATGCGTTGAGATTGCAGCAGTTTCCATACCAGGGCGTGTTCGCGTGCCCCATTGCCAACAACCAAAACCTTCACGTTCGCCTCGCGCTCCTGTTTTTGTTTTCTTGAATCTTGCTAAATTGCAGGCTGTACGCCCGCCCAGACTAGGGACAGCGCCTCAATCCAGCGGCTTATCCTCAGGGACGATTTCCCATCTGAAAACCAAGTAAATTTACAGGGCAAATCGTATAAGGCAAGCAAATACTTCATTATGCCACGCAATTACCAAATGTCTAAGTTAGCCAACAGATACCTGATGGATGGGAGCAAAGCAGGGCTAAATTTAATCCTTTTGGGATTGAACCAGTAGAAATTATTGCCATTGTTCCAATTCTGACAGCCAGTGCCGAACCAAAGCGATAAAGCGATCGCGCCGAGTTTCAAAATTAGCGGCAATCGAGATAAAACTGATACCCACTATCAACCCGATCACCCACTTGAAAAAGGAGTAACGGAAAACAAAAATCACCAACTGATAAAAAGCAGTCAGTAAAAAAGTGGCGGTACCAACGTAGAGAAATGCCCGGACTCGGAAAGCTAATCCAGCAAAAATGAATAAAATACTCAAAATTCCCGGTACCAATCCAGTTTCTTGGTGTAGCAAAAATGCCGCTCCACAAATTACCCCAGCGCCTAGGCAACGAAATAGGTGGCGAGTCTGTTTGCGGCTTGGTAGCGTCAACCCAGAATCGACTTGGGCAATATACAGCCAGGATAAGCCAATCGGCATAACGTACCACAAGTAATCGAAAAATTGTAATTCCAAAAACCACCGAAAAAGTGCCCAATTAATCAGTGCTAGGCTGATATAAGTAAAGCGAATTTGATTGGATAATTTGGCAATAAAGATATAAAATGCCGCTGTTATCAGCAAGCTAATCGGGTGAATTTCTACTCTGGTTTCCCAAATCATCACCAGTGGCAGAATATATGCCGCGTGCAGCCAAGGTCTTTTAGGCCATCCCCACTTCTCCCAAGGCAAAATATACAGAAAATAAGCCCAAACACAAGAAATCGGGGCTTTCCAGGGAACTAATGGCCCAGCCCAGAACTGCCCAATGGCTGTATAAAGCCAAAATATTCTGATGACACCTACTTCTAATAAACCTAGGTAAACCCAGACTTCTGCAATGGTAATCCTCCAGTTTTCACTGAATAAGGAAGGTGCTGAATTTTCCTCTGTCTTTAAAGGGACTTGGGAACTTTCCCTGTCTTTTGGGAGGAAAGAAAGGGAAAATCTGCGACCTTGAAAAATCGCGTATCGGATTAAAAACAAGCCAGTTCCTAATCCGAGAATTCGGCTAGCTGCAATGGGATTACCAATCGCCGCGATGAGTAAGCAACTGCTCCAAGCCCAATGAAGATGGGCAATTACTTTCAGTTCTTCAGCAGTAAGGTGTAAGTAATTTAGAAGCCAGGGGAATAGCAGGCGATAGGCATACATGATGCTGGTGCCGAGGGCGGACATGACAATGAATCCATCGCCCAAAGCTCCACCTGATGCTTGTAAAAGTTGATAGAACAAAAGTTCGTAGGCAGAAATGGATACTCCCAGAAGTCCCAAATAGAGGATGGGTTTAAGTTCCTGCCGTCGTCTGCCAACTCCAATCGCAATGAAAGCGATCGCAAGCGTACACAATCCCGTCCAACTGGTAAAAGTATCCCACCGCAGAAGTGCCCCCAACACGCCGTATAGTAGCGGCAGGATATGCCACCTGTTCGGAACACTTTCGATTTGCGATCGCCGCCGCCATGCTTCTCCCAAAAGCTGCGTGCTTAAACCTAAGACGATATTTGCGATCGCTAAATTCATCACCGAGTGTTCAAAGAAGCCCAACGTTTCGGCTGTTAACAGTTCTAAACCCCAACCCAGTCCGTAAAATGCCCAATGATTCGGTTGTTGCCAACTGCGATAAGCGATCGCCCCAATTGTCAACGTAACTGCAAGTAAATATTCCCCACCGGGAGAAGCAACCCCTTGGTAGAGAAAAAGGGAATGCAGCGTTAGCATCAACAGCTCAAAACTACACAACGCGATCGCCCAACTCTCAACCGCTTGTGCATAAAGTGCCGCTAACGTCCCATGACGACGCATCAGCCAGGTTCTGGCAAGCCATAAACCCACCAGCGCGATCGCTCCAGCTAAAAACCAACCCGGTACCGAAAGGGGCGGCACTCCAGGCACACCATCCCCCAGCAGCACGCCGAGAAAACTCAGGCTAAACCCGACGGTAATGACGGCTGCCGCCAGATGCCGCAAATAGCGCGTATTCACCAACATCAGCCCAGTTGCCATTCCTAAGCTAATGAATCTACCTCCAGGTAGCACGAATGTGAGAATTTGTAGCATTCCCAAACTGGCGACACTCAACCAACTCGCCAATGTGCGTTGCTTTCCAGCAGTTTGACTGGCAACTCCCGTCAAAGCCAAAGGTGTAATTAGCCAGAAAATTGCCCACTGCTGACGGCTAAAGGCATCGTCCCCGAATAAGGAAACATTCGCTAACAGTAATTGATAACTGAGTCCCGCCAGCCCTAAACCGATGTGCCAAGCACTTTGCTTCCACAGAAGTACTGAGGAGGGTAGTAGGACGTGAAGGGTCCATTCGGCAACCATCACCGCCAACAAAATGCTTGCCCAAACTTCTTGGTGCAGATTGGGAAAAAAGCGGTCAATTGTAGAGAATAGCGTCAGCAACCCCACCAAGTGAGTGAAATACACCAGACTGACCCTAGTGGGAAGTCGGCGCTGTGTCACAACTGCCAGTGTCACAGTCGAAAACAACAGATTGAGCGATCGCAATGTGGGATTTAGTAAACTAATTAGACTCAGCACCGCCCCAAAAGTGAGTGCCAGTTGTTCGCCAAAAGTGGCTAAATCGGTCTTAGCAGCTCGATGCAGCCAATCGCTGACCCCGACGATAAAAACAACGTAGGGAAATAAAACCAGGCTCAGCAACGCCCAAGGAACCGTTTCCGAACCCGTCAGTTGTGTGCCAGTTGCGATCGCCCATTCTTGCACGGAACCCGGAACTAACCGCCAAACCAGCCAAATCGTCTGTAAGCCAATTCCTAAAAATGCTGCCAGATCAACCTGTAGCCAAAAACGCTGCAATCGGCTGAAGAAAAACCACAAGCCCAATCCGCTAACTGCCGTTGCTTGCCAGGGAACCGTTGTTCCTACCGAAACCAGCCAACCGAGGCACAACAAACTACCGCCAACTTTCTCCCACGGCAATGGGAGTGATTCGGTGGATGTTTCGGGTTGCTGTTGCGATAACCACGCCACCAGCCAGCCGCAGATACCAAGGGCTAACCCCAACTGCGTTACAGGTACTTGGACAATAAAAATTGCTCGTACCAGCAGCACCACCAAGGCATAAATCACTACCCCGGCTGGCAACTCGATCCCGATTCCCGTTTTTTCGATAGTCTTCGCAGCTTGTCGGTGACGAACTTGATAGAACGCCAGGAGGGACGTTCCCACCATTCCCAGATAAACGGCGATGACGGGAAATCCTGACAAATTCCAGCCCCAATGCAGGTAACTGAGTCCCAGGATATTCAATGCTGGCAACGCTTCTAGTAGTTTCAGCCGTCCAGAAGCAGCCAAGCGCCAATTTTTCAATACTTGGAAAGCGATCGCTGTCAGAAGAATGGATGCGATCGCAACTACTATCAGATTGACGGGATTCTGCCACAACCCAAAGCTATCCATTGCCCAAAAATTCACGGGCATTAACAGTAGGGTGACAATTTGCAACGTCTGCGCCGTCAATTGCAAACTGGGTTGGCGATTCGCCCAAGCGCTTACCCGCCAAAAAATCAAGGTATACGCGAATAAAACCCCATACTGCCCAGCAGCAGGAAATCTTTCCCATTGAGTGGCGGCTAGCACCCCGGAGGACACCACCACCATGAACACTCCCAAAAACAGCAGCCACCGGACGCTGAGTTCTGCCATCAGCGACTGCCATACCCCTGGGATCGCTTTGGGATGTTGGCGAGAAGCATTCCTACCAGCAGCAGCTGGTAGTAACTGCGAATCAGAAGATATCGTAATTTGAGGCGTTACTTCAGGCGTTGGTTTGGGCGTTACCGCAGCGGGTGGCAACGCACAAACCAAGTATTTTTGACTTAAATCGTTAACCTGAGCCTCAGAAATCAAACCCAAGCGCAGCCAAACATCCAGTCCTTGCAATAACTGAGGCTGCGAATTGCTAATCGTTACTTTAATGTTGATGGAGCGGTCATGTGAAGATGACATCAGCAGCCACCCTAAAGATGAATACTCAAATCATCTTCTTGATTGAAGGATTGGCTGTGGTTATTGTGACACTTTAGGGTATTGAAAGCACGCTTGTCCGGCGGGCACTGTCCACCAGACGCTTACTCTTTATCTTTATCCCCTAGTGCTTCTTTTTGCTGCTGATAGCGCTGTTTAAACAGACGCTGCTGTAGCTGGTGTTCCACAATCGGGGCGGGATAATTACAGCGATCGCGTTCATTCGCCGGTATCTTCCCACTGACGAGATATTCTGTATTTACAGACCTGAGTTCTGGCACCCATTTCCGGATATATTCCCCGTCTGGATCGAATTTCTGCGATTGAGAAGCTGGGTTAAAAATTCGGACTGGCTTGGGGTCCATCCCGCTAGAAGCACTCCACTGCCAGCCGCCATTGTTCGCAGAAAGATCCCAGTCATATAGCTTTTGCATGAAGTATTTTTCCCCCAAGCGCGGATCGATTAGCAAGTCTTTGGTAAGAAAACTGGCAACAATCATCCGACAGCGGTTGTGCATCCAGGCTGTTTGATTCATCTGGCGCATTGCTGCATCGACAATCGGGTAGCCGGTTCTCCCCTCGCACCAAGCTTGGAAATGTTCTGGATTGGTGTCGTACGGGAAATTTTTGAGCGTTTCGCGGAAGGCACCCTCGGCTAATTCTGGGAACCAATACATCGCGTGTTGATAGAACTCTCGCCATGCCAGTTCCTGTTGCCATGTGCGGATATGGGTATCTTTTTCCTCGCTGCGGTTGTCTTCTAACACCTTCAGCGTGGCATCCCAAACCGTGCGAATGCCAATTACACCAAATTTCAAAGCGGCGCTGAGTTGAGAGGTGCCGCTAACCGCCGGAAAATTCCGCTGTTCTTTATATTCTGCGATCGCTTGATCGCAAAATTCTGCCAGCTTCTCTTGCGCCGCCTTCTCCCCTGGCGCACTCACCAGTTCGTTTTCCCAAATAAATCCTAAATCCTGAGCCGTAGGCAGTTCACCCGCACCCGCTTGTCGTGCTTTCTGCTGTTCTTCTGGTGTAAGTCCCTCGGCATTTTGGAGTTCGGGTGCAGGTTTAGCCTTGGGTTTACTACTCCAATTTCTCCAGAACGGAGTATAAACTGTGTACGGCTGATTAGAACCTGAGCGAATCTCCTCTGGTGCGTGTAATAGCTGATCCCAGTGATTTTGGACAAAAATACCCTTTTCTTTCAGGACTTCGCTAATAGCGCGATCGCGTTCTTTTGAATAAGGCTCGACATCCCAATTCCAGAATACAGCCTTCGCATTTAGCTCCGCCGCCAAAGCTGGGATTGCTTGAGTCGGATTGCCTAGAAGGATCAACAACTGGCTACCAGCCTTCGCGTAGCGTTCTTGGAGTGACTGCAAACTACCAATCATATAAGTCACTCTTGCCGGTGCCACATCATCCTTTTTCAAAATATTCGGATCTAGGCAGAAAACCCCTACCACCTTTTGGCTTTGCTGCCGTGCAGCAGCCAATCCTAGATTGTCCGAAATGCGTAAATCGCGGCGGTGCCAAAACAAAATCAGGTCAGACATTCAATCCTTGCTTTTCAAATAACTCGCTTATGTTTGACAGTTTAAAAGGTGACAACACCGTGTGTATCACTCCTGCGAGTGACTGCAAACTAAACGGCTATAGCAATCCTCAATGATTCGTGAAGGCGAGATCCGCGACTTTAAAGAAGTCGCGGATCTGAACCGCTGGTATCTTACAAATCAAACAAGATTCCTATATAGCGTTTCTCAGGTGGGTGGAATATATTGCAGTTCTAATGCTCAGTAGAGACATGACATATCATGCCCCTACTGATGTATCGCACCTAATTGAGAATTGAAATAATCTTATATCTGGCTATTAAAATATAAAAAATTAGCCAGTCTAAACTGGCTAATTTTGTGTAGTCGCAGACTTTAACGTGACGAACTATTGTAAAAAAGGACGAGCTAAGAAAAAACTAGAAATCGATTTAGCATCTACTGGTTCACCCGCCAGAATTGCTTGCTCTAATTCCTGGGGAGTCATCAAAATCGTTTCAATATCTTCGTCAACATCTTGACTGGGAGGTATCTCCAAACGTTCTAAATCTTGCGCTAAAAAAGCGTAGATAAATTCATCTGAATAACCGGGAGCAAGGGAAAACTTACCTAAATTTTGCCATTTGTGAGCGCGATATCCGGTTTCTTCTTCAATTTCGCGCTTAATAGTCTCCTCTGGAGCTTCATTCGGTTCTATCGTTCCAGCCGGGAACTCCAAAAGACGCCCCTGTACAGCAAAACGATACTGCCTCAATAGGATCAACTTCCCTTCTGAGGTTACAGGAACAGCAAGCGCACCACCAGGATGCCGAATGCATTCCCAGTCTCCCTCTACTTGGTTCGGGAGGCGCAGACGGCTGACTTCAAAATTAAATTTACGCCCCTGGTAGAACAAGCGTTGTTTGAGGACTTCAGGGGGTTCTTGACCCAGTGCCATAGGAAACTACAAACGACGGACTTCTGAACAGTCTACAGCCTGAACGAGTTGCGCGATCGCACATCCAGAAACTGGATCGAGCCAATCTGGTGCAATTTCCGCTAAAGGCACCAGCACAAACGCTCTTTCTCTCATCCGAGGGTGAGGCAACTGGAGAGGCGGAACCTCCCCACCTTGAGTGTCCAAAATCACATCATCAAAGAGCAATAAATCAAGGTCAAGTGTTCTCGCCCCCCAGCGCTCTTGACGGACGCGACCAAAGCGATCTTCAATTGCCAACAGGGTCTCTAACAATTGCTGAGGCTTCATCTGAACGTGCAGCAGGGCACAACCATTCAAATAATCTGGTTGAGGTGGCCCTACAGCCTTCGTTTGATACCAACTAGACTGGGCTTGCAGAGTAATTCCAGGAGTTCGGTTCAGCCTTTCTAGAGCAGCCTCTAGAGTGGCGCGGGAGTCGCCGAGGTTGCTACCAAGAGCAACTGCGCTTCGCCCACCCTTTGCTAACGCAGTTTTTGCGTATGTCATGATTCCAGCCTGACCCCTTCAGGTGCGGCTATAAAGAAACTTAGCCTGCCTACACAGGCTAAACAAATTCAGTCGAATAGAAGATTAGGACGCTTAGGTGTTTGAAGCTCCTCTGCCCAAAACTTGCTGTTTTAAGGTCTGGAAGTCTTGAGATAGTTCTTTGCGGCTTTCAGCAGTAAGTAAGTAACGATAAACGAACCAAGCCGTATATCCGATGCCAATCAGCTGTAGGGTTGGCGCTATCAACGGCAAGCTATGAATCGCCGTTAGCAAAGCCACTGTTATCCTTAATGTGACTAACACTGCTAAGAGTAGTCCAAGGGTAACGAGCGATCGCTGGTAGGAGGAAAAAAAGTTGCCCGCATAACTTGGCATCTTCTCTAAAAACCTAGCGATTTGTGCCCACACCTGCTGCACTTGCCCAGTATAGGCTTGAGTAGACGACACTTGTAACTCCGAAGGTGTTGCTTCTACGTTTTGTACATTGACTTCTACCGAAGGATTTTCAGATTCAAGCCTACTTTCAGAAGAGGGAGTTTCAGGATTCATATCAATTTTTGGGAATGACAACAACTTGATGTCTTGGTTGGTTATGGGAGTGTTTCTTCTAGTTCTGCTTTTTCTAATCAAGAAGTGAAGAACAGACTCTGCTACCAAGTTATTATCTATTGGGGTGATAAAAATCAAGCATCCTGAGGTACAAGTAGCAAAACTACCAAGCTGGAGCACCGAACGCTCGATTTTCTCCTTTAAAAATTGACAAGCTTTCCCGCAACCGGCTGTAGCATTGGTTCAGCACTCTATAGAAAGCTCTGTGAAACTCACTCAGTCCACTATCGATCTCACTCAAGCAGCAGCTAGTGAAATAAAGCGTTTGCAATCCAAGCGTCAAAACGCCAACGCTCTATTATTTCGTCTAGCAGTTCAATCAGGTGGTTGTTCTGGCATTTCCTATACTTTCAGCTTTGATGCAGCCGCAAAACCAGACGATAGACTGTATGAATGCAATGGCATTCAAGTATTGGTTGATGCTCAAAGCCTAACCTACCTCAATGGTCTCACCTTAGATTACTCAGAGGATCTCATGGGTGGCGGGTTTCGCTTCCACAACCCAAACGCTAAAGAAACTTGTGGTTGCGGTAATTCTTTCTCTATTAATGAGCCGCTTGCCGACTCTGCCACCCCAGAAGCTTAATCTCCAGCTCCTTTAAATTGACAGAACCCCTGACAGATGATACACTCAGAATTTGTCTGCATTTGGAACTAGCAAGGATTCAGTAACCCCAGTAACTCATGCCCACAATCCAGCAGCTCATTCGTAACGAGCGCCTAAGTACACAGAAGAAAACTAAGTCACCAGCCCTAAAAAGCTGCCCGCAACGTCGTGGTGTCTGCACCAGAGTATATACAACGACGCCTAAAAAGCCAAACTCAGCCCTGCGGAAAGTGGCAAGAGTCCGTTTGACTTCAGGTTTTGAAGTAACGGCATATATTCCTGGTATCGGTCACAATTTGCAAGAACACTCGGTTGTGATGATTCGGGGGGGACGGGTTAAGGACTTGCCCGGAGTCCGTTACCATATTATTCGCGGAACCTTAGATACCGCTGGGGTTAAGGATCGCCGTCAGGGTCGTTCTAAGTACGGTACAAAACGTCCCAAGGCAAAGTAAGCGGAGTGTCTATCTGTATTGGTACAGTCACAATTGATGGCTTCCGTTTTGCAGAAAAGACAAAACGCTCATACGGCTCGAAAGCTCCCGAATCTCGTGCCAATTGCACAAGAAATGTGTGAAAATATCCGCTTCCGAGCGGATGCCGATGAACCCCCGGTATAGGTGGTAGAGTTGGATTGAGGATGTTTTTACTGGATTCCGTGCGGGAAGACGCATCAGAGATGTTGTAAACACGTAGATAAGCACCCGTTAAAGCGAGTGTATGCGAATCCAGTAGGATGTATCCAAATCCGTAGAAGGTTGCTTCAGTTCCTCAAACCAAAAAATTGGGAAATTAATGCGCCAGGGAGACAACCGTTGCTGGCATTTAGGGAAAACCTCAATGTCCTCAATGTAGGTAGGGAAGAGTTTCACAATCGGGCGAAATCTCTACCTTAGTAGAAGGCGGCTCTCTAGAACCCGCAAAGACTTGTTGAAAAAAATCCCATCTCAGGCACGAACATTGGGAGGGATCGTAAAAATTCTGTATTTTATTCATTGAAGGCTTAGTATGTCTCGTCGTACCGTTGTTAAAAAGCGTCCTGTTCCCCCTGATTCGATGTATAACAGCCGTCTTGTCAGTATGATGGTGCGGCGGATTATGCATAGTGGCAAGAAATCTATTGCGACTGGGATTATCTATGATGCGCTAAAAACCATCGAAGAACGGATTGGAGCTGATCCCCTAGAGACTTTTGAGAAAGCAGTTCGGAATGCGACCCCTTTGGTGGAAGTCAAGGCTCGTCGAGTGGGTGGTGCCACCTACCAGGTGCCAATGGAAGTCCGCCCTGACCGTGGAACTGCGCTGGCGCTGCGTTGGCTAATTCAGTTTGCTCGTTCTCGCCCAGGCCGCACAATGGCTGGGAAGCTCGCAAATGAGCTGCTTGATGCCGCTAATGAGACAGGGAATGCGATTCGCAAACGCGAAGAAACTCACCGAATGGCTGAAGCGAATAAGGCGTTTGCCCACTATCGATACTAAGCACTACTACAGACGCGAGATCGGTTATTGCGACTGTTTTGCTCGCGTCTGTACGAGCTGAAAATCTTAAATAAAGTATACAATTTTAAACGAGATAGAACGCATAGCACATTACTAACTATGCGGCACAGAGGAAGGAGGTAGCTGTGGCACGTACCGTCCCGCTAGAGAGAACACGCAACATCGGAATTGCTGCCCATATTGATGCGGGCAAGACAACAACAACAGAAAGGATTCTGTTCTATTCCGGTATCGTTCATAAAATTGGCGAAGTCCACGAAGGTACAGCAACGACTGACTGGATGGAGCAAGAGCGGGAACGAGGTATTACCATTACCGCCGCTGCGATTAGCACGAGCTGGCGGAATCACCAAATCAACATTATTGATACCCCTGGTCACGTAGACTTCACGATCGAAGTAGAACGTTCAATGCGGGTGTTGGATGGCGTGATTGCTGTGTTCTGCTCGGTGGGAGGCGTGCAGCCTCAGTCTGAGACTGTATGGCGACAGGCAGATCGGTATAAGGTGCCTCGGATCGCTTTTATTAACAAAATGGATCGGACTGGGGCGAACTTTTACAAAGTTTATAACCAGATACGCGATCGCATGCGGGCAAATGCTGTCCCCATTCAGATTCCTATCGGTGCTGAAAGCAACTTTGAGGGAATTGTAGACCTAGTTCGGATGCGAGCCTACCTCTACAAAGACGATCAGGGCAAAGAAATTGAGGAAACAGACATTCCTGCAAACCTTCAGGAGGTAGCCCAAGAGTACCGCACTAAGCTCATCGAATCTGTAGCCGAAACCGATGATGCCCTGACGGAAAAATACTTGGAAGGTGAAGAACTGACCGAACTAGAGATTCAAAAGGCGTTGCGTAAAGGCACGATTGCTGGCACGATTGTCCCGCTGTTGTGTGGTTCTGCCTTTAAAAATAAGGGTGTCCAGTTGCTGTTGGATGCAGTGGTAGATTATCTACCCGCTCCCATTGACGTTCCCCCAATTCAAGGACTGTTGCCAGATGGCACTGAGGTAGTAAGGCACGCTAGCGATGACGAACCAGCGGCTGCTTTAGCTTTCAAGATTATGGCAGACCCCTATGGACGCTTGACATTCATTCGGGTATATTCTGGCGTAATCAAAAAGGGCAGTTACATCCTTAACTCAACCAAGGATAAAAAGGAACGCATCTCCCGCTTGATCGTTCTCAAAGCTGACGAACGCATCGAAGTAGAGGAAATGCGGGCTGGTGACTTAGGTGCAGCTTTAGGCCTGAAAGAAACCTATACGGGCGATACCATCTGTGACGAAAACTCACCAGTGATTCTGGAGTCTCTGTTTATACCAGAACCTGTGATTTCCGTAGCAGTGGAACCTAAAACTAAGCAGGATATGGAGAAGCTCTCCAAGGCTCTGCAATCGCTCTCAGAAGAAGACCCAACGTTCCGAGTTCACATTGACCCAGAAACTAACCAGACAGTAATTGCGGGGATGGGCGAACTGCACTTAGAGATTCTCGTAGATCGGATGATGCGAGAATTCAAAGTAGAAGCCAACGTTGGTGCGCCGCAAGTTGCCTACCGCGAAACCATTCGCAAAGCTGTCAAAGCTGAAGGGAAATTTATCCGTCAGAGCGGTGGTAAAGGTCAGTACGGTCACGTTGTGATTCAAGTCGAGCCAGGAGAGCCGGGGACTGGTTTCGAGTTTGTCTCCAAAATTGTTGGGGGTATAGTACCTAAAGAGTACATAAACCCAGCAGAGCAAGGGATGAAAGAAGCCTGCGAATCGGGTATTGTAGCTGGATATCCGGTGATTGACCTCAAGGCGACGATGGTGGATGGCTCTTACCACGAGGTAGATTCCTCAGAAATGGCTTTCAAAATCGCAGGCTCAATGGCGATTAAAGAAGCTGTGATGAAGGCTTCACCAGTGCTATTGGAGCCTATGATGAAAGTTGAGGTGGAAGCTCCAGAAAACTTCCTTGGGGATGTGATGGGAAACCTCAACTCCCGTCGCGGTCAGATTGAAGGCATGAACTCGGAACAAGGCATTACAAGAGTAACAGCCAAAGTTCCGCTTGCAGAGATGTTTGGCTATGCGACGGATATCCGGTCGATGACTCAAGGACGGGGTATCTTCTCAATGGAGTTTAGCCATTACGAAGAAGTTCCTCGCAACGTGGCTGAAACCATCATCGCCAAGAGCAAAGGGAACACATAAATCGGTCTGTAGTCTTTGGTCAGTTGTCAGTAGAAAAGCCAACTGACAACTGACAACTGACAACTGGCAAAGGAAAAAGGAAAAAGGAACAGGTAATACATGGCACGCGCAAAGTTTGAACGCACTAAACCCCACGTCAATATCGGCACAATTGGTCACGTTGACCACGGTAAAACGACCTTAACCGCTGCCATTACGATGACTCTGGCAGCAATGGGTCGGGCGAAAGCAAAGGGTTATGCCGACATTGATGCAGCGCCGGAGGAAAAGGCTCGCGGTATTACCATCAATACCGCCCACGTTGAGTATGAAACCGAATCTCGCCACTATGCCCACGTGGACTGCCCAGGTCACGCGGACTATGTGAAGAACATGATCACAGGTGCAGCTCAAATGGATGGTGCCATTCTGGTGGTGTCGGCGGCAGATGGCCCCATGCCTCAGACGCGGGAACACATCCTCCTGGCTAAGCAAGTTGGCGTTCCCCGGCTAGTTGTCTTCTTGAACAAGCAAGACATGGTGGACGATGAAGAATTGTTGGAACTGGTAGAACTGGAAGTCCGGGAACTGCTAAGTTCTTATGAATTCGACGGTGACAATATTCCCATCGTCGCTGGCTCGGCGCTACAAGCGTTGGAAGCGATGGCTGCCAATCCCAAGACCCCACGGGGTGAGAATGAGTGGGTAGATAAAATCTACAAGTTGATGGATGAGGTCGATGCTTACATTCCTACTCCAGAGCGGGATATTGATAAGCCCTTCCTGATGGCTGTGGAAGACGTATTCTCCATCTCAGGTCGCGGTACCGTTGCGACTGGTCGGATTGAGCGGGGCAAAGTCAAAGTTGGGGAAACTGTTGAGCTGGTGGGAATTCGAGACACTCGCAGCACAACAGTAACTGGCGTGGAAATGTTCCAGAAGACCTTGGATGAAGGGATGGCTGGCGATAACGTCGGCGTTCTACTTCGGGGTTTGAAGAAGGAAGATATTGAGCGAGGTATGGTGCTAGCCAAGCCTGGTACAATTACTCCTCACACTCAGTTTGAGTCTGAAGTGTACATCCTTCAGGAAAAAGAAGGCGGTCGGAAAACACCGTTTTTCGCTGGCTATCGTCCTCAGTTCTACGTGCGGACAACCGACGTAACTGGAACCATCAAAGCTTTCACCTCGGATGATGGCTCTAACGCCGAGATGGTGATGCCAGGAGACCGGATCAAAATGACCGTTGAGTTGATCAACGCGATCGCAATTGAGCAAGGGATGCGCTTCGCGATTCGTGAAGGCGGTCGCACCATTGGTGCTGGCGTCGTCTCCAAGATCCTAAAGTAGGATTTTGACCAACAAATAAGGAGCAGAAAAGCATATGCTTTTCTGCTCCTTATCTATGTCCTTGAAATCAGATGCTAAACTCCAAGAGCTGTACGTGTACGGCAAAAAACCGCCGTTCTAGTAGCAACTAAAACCTAACAAATAACCACTAATTAGAACCTGGACAACTGAAAATGGCAACTATCCAGCAGCAAAAAATTCGCATTCGCTTGAAGGCTTTTGACCGGCGTTTGCTTGACACCTCTTGCGAAAAGATTGTCGATACGGCAAACCGGACACAGGCAACAGCTATTGGCCCCATTCCCTTACCAACCCGGAAGAAAATTTACTGTCTTTTGCGCTCTCCTCACGTTGATAAGGATTCGCGGGAACACTTTGAAACTCGGACTCACCGCCGCATCATTGACATTTATCAGCCCACCTCCAAGACAATTGACGCTTTGATGAAACTGGATTTGCCAGCAGGCGTTGATATTGAAGTCAAACTTTAAATACACGCTCTTGTGAGTCTGCATTCGACGAAGCCCTTTAGAGATACCTCTAAAGGGCTTCGTCGTTGGGATTCTAGGAAAGAGATCGGTTAAAGTAAGTAAAGAATCGCACGTACAGCAAGTATAGGGACAATGGCATCCTCTTCCTCAATCGCAGTTCGAGAACTCCCCCTGTTTCCACTGCCCGAAGTGGTGCTATTTCCAGGGAGACCTTTACCGCTACATATTTTTGAATTTCGCTACCGAATCATGATGAACACGATTCTGGAAAGCGATCGCCGTTTTGGGGTTTTGATGTGGGACCCAGTTCAAAGTAAACCAGCTGCCGTGGGATGCTGCGCTGAAATTATCCACTTCCAGCGTCTTCCCGATGACCGAATGAAAATCTTGACCTTGGGACAGCAGCGGTTTAGGGTCTTAGAGTACGTCCGCGAAAAGCCTTATCGCGTCGGTTTGGTGGAATGGATTGAAGACCATCCACCAGAAAAAGACCTCAGAACCTTAGCCTCTGAGGTTGAACAACTGCTCAGAGATGTGGTACGTCTCTCATCCAAGTTGACCGACCAAGACATGGAGCTACCAGAAGACTTGCCTACCCTCCCCAGAGAATTATCCTACTGGGTTGCCAGCAATCTTTACGGGGTGGCATCTGAACAGCAAGCCCTTCTGGAAATGCAAGATACGACAACCCGCCTAGAGCGCGAAGCCGAAATTCTCACGTCTACTCGCAATCACCTCGCGGCTCGTACAGTCCTCAAAGATGCACTCCAGTAAGTTTCATTAGTTGTTAGTCATTAGTCTTCAATGATTAGTTCAGTGCAAAAAGCCTCGCTAATCACTGATTCAGAACTAATGACTAAGGACTAAACACGAGCATCTGCTCGCAAGTCATACCAGCCATACCAGTGACGAACTGCAAGCCAGACAGCGCCCAAGAGAGCGGCTACGCTGAGAGTAAGTCCCGTGTAAGGAACGACGAGTCCCAAGACTGGCACAACCGCACCAGCAATCGTGCAAATGACGGCCGCAAGAGACGCACGGCGGTTTGACCCCAATCCCCACGCCAAGGCTAGTAAGACGATAGAGATGAGAGTCCAAGCTACCTTGACATCAATCAGGCGGCTAAGATAAGTCAAAGTTAGCAGACAAGCGAAGAAAATTCCGCCAGCGATCGCTACATTTCTGAGGCTCATCGGTAGCGACATATAAAGCAATAATATCCACCACAAGAATACGGCTGGTGCGAGTAACAGCAACCGGGGAAGGATACCTGTGTTGCGAATTGGGCCAGTCGAAGTAAAGACACCAAATGGATTTTGGACTGAAACGTTGTCGTCAAATACCCAGGTGAATCGAGTGCCTTGTCCCTCAACCTTACTTTCTGTGGGGATAATCCCACTAGCAAAATCCGCTCCAGGGAAGTTCGCCAGCGCGGTGAGGCGGAAATTGGAGAGTAATTGCCCGGTGGCACTATAAACCCAGCGCGGCCCGCCTTGAGCTTTATAGCTGACTTTAAAACTAGCTACTTGTCCAGGTTCGAGACGGAATGGAAAACCATAGTCACCGGGATTCGCTTGCTGAAGCCGAGTCCCGTCCCGCTCTACCTTATAGCTTTGCAGCAGTGAGTAACCGGCAGGCGGCGGGACTTCAAAGAAAAAATTGCTAATATCAGTCAACGGGTTGGTAACTTTATAATCGGCACTGTAGTCAACGCGATAAATTGCGCGACGATCTTGGGCATCTGTGCTTTGGTCAATTTTGACCTGAACTTGCGATTCGCTCAGAGTTAGCAAACGGCTAACTTCTCGCGTATCGTTGACTTTGACGATTTTACCCTCAACTTGAGTGGTATAAGTGTAAGGCTCTTTGAGGACATAGCGCACTTGG
Source organism: Trichocoleus sp. Lan (assembly GCF_039961855.1). Classification (NCBI taxonomy): domain Bacteria; kingdom Bacillati; phylum Cyanobacteriota; class Cyanophyceae; order Leptolyngbyales; family Trichocoleusaceae; genus Trichocoleus; species Trichocoleus sp. Lan. The sequence continues at coordinate 71,652 of NZ_JAMPKA010000008.1, read as the reverse complement.
GGTGCAGGTTGCTCTAGCCTGTCACCGGCAACACTGGCAGCTACCTGAGCGACCCGTGCTTGTTCCCAGTGGTGGTAGCGATTGCCTAAAGTTGAGCTAAGAAAAAATCCTCCCACCATTAGAATTAAAACCAAGGCAGCGTGGGGTAAACTTCGCAATAATCGAGAGTAGCGAACCACCCATTCACCCATGAAAAGCGCTTGTTCTGGTTGATCTCGACGGAGAGAGAAATTTAGCAGCGCGATCGCAATTCCCAACGCACCAACTAGAAACACAATGATGAGGAAGGTACTCAGTACCTGCCCCCCAAATTTCATTAGCTCAGCCGGATGCGTTAAATCGGGCAATCCGGGAATGCCTTGAGCAGATTGAAACATAAAAGTTTGGGATTTTGTAGAGACGCTCGATATAGCGTCTGGTTTGAGTTTTAGAGACTACAGTCCCAAGGCTAGAGTTTCCCTACCGGCAGAATTGAATAGCTACCAAAGATTTTGAGCGTTTCGGTATAGGTGGATAATTCTTCTAAGGCAGATTGAACCGATGCCTCTGTAGTGTTCGCTTCCAAGTCAATAAAGAACAGATAGTCGCCAAGACTCCGCTTCGTCGGGCGAGATTCAATTCGACTCAAGTTAATGTCACGACTGGCAAACACTTGAAGCAGTTTGGCGAGTGCCCCAGGTACATTGGCAGGAACGCTGAACGCCAGAGAAGTACAATTGCCTCCGGTAGCGGGTTGTAAACTCAGCACCCAGAACCGCGTGTAGTTGTCAACATAATCATTAATCGGGCAAACCAGAATCGGTAGATTGTAGAGTTGAGCGGCTCTAGAGGAAGCGATCGCTCCCGCTGTTTTGTCCTCATCCAGATACTGTAGCGCCTCTGTCGTCGCATTTGTCGGCACCAGCTGCACTTGCGGCAGAAACCGCTCCAGCCACCCCTGACATTGAGCCAAAGCCTGTGGGTGAGAATAAACCGTCTGAATTGCCTCTAAATTCGGCGCTCGTGACATCAGAGCATGAGAAATTGGCAGTACCAAAGCTTGTTGAATTTGCAGCGTATCCAGCTGCCACAGGGTATCCAACGTTGTCGTAACACTGCCCTCAACCGAATTTTCTACCGGCACCACAGCTAGATCCACTTGTCCCTGTGCTGCGGCTCGGAGTGTCTGAGCAATGCTGGGATAGGGACATAACAACGCTTCCTTTCCCATCTGGGTTAGCCAGCTAACATAAGCCAAAGCAGCGGCTTCTGCGTAAGTGCCAGGAGGTCCTAAGTGTGCAACGGATACGACCATTAAAGCTAGCCCTTTATTTTTCCGTGATAGTCATTCTGACACCTTTTTTACCTTTCTCAGAAAGTCGGTGCTAACGAGGCTGTCCCTCGCAAGGGATAGAGTGGAGCTACTTTATGCCCTATCCCAGTGTCTATTTCTTATGCCTCCGAAAGAGGAGATCTGCTTCATAAATTTTTATAATTACAAAATGCTTTAGTTAGTGCCTTCTTTACTAGGACGGATTTTAGCTCCAGAAAAAATTCTGTCCGCTTTTTTAAGAACTGTAAAGTAAAATTAATTTAATTTAGCGTACAGAATTACATTCTGTTACCATCCTCTCATGCAAACTCAATTTGTTGCCTCCCAATCTGTTCAAATTGCTGTTCCGGAACAACCTGTTCCCATTCAGCATTATTTGCGCCAGCCCCAACGTCTTGTGCAGGCTCTAGTCGATCCGACTCGAATTGAACAACTCAGTGACGAGCTTTTTCGTTTGAAAATGCGTCCCTTAAGCTTTATGACCCTGAGCATTCAACCAATTGTGGATTTAAGAGTATGGGCAGAGTCGGATGGAACAGTTCATTTAACATCTACAAATTGCGAACTGCGCGGTGTTGAATATATCAACCAACGCTTTGCTCTCAATTTAATTGGTAAGCTTTCTCCGTGCGAATTGAATGGAACAACTCATCTCAAAGGAAAAGCAGATTTAGAGGTCAAAGTAGAGCTGCCGCCGCCTTTTTTGTTTACCCCTAAGCCGTTTTTAGAAGCGACTGGAAATGCGCTACTCAAAAGTGTACTGTTAACTATCAAACAACGATTGATGCATCAGTTACTTTTAGACTATCGTCGGTGGGCAAACGCTACTAATTCTCAGTCCTCTGCAATTAGCAATCAGCCTTCCGAAAGTTTTGAGTTTTGAAATTATTAGAGCGGTTTTGCTCGTTTTATCTGTTGTCTCAGCAATATGTTTGGATAAACCCGCTTGTACTCAATTGCTCAGGAGTAGGGCATCAGTAAATTGTTTTTATTGATTACCCACCCGACAGGGACTAAAAGACATTCGATGCAAGCGCGAAGGACCGTATTGTTGCAGAGCTAAGAGATGCGGAGCAGTACCGTAACCTTTATTAGCTGCTAAATGATAGGCAGGATACTGGGTGGCGAAACGCATGATTAAGTCGTCGCGCCACACTTTGGCAACAATGCTGGCCGCAGCAATGACCAGCGATCGCTCATCACCCTTCACAAGATTCTGTTGCGGTACCGCCAAGTCTGGCAGCGACCACTTCCCATCAACCAGACACATCTGCGGCTGCACCTTTAGCTTAGTGACAGCCCGCTTCATCGCCAATAACGACGCCTGCAAGATGTTGATCTGGTCAATTTCCTGATTGTTGGCATAGCCGATTTTCCAGTCAAGCGCGATCGCTTGAATGTGTTCTGCCAGTTTGCTGCGCCGATAGCTAGACAGCTGTTTGCTGTCTCTAACCCCAGCGGCTGCAAGTTCCTCAAAAGCAGACTTGGGTAGAATTACAGCCGCCGCCACCACCGGCCCAAATAAGGCTCCGCGCCCCACTTCATCCACACCCGCAACCAGTTCCCAATCGCCAGCTAACTCTGGCAGATCCGCTAGGTTGAAATTCGGTTTACGGATTCGCTTTACGACGGCGGGGGCATTTTCCACTTCCGGCGACACGATCTTTGACTCCTTGAGAATTTAGCTTCTGACGAATGAAGGATGAATCATAACAGTATGGAACTGAATTTTTAGGTAAATACCTACAGTCTTTCTCGTTTCATCCTTCATCCGGCGCGTTAGCGCCGCTTCGCTAACATCCTTCAGCCTTCAGAAGCCTCCGTTGCAGAAGACCGACGACGACGCCGCCGGTTTATCACGGGGCTACTTTCGGCTTCATTAGAGGATGCAGAAGAAGCACTCTCCACAGTGTCTTTTTCCCTAGGGGCTTCTGGTTCGGACATCACCACAGGCATCACCAACTGAGTTGGTGGTTCCTCGTCCGTTGTCTCATCTCCCCCATCTCTCATCTCATCTTCCTCGTAGGCGGAGGATATATAAGAGAATTTCTCGTCAAGCGCGGACTCTACGCCAGGAATATCCCTATCTATGATGTTATCTATGACGCTGACAGCTTCCCTGCTTGGTTCTACAGACGGTGCATGTGCAGTTTGGGCAGACTCTCCGGGTAAGGTGACAGAAACAATCGCTGATTTAGGATTTTTGACCTGCCGATTCAGGAGTACCAACGGAGAAATTCCCATTAAAGCATAGATATCTTGTTGCTCTGGGGTCATTTCAATCGAAACAATCTCCGGCGGTTCAACTTCCTGCCTGGAAGGTTTAGGTCGCTCCGGTCTTGACGCCCGACGACCTTCTTCCACAGCGGGTAAAACGGGCAATGGCGCTGCTGTAAATACCTCGGTATCTCTCGATACTTCTGGTTCTGCCACCGGACTCTGTCTGAAATGATTCACTAGTGGCGGAGAAGTCGAGACTCGAACGGGATTTTTAGTGATTTCCTCTCTTGCAGGAGGTTCGCCAATACGGCGGCGACGACGACGGCGATTATTGTTATTGACTCCTCCCCGTTCCTGATAACTGGGATGATGCATCAAATCCATTGCGTCATCATCATCATCATCATCAACAGCTAAATCTAGGGCTTCGCTGCGACTTTCACGGATGTCTGGGAGGGGCATTTCCCGGACGCCAAGTTCGTTTCGTTCGTTTCGTTCGTTTCGATAAGGTGCCGTCCGGACTTCCCTTACAGGCACTGGCACAGAATGCTCGGAAATTTCCCCGCCATTTCGGGCAGGCTCACCGGGAAGGCGAACTTGATGCCCCAAGCCGCCGCAGGTCGGGCACGCCTGACTAAACAATTCGTAAATATTTTGACCTTGGCGCTTGCGGGTCAGTTCTACTAAGCCGAGTTCTGAGAGTTGAGCAATCTGCGGTCTTGCTTTATCTACTTTCAGTGCTTTGTTAAAGTGTTCCAGCACTTGCAGCTGGTCTCGCCGCTGATCCATGTCAATAAAGTCAACAATAATCACACCGGCGATATTCCGAAGCCGCAGTTGGCGGGCAATTTCCGTTGCTGCCTCGCTGTTTGTCCAAAGAACTGTTTCGCGGGCTGTTGCGGAGCGGGTAAAGGAACCGGAGTTAACATCGATGACCGTCAATGCTTCCGTCGGTTGAATGATAATGTAGCCACCAGAAGGAAGATCAACTCTGGGCTTGAGGGCTTCTCGAATCGCGGCATTGACGCGGAAGTATTCTAAAATCGGGAGACGCTCGCGGTGATGGTCGATCAAAACCCCTTCAGGCGATCGCCCTCCGCTCCAGCTAAGTAAGTATTGCTTAACTCGTTTGACTCCCGTGTGGGAATCTACCACAATGCGATTGACTTCCGCACTGTACATATCTCGCAGGACGCGCTGAATGAAATCATCGTCTCGATTCAACAGCGCTGGTGCCCTGGTGGAGTTTACCTCTTGCTGAATTGCCTCCCACTGTTTTTGCAGAGACTCTAAATCTTCAATGATGGCTTCTTCCGAGCGTCCTTCTGCTTCTGTCCGCACGATCAGCCCCATACCTGCGGGTTTAATCAGAACCGCTAACGCTCTTAGGCGGTTGCGTTCGCTCTCACTCTTGATTTGCCGAGACAGACTTACACCCCGTCCGAAGGGCATCAACACTACATAGCGTCCGGGTAAGCTGACGTTTCCGGTAAGCCGGGGGCCTTTGTTGCCCGTCGGCTCTTTCATCACTTGTACCAAGACTTTCTGCTGGGGTGTCAGCAGTTCTGTAATCGCACCCGCAGAGCGTTTTAGCCGCAACGGACCCAAGTCAGTAACATGAATAAAGCCATTGCGCTCTGTATCTCCAATGTTTACAAAGGCGGCATCTATCCCAGGTAAGACATTTTCAACAACGCCCAGATAAATGTCTCCAACTTGATGGTTGCCAGTCGCAACGACGAGTTCTTGAATTTGATCTTCCCAAAATACGGCAGCGATTCGATGCTGCTCTGCGATGATAATTTGCTTTGGCATTCAATTTCCTCAAAATTTGCAGCAAGCTGATAGCACAACAGACAGGCGGAAGTTGCTCACTGGCAGAAGGCGGAATGGAATGTATTCATTTATCCTTCCGTACCCTTCGAGGTACAACGAAGAGCGGCTCTTCGAGAAGACCTTCGGTCTACGCCCCACATCCTTCATCCTTTCGAGGTGACTCTCACTTTTGCTCAAAAAAAATAACAGTGTCAGCCTGAAACAACTCTGTACGGGCCGGTTTTGTTTTACCTTCTGGTTCAATGACAGCAGGGATAGATTCTAAACCCGCCCCTACCTAGAGAGAATAAAGGTGCGATCGCCCATAGTCACTGGAATCAGTAACCGACAAGCTGGGTCAACTCTTCCCCGATGAATTTAAGTTGCCAGTGCCATCCTTTTTCAAAAAGGTTGAACGCTGGACTTTGCCAAGAATGAACAGAAAGTCTCAAAGAAAAGCTAGCTGCGCGAGCGCCACCATGACAGGTTCACACGAGGGGCAACCCGATGGAGCCTCGATCCGCAATTGCTTCTATTGTGATGTATTATATCGCGCTGTTACGCCGATCGGACGTAACTTAGATTGGCAGTGGCGTTAGCCAGAACTTTCTCAGCCTAAGTTTGCAGATTTGGTTGCTTAACCGACAATCGAAGCTTGTCTACGCAGACTGGAAATCGTCGCGATCGCGTGCTGTGCGACTCGATCGATCTCCTCCGCGGTATTCTGCCGTCCAATCCCAAACCGCACCGACGCATAAGCCAAAAGTTCCGAGCGTCCCAGCGCCGTCAGAACGTGAGAGGGAGACACTTTGACAGAGGTACAAGCCGATCCAGAAGACACTGCCACTACTGGTTGCAATCCCAGCAAGAGCGCTGCTCCATCTACACCCTCGACACTGATATTAAGGTTTCCTGGTAATCGCTGGGTCGGATGTCCATTTAAATGAATCCCTGTCAAACCGCTCAGTTGCTGCCATAGGCGTTCCCGCAACTGGACGAGGCGTTGCGTCTGCGATTCCATTTCCGTGAGTCCGAGTTCTACTGCCTTAGCAAACCCAACAATTTGCGGTGTATAAAGAGTACCAGAGCGCATCCCCCGCTCATGTCCGCCTCCATGCATTTGGGGTGCCATTTGAACTCTAGGGTTGCGGCGTCGGACATAAAGAGCGCCGATTCCTTTCGGACCATAGACTTTATGGGCAGTCATTGACATCAGATCGATGTTCATCGCCGCTACATCTAGGGGAATTTTGGCAATTGCTTGGGCTGCATCCGTATGGAAAAGTACCTGATGCTGGCGACAAATTGCTCCAATTTCTGCCAACGGCTGTATAGTCCCAATTTCGTTATTCGCCGCCATCACCGAAACTAAAATCGTGTCCGGACGAATCGCTTTCTCTAACTGGGTTAAATCAATAAGTCCATCGCTTTGGACGGGGAGGAAAGTCACCTCAAAACCAAGCGATCGCAAATAATCACAAGGATCGAGAACCGCATTATGTTCCGTCTCTACAGCAATAATGTGGCGTCCTTTTTGAAAATAAGCTTCCGCGACGCCCTTAATTGCTAAATTATTTGCCTCCGTCGCACCGCTGGTAAAGACAATTTCTTCCGGTGTGGCGTTAATCGCGTCTGCCAAAATTGCTCTCGCTTGTTTGACAGCAGCTTCCGCTTCCCAGCCATAGACATGGGTAATACTGGCAGGGTTGCCAAAATGCTCGGTAAAGTAAGGCAGCATTGCCGCTAACACCCGCTCATCAAGAGGTGTCGTTGCATGGCAATCGAGATAAATAGGGCGCTGAGTCAATTGTTTCGTGGAATGGTTCACAATCCCATTTTGGCAAATTGTAGGTCTAGCGATTGAGGATACGATAGCCGTAGCCTCAGCTCGGTGCAGAAGGAGGTTCCCATGAGTCTGACTATCCAGGATTTAGAAAAACTGCAAGAAAAGTGGTGAATGTTTCAGGGCGATCGCTTTCTAGGTTTTCTAGAAAAATTATCCCAAGATCCTCAATATTTTAGGGCGACGATTGCCAAACCTCGATTTTCCCTTCCTCACCATTGCTGACCAGGGTTTTCCCATCAGGACTAAAAGTAACAGAATTAACAGCGCCTGAATGGTTAGAAATCGGGCTTTTTAGCTCTCCTGTTTGTGGATTCCACAGCTTGATTGTCTTGTCCCGACTTCCACTCGCGAGAGTCTGCCCATCGGGACTGAAAGCAACCGAATTAACATAGTCTTTATGGGCAAAAATAGTCCGTGTAGGGCTACATGGCTGTGCACCTTTACAACCCTTCAAAAGTTCTTGCAGATTCCATAGATAAACTTTGTCGGAAATGTTGCTAGTGGCGAGAATCTGACCATCTGGGCTAATAGCGACAGCAGGAACACCATTGTTTGAAGGCTCAGAGACGGTGCTAATCAGGGTACCTGTGGACAGATTCCACACTTTGATTGTTTTGTCATCGCTGCCACTGACAAGGGTTTGTCCATTTTGAGCGATCGCAACCGATAAAATAAAGCCTGAATGCCCCTTGAGAGTATTTTTCAGTTGCCCCGTGCCCAGATTCCACAGCTTGATTGTCTTGTCCTTACTCCCACTGGCGAGAGTTTGTCCATCTGGGCTAATCGCAATCGAATAAACCCGATCTTCAGACCCTGATTTGAGGGTTTGCAGTAGTTGCCCAGACTGCAAATTCCACACTTTAATGGTTCCGTCGCCACTACTACTTGCTATCTTCTGCCCATCAGGGCTGAAGGCGATAGAATAAACCCAGTCTGAATGACCTTTGAGGGTTTGCAGTTGTTGTCTCGTCCCTAAATTCCACAGCTTGATAGTGTTGTCATCACCACCGCTTGCGAGGGTTTGACCATCCGGGCTAATCGCAACCGAATAAACATTTTTTGAATTTCCAATAAAAGTATTGGCTAAAGCAATATTTTCTACCCGATCCCAAGAATTATTAAGTTGTTGCAACGACGGTGATGGACTATTTGCAATTTGTAATAAAGGTGATGAATTATTTTGTTTCGGAAAGTAGTAAATCCCCGCTGTTAGCGCGAAAGCAGTGGCAAGACCGACTCCAATTCCGATCAGCCAATGAGGTTTATTTCGAGGAGTCGCAACACCAGCATTGCTAATGGGTGTATCGACCGAGGATGTTGATAACTCAGCAACAGCATCCTGGATTGTTTGTGGCTGAGATGGGTCGGTTTGAGGTAATAGTGTAGAAGTGACAATTGGTTGAGTCGTGGCGGCTGGAGGCGTTAGGGTTTGTGTGGGTGGCACATGATAAGCCCCCGTTGACATTTGGGAATTAACCCATTGAAGTGCTTGCAAAGCTTCTGTTGCTGTTTGGTAGCGTTGACGGTGGTCATAGCGCACCATTTTGTCTAAAACATCGGCGAACGGCTGGCTGACTTGTACCTTATCCCGCCAAATCATCTCGCTGGTTGTCGGATCTTCTGGTAACTGGCTGGGTGGTATTCCTGTAATTGCTTGGATACCAATCATTCCCACTGCATAGATATCGCTGCAAAATCGCGGTTTGCCACCGAGTTGTTCGTTCGCCATGTAACCGGGCGAACCAATCGCAACCGTTAAAGTAGTATTCCTTTCAGAGTTAGTTTTTTGAGCGCTAACTTGTTTAACTGCCCCAAAGTCAATTAAAACGATCTTTCCATCTTGTTTGCGCCTAATTAAATTTGAAGGTTTGATATCGCGATGAATGACCTCTTGCTGATGAACAAATTCTAATATTTTTAAAATGTCTCCACAGAGGGTCATTACCTGATTTTCACTCAGATGCTTACCAACAGGTAACTCTTGCTTGAGTTCATGCCCTTCGATAAATTCTTGTACTAAATAGAACTCTTGCTCTTGTTCAAAATGAGCCAAAAGTTGGGGAATTTGATCGTGTTTTCCCAGCTTGTAGAGGACTTGGGCTTCTCGATCGAATAAACGCTGTGATACTTGTAAAGTTAAGGGGTCGGTAGCTTGGGGTTTAAGTTGCTTAACAACACACAGTGGATTTCCGGGTAGCTGCCAATCTTCAGCCAGGTAAGTTTGACCAAAACCCCCGCCTCCCAAGTGTTTGACGATGTAATAGCGACCACTGAGCGTTTTTCCCAGCATGACATTTGTACAGTGTAGTTGTCTGATAGTTTAGCCTTGGGAATCGGGAAATCCACAGAGTACGCGAACTGACAAGTCAGCGCTAGGCTAACCCCTCGCTTCGCATGAGCGCGATCGCTTTTCGCCCTCTTGTTTCCTCAGCCTTGATTCTCTACCCTTATTTCCCCAAGCTCCTCGCTTTAAGGCACGCTCCAAACCTTAATGGTTCCATCCAGGCTACTACTATAAATCGTCTGCCCATCCGGACTAATCGCAATTGCGAAAATCGTGTTGGAATGTCCCGTCAGGGTGCGAATCAATTCTCCAGTCCGCCGATTCCACAATTTTAGGCTGTTTTCCCTAGTACCACTGCCACTAAAGAGCGTCTGACCATCTAGACTAAGGGCAACCGCATACACCCCCCCAGAAAAAGAGCCATTCGGCAATCGAGATCCATGAGGAAACGTATTCAGCAGTTCGCCTGTTTGTAAATTCCACAATTTTGTAGTTCCATCTGGACTGCCACTGGCTAAGGTTTCACCATTCGAGCTAATCGCGATCGTCCTCACTGCCTCGATATGTCCCCCAAAGGTGCGGCGCAGTTCGCCCGTTTCCAAATTCCACACATTGATGTCATAAACGTTACTACTGACCAGCGTTTGTCCATCTGGACTAATGGCAACATTCCGAACGCCCTCATCTAGCCCTTCTTTGATCCCGATCAGCGATCGCACCAATTCACCTGTTTGCAAGTTCCACACTTTGATGGTCTTGTCCTGACTCCCGCTAACAAGGGTTCGTCCATCTCGGCTAATCGCAACGGAATACACATTTCCTAAATGCCCCCTCAGGGTGCGAAGCAGTTTCCCTGTTTGCAGGTTCCACACCTTAATTGTTTTATCGGCACTCCCGCTCACGAGGGTCTGACCATCCGAACTGATGGCAACAGAATAAACATATCCTGAATGCCCGGTCAGCGTGTGAATGATTTCTTTGCTGCGGACGTTTCTAATCTTAATCGTCTGGTCGAGACTGCTACTGACAAGGAACTGACCATCCGGGCTAATTGCAATCGATGTAACGCCGCCTGCATGACCGGGGAGGGTGTTGACTAAAGCAATTTCTTGTGGTTTTTCTCCAATGGTATGAGGTCTTTGAAAATAGAAAATTCCGACTGTCAGAACTAGAGCTGTAGCAATACCCGCGCCAATTCTTATTAGTACAGGAGCCTTGTTTTGGATAGTAGAAATCCCTTCTTCTTCAGACTTTGGTGGTGCTTCCTGAATAACCGATGTCGCCACAGAAGAATTTTGGCTTGTCGGTTGCCTTGCTGATGAGATTTGAATCGACAGCGTCTGCGTGACGGGTAGCAAAGAAGCAGTAGGTGATGACCTGACGTTATAAGGAGGGGGTGTCATCGGCTGCGTTACTAAGCCAGTATTGAGCTGCTGGAGCGCCTGCAACGCTTCTATTGCTGTTTGGTAGCGTTGGCGGTAGTCATAGCGCACCATCTTGTCTAAAACATCTAGTAGGGGCACAGAATACCGCGTCCCGACTGGCAGGCGATCGCGCCATAAAATTTCACTGTTTCTGGAGTCTTCTGGCAGTTGAGATGGCGGTAATCCGGTAAGGGCTTGAATTCCCAGCATCCCTACAGCATAAATATCGCTACTGAATCGGGGTTTACCGCTGAGTTGTTCGTTTGCCATATAACCGGGGGAACCAATTACCACCGTTAAAGTTGTCTCTCCTGAAGAACTGACTGTCTCAGTGCCAACTTCTTTAACGGCTCCAAAATCAATTAAGACTAATTTGCCATCCTGCTTGCGCCTAATTAAGTTTGACGGTTTAATATCCCGGTGGATGACATCTTGCTGATGGACAAACGCTAAGACTTCTAAGAGGTCTTGTAAAAGAACAATGACGAAGTCCTCTCTCAGTTGCTTCCCAACAGGTAATTCTTGCTTGAGTTCGTGCCCTTCGATGAATTCTTGTACTAAATAAAACTCTTGCTCCTCCTCAAAATGAGCTAAAAGTTGAGGAATTTGATTGTGATTACCTAAGCGATAGAGGACTTGAACTTCCCGATCGAATAAACGTCTAGCTACCTCCAACGTTAATGAATCGTTAGCCTTGGGTTTGAGTTGCTTAACGACACATTGTGGATTGCCCGGTAGCTGCTGATCTTCGGCAAGGTAAGTTTGACCAAACCCCCCGCCTCCCAAGTGTTTGATAATTTGGTAGCGACCACTGAGCGTTTTTCCCAGCATGAGGTAGATGCAGTGTTCTGGCAGTTATTCTAGATTAGTCCCCAAGGCTCTGGTTTTGCTTGCCAGCCTTAGATGTTTTAACGCCCAACCCCTACCCCTGCAAGAGAAATCAGGAAACTTGTCCAGTTTCACAAGTCTCACTGAGTAGAAACACTCGTCTCGCTTTAGATGACTCCTAGCTCGTCCGGGAATGACAAGAGCCGTGGGAATGCAATAGATGAATGAAAGATAGAATTGGACTGCGGCGCGATCGCATACCCTTTGGAAACAATTTAGGGCGACTCCCACCTGATTATGGAAGAACGCCCTAGAAAATTTGATTTCAAAAAAACACTTAAACTGGGTAGTCGCTCGTCGAGCTACCCAACTTTGAACCCTAGCCTACTTTTTTTGCTGACTGCGGGAGTAGTCATCTTGAAAACGAACAATGTCATCTTCTCCTAAATATTCCCCATTCTGAACCTCGATTAATACCAGAGGAATGACACCAGGATTCTCTAGGCGATGAGTATGGCATTGAGGAACATAGGTCGATTGATTGCTGCTAAGAGTCAGTTCTTGCTCGCCACAAACAACCTTCGCTGTGCCTGAAACCACGATCCAGTGTTCGCTACGGTGGTAGTGCATTTGCAGGCTGAGCCGGTGACCAGGCTTTACTTCAATGCGCTTGATTTTGTAGCCTCGCCCTTCTTCCAGAATCGTGAAAGAACCCCAAGGGCGCAATTCCGTTGCAGCAATTCCGTTGGTGGCTATCGAACTGGGTAAAGGGAAGGCAGAAGTTTGAGAAATTTCTTGCGCCTGAGCCATTGATGTTTCTCCTTAAAACCGTTGCTTTGTCAGCATGGTGAATACATTTTGAGAATGGACAATTGTAGTGAGCGATCGCTGACACATTGAGGGAATCTTTGCCAAACATAGCAAATCAAACCAGGCTGTTGTAACCGTAAACTACTGAATCCTCGCAATCTACATCAAGTCTTCATAGAAGTTTTAACGGTTGACAAATTGGCTAAATCGTAAAAAAATCCTAAATCAGCGACTACCGGGTGGGCTGGAAGAAGATACCAAGACCGTTGTGAACGCGGGCGGCACTGGAGGGAGGGCGATCTAGGAGCTGCCCCCCTAAGTAGAGGCTGGTAGAGCTGCCACCGTCGAGGTTGAGGGCGTCAATGATACCCATTTTTTGCATCAGGGCAGCCATTTCTCTCAAGGTAGGCCCAGTTCCACCAACGCGATTGTGAACGGCAACAATCATTAGGTTGCCGTCTGCGGTCGTTCCAATTGCACTGCGAATTGCGGCTTGCTTATCGAAAGCGTCGCTAAATTGCTCGCCTTTGGCATTCAGCACAATTTGCCGATTTTGCAACAAAAGGGGACCAGCACCAACAATGTGCGGGTAACGGTTAAAGTCAGCAGGGACAGTAGCTCCCTCTACCCATACTTTCGTACCAAGCGGGAGAGAACTGGCTGGTCCTCGGTTGGCGCGTAGGGTGAGTAAGAAACCATTGCGGGGAATGGGAAAGGCAGTTTTACCCGCAATCCCTCCGGGTAGAAGGCTCGTGACTTGGTTGTTCTGGACAACGACAATGATTTCATCATCAATGAGCGGCGTGTAGGTTGCTCCCCACTCCGGGGTATAGCGGGAAATGCCTGCCTTGACGTAGCCACTGTTGAGGAAAAGAATCGGCAAACGCGCACCCGTTGAGGTGATTAAAGTTTCTTGGAGCGCCAGACGCCCAATTTTCACCGCTCCCGTATCATTCCAGGCGATTGCGCCTCGATTCAGAATCGGCCCGGATAACCAGCGCCCATCCCGCCGAATTGCGCCTAAAGGTAGCTGGTTCTTGCGATTAAAAAAGCCCCCGTTGACTGCCGCCGAGGCGTGCCACATCTGGGCTGTCTCGCTCAGGGGAGCGACTCCCACCATCTTGGAACGATGGCTCCAGATCGGTTTCATTTTAAAAAAGGGCAAGTTGACATCCCCCTGAAGACGGGGATTCAATATCAGTCCGACCACCGGAAATCGGGAAGAACCCAAACTCACATACTGCTGTTTCCAGCGGATTCCTTTCGCCCAAAGAATATCTCGCTCTACCATCGCCTCTGGTAGAAAATCGATAACCAATCGATTCGGGTTGGGTAGGGAGGAAAAGCGAGGAGACAGACCGGCTGGAATGTTGATACGGATTTGGGTTTGGTTCTGAATTGATTCCACCACTGGAGTCGGTAATTTCGAGCGATGGGGAAGTGGAACCATCGAGGGAATCTCTCCTTCTGTTTCCCTGTCCTTCTCTGCGACCTTCCCTTGCTTCGGAGCCTGTAGCAGCGGTACTGGAGCGGAAGAAAAACGCTGGAGGAGAGCGGGAGTAGCCACTGCATCCATTGTGACGACTAATTCTTCACCCTCTTTTCTCACTTGCCACGGCGTCGGACGATCGATCTCGATCGTCATGCGCGAACCCCTCGGTTGCAGTGCTGGTTGAATATCTGCCACTTGCGCTGGCTTAGAGGAAATCAAGAGCTTGGTGCCCTTTACCTCCATCTGCCAACCGGCTCTCTGGGCGAAATCGGTAATATCTAGATAGCGATACGACCCCACTGCCTGCGTCGCCAACATTAGCGGCTCCATTGCCGGTTGGGAAAACCACTGTACCGGCTGTCTGGTGACGTCCCCAGTATTTAAAAGCTCTACCCCCAATGTTTGACTCATTCCAGCGTCGCTAATTCCGGTACGGACAGACTTTCCCACTCGCCACTGACTCCAAGTGGCTGGCAAGGTGCGACCGTTGATAGAAACTTGATAACCCAACCGAGAAATCTGAGGCGATGCTGAAGGCACCAACGCCTGTGTGGTTAGGGGCAATTCCGGTGCCGATAATTTTTGAAGTTTCCCAGTGGGAGCTGCAACAGGCAACGCTTGACTGGGCAACTTGTTGGGCCTGCTGAGAGCGGCATAAAACTGTAATCCTTTGGGGGGGAGCTTGTGGGGGGCTACAGGTATCTGCTTGGCAGTCGGTGGTGCTATCTGGCTTTTTTGTTCGCTCTCCCGTGCCTTTAACACTGGCTCTTTAGTGCTTCCGACCGGGGAAGAAGTCGCCATGTAAACTGAGAGGGCAATAATGGACGGGAGCGAGAAAGCGATTAGGCGACCGGGGGCAATTATGCCCGCCACACCATCGAACGTCTCACTCTGTGACGTCGTTCTCCTGATCATTCGACAACATCAATAAAATAGGGCAGCTCTTCTGTAGGGGCGTATTTGCCATACACCTGGATAACGCTGGATGCGTGTCTACAGAGTCAAGACTTCTAAAATAACTCAGCGCGTCAGCAGCACAACTATCAAAAAACAATGACTTTATCTTCTCAAGCCTGCTTTTTTAGCTTCATAATAAAAAGCATAACCGCAGGGTTCGGCAAGACGCTTTATTCAACAACTCAATAGGGCGAAGCATTCGCTCTCAAAGTAGCGGCTAAAAACATAGCCCAGTCTGGACTTGGTGTTGACGATAGCCCCTACAATTTGTTTGTCCTGGCTCTATGTCTTGGGGTCCCTTACCAGTCCCTTGACCGGCGTCGGGGATTTATATTAGGCGTCATTAAAAAATGATAAGATGTCTAATCCGTCACTCTTGCAGGCTGCTGGTATAGGAATCGGGTTAGAACGAGGTTCTTAACAGCACCTTGCGGGAAGCGATCGCTCTGACAACCAGTTTTGTCACCCTTGGCTCTAGCGCAAAAAAAGCAGAAAAAGTAGTAATGTCATTCAGTTGCAGCCTTCATGGTCAAATGGCATCTATATCTAGATAAGTCAGGCTTTGGAGGCATCACCTAGTCTCGGCGAGAGAAGACTGAAATGAGTGTTTAAATACATTGACGACGAGTTTTGTCATCGTTTGACAATTTTTAATCCTGTTGTTTAGTAAAGTCTTGCCACAGGGTTAGCAACCTGAGAACGGGAAATTTGTATCAGTAAGTAAAGGAAAAACGTGGATCAGCTCATGGAGAACAGGAGTGTGAATGATAATCATCAATTACAGGGAACGCTAAAGGGGGCAGAAACCTCTCCTGGCCCGCGATGGTTGGTAGAGGAACGTGATGCCTGCGGCGTCGGCTTCATCGCCAATCCGCAGGGAACGCCAGAGCATGAATTAGTCGAGAAGTCTTTATCTGCCCTGGCTTGTCTGGAACACCGGGGCGGTTGTAGTGCTGACCAGGATTCTGGGGATGGAGCCGGTTTGATGACCGCCATTCCGTGGGAACTGTTGGGTGAATGGTTGGCAACTCAAAGCATAGAAATGCCCCCGACTCAGCAGACAGGGGTGGCAATGGTATTTTTACCCCAAGATACCGAAGCTGCCAGCAGAGCCAAGGACATTGTTCGGAAAACTCTCGAACAGGAAGAATTAACTGTCTTGGGATGGCGAGAGGTGCCGGTACAGCCCCAGGTGCTTGGGATACAGGCAAAAGAGAACCAGCCACGAATCGAGCAGCTGATCTGTACCTCGACCCATTTACAGGGCGATGAACTGGAACGAAAGTTGTATTTGGCTCGCTGCCGTATCAGCAAGGCACTCAAGGCCAATAGCGACCTCGATCTAGAATGGTCTGAAGATTTTTACGTCTGTTCGTTCTCTAGCCGCACCATCGTTTATAAGGGCATGGTGCGCTCCGCCGTGCTGGGAGAATTTTATACAGATTTAAAAAATCCAGTTTATAAGAGCGCCTTTGCGGTCTATCACCGCCGCTTCAGCACCAACACCCTGCCCAAATGGCCTCTAGCCCAGCCAATGCGGCTTTTGGGGCACAACGGCGAGATTAATACGCTGTTGGGAAATATTAACTGGATGATGGCACGAGAGGCAGAGCTGAAGCACCCGCTTTGGGGAGAACGCATCAACGACCTCAAGCCACTCGTTCATCTCGATAATAGCGACTCGGCAACTCTTGATAACGTACTAGAGTTACTGGTACGCACGGGTCGGAGTCCTCTGGAAGCCTTGACGATTATGGTGCCAGAGGCGTACCAAAATCAGCCGGAATTGTTGGAGCGTCCAGAAATTGTTAATTTTTATGAATATTACAACGGGCTTCAGGAACCTTGGGATGGCCCAGCACTGCTAGTATTCAGCGACGGGAAAAAAGTAGGGGCGACCCTCGACCGTAACGGTCTGCGACCGGCTCGATACAGCATCACGCGGGATGGCTACGTCGTCGTCGCTTCCGAAGCAGGTGTAGTCGATTTGCCCGAAGCAGAGATTCTGGAAAAAGGTCGCTTGGGGCCAGGTCAAATGATCGCCGTTGACCTGGAAACCCACGAAGTTCAAAAAAATTGGGAGATTAAGGAACGGATTGCGGCTACCCATCCTTATGGAGAGTGGCTAGCGTCTCACCGACAAAATCTGGCAGCGGAGCCTTTTGCACCAGAACCAAAGCTGGATAATCAAACCTTGCTGCGCCAGCAAATTGCCTTTGGCTACACCACCGAAGATGTGGAAATGGTCATTGAGGAAATGGCGTCTTCTGGGAAAGAACCGACATTTTGCATGGGAGATGACATTCCCCTCGCAGTGCTGTCAGAAAAGCCGCATTTGCTTTATGACTATTTCAAGCAGCGCTTCGCCCAAGTGACAAATCCGCCAATTGACCCCCTGCGCGAAGGCATGGTGATGTCGCTATCGGTTTCTCTGGGTAAGCGGGGAAATCTCTTGGAAGTGAAACCAGAGTATGCCCGGTTGCTGAAGTTAGAGTCTCCGGTTCTGAATGAAGCACAACTAGAGCAAATCTGCGCTTCTTCTTTCGAGACAGAGCAGTTCTCAACGCTGTTTGAAATTGAGAAAGGGCCAGAAGGGCTAGAGGCAGCGGTTAGAAGCTTATGCGAAGCAGCGGCTCAAGCCGTCCGTGCTGGGAAAGAAATAATCATTCTAAGCGATCGCATAGCGAATGGTATTAGTGCCGAATCCAGCTATATTCCACCGCTCCTAGCTGTAGGGGCAGTACACCATCACTTGATCCAGCAGGGTCTGCGGACGAGGGCATCCCTAATTGTCGATACCGCTCAGTGTTGGAGTACGCACCACTTTGGTTGTCTAATTGGCTACGGTGCTTCTGCGGTTTGTCCTTATCTGTCTCTGGAAACCGTGCGTCATTGGTGGAGCGACAGCAAGACGCAAAATATGATGCAGCGGGGCAGAATCAAGAGTATTAGCTTAGAGCAGGCTCAAAAAAATTACTGCAAAGCGGTAGAAGCTGGATTGTTGAAAATTCTCTCAAAAATGGGGATTTCTCTACTGTCTAGCTATCAAGGGGCACAAATTTTTGAGGCAATTGGTATTGGAGGAGATTTGCTGAAGCTCGGCTTCGCGGGGACGGCGTCGCGCCTCGGTGGCTTGAGCGTAGCAGAACTTGCCCAAGAAGTGATGTCCTTCCATTCGGCGGCGTTCCCAGAAGTGCCGCGCAAAAAGCTGGAAAACTGTGGCTTTGTGCAGTACCGTCCGGGGGGCGAGTACCACATGAACAGCCCGGAAGTTGCCAAGTCGCTGCATCAGGCGGTGAAGAATCCGCAGTACGACCACTACGAAGTTTATCAAAAGCACTTGCAAGGGCGACCTGTAACGGCGCTCAGAGATTTGCTGGATCTAGAAAGCGATCGCGCCCCCATTCCACTGGCAGAAGTAGAGCCAGTCGAGGAAATTTTCAAGCGTTTCGCTACAGGTGGGATGTCTCTAGGGGCATTGTCGCGGGAAGCGCACGAAACCCTCGCGATCGCCATGAACCGCATCGGCGGTAAATCCAACTCTGGAGAAGGCGGCGAAGACCCAGTTCGTTACAAAGTTCTCGATGATGTCGATGAAATGGGTCATTCCCAGGTCTTACCGCATCTGAAAGGATTAAGGAATGGGGATACGGCTTCTTCTTCGATTAAGCAGGTTGCTAGCGGTCGCTTTGGCGTCACCCCTGAGTACCTGATGAGCGCCAAGCAAATTGAAATCAAAATCGCTCAAGGTGCCAAGCCGGGAGAAGGCGGTCAGCTACCGGGGACAAAAGTTAGCCCTTACATCGCCATGCTGCGCCGTTCCAAGCCTGGGGTGACGTTGATTTCGCCGCCGCCGCACCACGATATCTATTCCATTGAAGATTTGGCGCAGTTAATTTTTGACTTGCACCAAATTAACCCGAAAGCGGGAGTATCGGTGAAGCTGGTAGCAGAAGTTGGCATCGGTACCATCGCGGCTGGGGTCGCCAAAGCAAATGCCGATATTATCCAGATATCCGGTCACGATGGGGGTACGGGCGCTTCTCCGCTGTCGTCGATTAAACACGCCGGAAGCCCTTGGGAACTGGGGTTAACCGAAGTGCATCGCGTCCTCATGGAAAACAGCTTGCGCGATCGCGTGATTCTGCGAGTAGACGGTGGCTTTAAGAGTGGCTGGGATGTCGTTATTGCCGCTTTAATGGGCGGAGAAGAATACGGTTTCGGCTCAATTGCTATGATTGCCGAAGGCTGCATTATGGCGCGGATTTGTCATACCAATAACTGCCCTGTAGGCGTAGCTTCTCAGCAAGAAAACTTGCGGAAGCGCTTCCCCGGAATGCCAGAACACGTCGTCAACTTCTTCTACTTTGCAGCAGAAGAAGTGCGGAGTCTCTTGGCACGGTTGGGATATCGGTCGCTCAACGACATCATTGGTCGAGCCGACCTCTTGAAGGTGCGCCCAACGAAACTCACCAAGACACAGGCGCTGAATCTAGATTGCCTGACCCGTCTTCCCGATACCCGTGAAGACCGTTCCTGGCTGGTTCACGAGGCCGTTCATAGCAATGGCTCGGTTTTGGACGATCAACTGCTCAACGACCCGGAAGTTAAGGATGCGATCGCAAACCAATCGAGCGTGACCAAAGCTGTAACCGTAGTAAATACAGACCGGACAGTTGGGGCAAGGATTGCCGGAGCGATCGCGACTCAATATGGAAACACCGGCTGGAGTGGCAGTCTTACCCTCAACTTCCAAGGCAGTGTGGGTCAAAGTTTTGGTGCCTTCAACCTCCCTGGCATCACCCTCAACCTGGAAGGTGAGGCAAATGATTACGTAGGCAAGGGGATGCATGGTGGCGAAATTGTCATCAAGCCGCCCCAGTCAGCTACCTACGATCCAGCCCAGAACGTGATTGTCGGCAACACCTGTCTCTACGGTGCCACGGGCGGCATTATGCTTGCCAATGGTCAAGCCGGTGAGCGCTTTGCCGTTCGCAATTCCAAGGGCATGGCAGTGATCGAGGGTGCAGGCGACCACTGTTGCGAATACATGACTGGCGGCGCGATTGTCGTCTTGGGCAGAGTCGGGCGCAATGTGGGCGCGGGGATGACCGGGGGTTTAGCTTACTTCCTAGATGAGGATGGCAGCTTTACATCGAAGGTAAATCCGGAAATTGTCAAGCTGCAACGAGTCAGGACACCTGCCGGTGAGCAACAACTCAAAGAGCTGATTGAGCTGCACGCCGAACGTACAGGTAGCCAGAAGGCGAAAGATATTTTAGCCAACTGGGCTGAGTCTCTAGCCAAATTCTGGCAAGTTGTGCCTCCTTCCGAGGCTGATTCTCCAGAAGCCAATCCTGAAGCAACACCAGAAAAGGTACTTAGCTCGGTGCAGTAAGCACTAAAAAGTGAAGGGGAACTATCGGGTTCCCCTTACCAGCATCATAGAGAAGAAATTTTTTCTATAAATTCTATAAATGCCGCTACATCGTACAGGTCAGCAGTAATGAAAGTGACGATTGATGAGTGAAAATAAATTTCTTTAATTCAAGACTCACCACTCAAAACTTAAAACTTTTTCCCAATCACCAGCCACCTTTGTATCGCACCTGAAAAGAGGAAATATTCTCTTCCCTTATTCAGGTTTTGGAACAGCCGATTGAACTTTCGGAGGAACTCGTTTAGCCGCGGCTGCCAACTTAACTTCTTTGTCTTGCATCTCCATCAGTTCTGGCACCGTGACAAACCTGTAGCCACGCTTTTTGTATTCGGTGATTAGTTGGGGTAAAGCCCGCACCGTGTGGTCTCGATTGCCACCTCCATCGTGCATCAGGACAATTCCGCCTGGTGTGATTCCAGTTAGCGCGTGCTTGATGAATAATGGCACCGAAGGACGGCTATAGTCTCTTGAATCAGAAGACCACATCACAACCGCGTAGTTCTTCTTATGGGCGTAGGCAGCTAATCCGTTTTTAAGATGACCACCGGGTGGACGAAATAGAGTTGTCTTGATGCCTGTAGTTTGATAAATCATGTCGGATGTACGGTCAATTTCACTGGAAGCTCCAGTTTCGTTGAAGCGATGGTAAAGGTGGCTCCAAGTGTGATTGCCGATCGCGTGACCATCCAGGGAAACTTGACGCGCCAAATGGGGAAAATTTTTCACGTTCTTCCCCACCATAAAGAACGTTGCCTTGATGTTATTTTTCTTGAGGATTTCCAGCACTTCCAACGTGCTTTTAGGCCAAGGTCCGTCATCAAATGTCAGGGCGATAACTTTCTCTTTGCTGCTGAGTGTTACTTCCTGAAAGGTTTTGCCCTGAAATTGCGTAGGTACAGAAACCATCAGGCGTCTGTCTTGTGCCTCCTGTTCCAATCGAGAGAATACCTTTACAAATGCCTCATCTCGCTGTGCCTTTAAAGCTTGGATATCAATGCCACTTTTTTCGGGGGTGTGATGCCCCATTTTTTCAGTAGGGGATAGAAGAATTTCTGGATCGCTACCTTGTGGGTTTACTGGCAACATGAGACCAGCAATAAAACTACTAGCAGCCGCAGCCAGAGCAATTAATGTTGTTTTTTCCCGCCAGAGAAATCTGTCATACTTTGCCACGTTAAGTCCCCTCCACTCCTCCTTTCATCCGGGCGGCAATTCATCTGCCGCCACTTCCAGACACCATGCTTCTCAAAAATTTTTTCACAACTAGCGGCGCAACTTGCGCGAGCAAGACTGCTAGCTAGAGGACGTGCGTCTACTGTCCTTTGTTCGTCTCTAGAATCTCTGTCTAGAGCGCTAAAAGCTAGAAACTATATCATTTATCGTTAAATTGCTTATTTTTTGTACAGGGCAGTGAAGTCTGCCCTGTTGCAGGCTACAGCAGAATACTCACCAACCAGAAGTTAATCCGGGTTAAAGTTAGTTTTTACTGACCTTGTATTTTTGTTAAACCGTACATTCAGAAAGCAGCCGCTAGACAGGCACAGACAGCCTTTGATGATAAAGGCTGACAATTTGTGCAGTGACTTCGGCTATGCTCAGACCGTCGGTTTGGATCTCGATGGCATCGGCTGCCTTTCGCAGGGGTGCCAAGGCGCGGGTGCTGTCGCGGGTATCGCGTTCTTGAATGTCCCGTTCTAACTGCTCTAAACTGACTTCTGGCTGAGCTTGGTTTTTCAGGTCTTGCTGACGGCGTTGCGCCCGTGCGTGAGCGGAGGCGGTTAAGAAGATTTTGAGTTCCGCATCCGGGAAAACGTGGGTGCCAATGTCGCGTCCTTCGGCGACGACGCCTCCTTTTACTCCCCAGCGCTGCTGTTGTTTTACGAGTTCTCGGCGGACGTAGGGTTGAGCAGCGATCGCTGATACTTGAGCTGTGACTTCTCGCGAGCGAATCGCCTGGGTGACTTCCCGATCGTGAATCCAAACCCGCACTGGCGTCTGGAGGTCGTCACTGGTGCTTAGCTGAATCTGAGAACCACTCGCTAATTCGGCGATCGCGGGTTCATCTTTGACGCTGGTTCCTGATTCCAGAACCAGCCAAGTCAGGGCGCGGTACATCGCCCCCGTGTCTAAATAAAGTAGTCCTAAAGACTGGGCAACCGTGCGGGCTACGGTCGATTTTCCTGCTCCGGCAGGGCCATCAATCGCCAGAATCGGCTGGCGATCGCGCAAAGTTACATTATCAATCAAACGGGTTGTTCCTAGCCGCGCCGCGATGCTTAACAGTCCCGCCTCGTCAACTTTTTCCAATCGCATGAGAGTTGTTGGGTGAACCAGTTCAATATACTCGATCTGTACCTCTGGGACGAGTGCAAATTCCTTTTGAGCTGCCTCAATGAGAACAATGCGATCGCGATCTCCCGATTTAAATTTCTTCTGCGCTTGCTGTAAGCCGCGATACAAGACAGACGCCTGTTCTTTCTGTTCAGCACTTAGATACTGATTGCGGGACGAGAGTGCCAGTCCCGACGCCTCCCTAACGATGGGACACCCGATAATCTCTACCGGCAAATTGAGATCCGCCACCAGACGCCGGATAATCGCCAGTTGCTGGGCATCTTTCTCGCCAAAATAAGCATGAGTCGGTTGTACCAGGTTCAATAGCTTCGCCACCACTGTCGCCACTCCCTGAAAGTGTCCGGGACGAGAGCGACCGCACAACAATGAGGTCATGCTCTCCGGTGGAACTACCTGAGTTAAGTCATTGGGAATGGGTAATTGGGAATCGGGAACAGGCGCAAGCGTCCTTTCCACATTCCTCATTCCGTACATTTCTTCAGGAGCGGGGGCAAAAATCGCATCTACCCCCGCTTGTTCGCACAATTGCCAATCCTGCTCTAGCCGACGAGGATATTGTTGAAAATCCTCTGTCGGGCCAAACTGTAACGGATTTACGAAGATGCTGACGATGACCCGATCGTTGTCGCGTCGAGCGTGTTGGATTAAGCTAAGATGCCCTGCGTGCAATGCTCCCATTGTCGGTACAAAACCGATTTTCAAGGGATGCCGGTATAAATCCAAGTAGCAGTGCAATCCAGCAGTTGTCGTAAACAGGCGCACCAAACCCCCCTTTTTTGGTTGTTAGTGGTTAGTAATTGGTTTTCGAGCAACTAACTACTAACCACTAACACTACTCTCTGCCCAGTAGTCTATCTCCAGAAAAGAGGATTGGGCGTTTTAGGTGAACAGGAGGTTCAATGTCAAGAGTCTGGGCTTAACACCTTTGTGGCTAAAAGTTTAGTTGTCATCAACTGCTACCTTCTGCGGTTTGCCCAGAATTTCTACACGCACGGGTGCCACACCACTGCTGATCATGCCTAGAACTCTAGCAGCCCCGGCTGACACGTCAATGATCCGACCCCGGATAAAAGGCCCGCGATCGTTGATTCGCACGACGACAGAACGCCCGTTGTTTGTGTTAGTCACGCGCACTTGGGTTCCGAAAGGTAAGGTACGGTGAGCCGCGGTCATTGCATTCTCATTAAATCTTTCACCGCTGGCACTTTGAGTGCCATTGCCCGCGTAACCATACCAGGATGCCATGCCCTTAAGCTCGGAGATGACTGGTCTGTAGGCAATGGCGTTCGATGGTTGTTGCACGACGCGCGATCGCTCGTTCGCGACTCTGGAAGCGCTAGGGCGCTTGGCAATCTGGCGCGGCTTGGGCTTAGATGTGGGTACACCTGCAATTGCCCGTAGCGGCGGCGCGTTCCCCATCAGGCGTCTCAGCCGATTGGTTGCTTGTAAGGCATCGGTGGCAACGTTACGAGTGGTGTCGGGCAATCTTGTTTTCCCGTTTACCTCCACCAGTTCCTCGCCATTCACTTTAATGCTGTAGTTGCTCTTGTCACCATTCCAAACGACCGCGATCGCTTTCGCATCCACTTGATCTCGGCTCAACTGATTCAGCTTCGCAGCAACAGCAGTGGCTCGCCAAACCGGATTGTCTTGAGAAGTGTTGGCATCCGCTTGACGCGACCCGTCTGAAGTTCTCTGGGCTTCCCCTACTTTCGTGCTTTCTGCGGGAGCTTGACGGGAGCCGAGAAAGGTTAAGACTGGAATACTGCGGACATAGAGTGTTGCTGCCTGATACCCGTTTAACTCATGGGGAAGAATTTTAGCAACAACCGCCCGATCCATTGCACTTGGACAAGGTTTTACTAAGCACCGGAGTGCGGATTGAGACTGGTATTCTCCCAATTTGACACCGTTGGTCGGCTGAAGGTTTGACGGTGTTGAGAGTAAGGGCGAAGAGACTGCTTGCCGAAGGTCGTTTTTAGTTACTCTCGATTTGCTTGTCTGTTGCGCCTGAGAAACACGGGATTCGGAAGCTTGGTTAACCCCCTTGATTGACTCCGCATAACTAGATGTAGTCGTACCCAGGAGGGCAGTCGTTAAAAGGGTTGAAAACATTCCGAAACAAAATCTTTGGTTCATAGAGTCCTTGTGAAAAGTACTGGGAGGTCGAGCGTAGAGCCAAATGCCAGTGGTAGCGCCAGACGGCTCATTTGCCCAATCGATAACTCGTACTCGTTCTGTATTCACCCTGGTCTGTGGAACTGCAACAGACTACCATGAAGTTTTTGAAAAGGGGATCGGGGATTTCCGCTAGGAAGCAACAACTTTATGAAACCTTCACACAGTAATTTCCGAAAAAATGCGGTTATGATGTTGAAGTCAATATGGTTTGAGACAAAAATCAGGTTTCCGGAACTTTATCAGAACTTCACAAACGAGGAAGCCAGTTTGTGAATAATTGGTGAAGCAATCGGGGCATAGTGCTGCCCAACGGTACAAAATTGCGATCGCTGTCCTATCTGTCGCGTTAGCCAAGTAAAATACGTCTCTTGATCGCTGCTGAACAGGTTTGAATTCATGGATTATCGAGACGCTGGTGTAGATGTTGAGGCGGGGCGGAGTTTTGTAGAGAAAATCCGCAGTTTGGTGCAAAGTACGCACCGCTCAGAAGTATTGGGTGGTTTAGGCGGCTTTAGTGGTTGGTTTCAGTTGCCAACTGGATACAAAGAGCCGGTTTTGGTTTCAGGGACGGATGGCGTAGGCACCAAGCTAAAACTCGCCCATCAGCTCAACTTCCACCACACCGTGGGAATTGACCTTGTAGCAATGTGCGTCAACGATGTGTTGACGTGTGGTGCAGAACCGTTATTTTTTCTAGATTATTTAGCCACCGGGCAACTAAACCCAGAGCAGCTGACTCAGGTGGTTGATGGCATCGCTGCGGGATGTCGTGAGTCAGGGTGTGCCCTACTGGGAGGAGAAACCGCAGAAATGCCGGGTTTTTACCAACTGGGCGAGTATGACTTGGCGGGTTTTTGTGTGGGGATTGTAGAAAAGAGCCAGATATTGGATGGTTCTCTGGTGAAAGAGGGAGATGTGGCGATCGCGCTTGCGAGCCAAGGTCTCCACAGCAATGGTTTTAGTCTGGTGCGGAAGATTGTTGAACGTAGCGGCGTTGACTTGCACGCCTCCCCAACCGATGTTAGGGGGGAAGGCTTTGCGCCCTTAGACGGTAAGAATTTTGGGGAAGTTTTATTAACTCCCACCCGGATTTACGTCAAACCCGTTTTAGCAGCACGGAAGGCTGGGCTTGACATTCATGGCATGGCTCACATTACGGGTGGCGGCTTGCCAGAAAACTTACCTCGCTGTATTGGTGCCGATTTATCTATCCAGATCGATCTTCAATCGTGGAAAATTCCGCCTATTTTTAATTGGCTTGCTGACGCTGGTGAAGTCAAACCCGCCGATATGTTTAATACTTTCAATATGGGCATCGGTTTTGTAGTCCTTGTGCCCCCAAACCAAGCCGACCAAACCATCAGCTGGTTTGAATCGCAGAATATCCCCGCCTATGCCATCGGCAAAGCGATCGCTGGTAGCGGGGGTCTGATTGGAATCCCAGATTAAAAAGGCGGCACCCGGATTTGAACCGGGGGATAAAGGTTTTGCAGACCTCTGCCTTACCACTTGGCTATGCCGCCGCGATTGCAGATTCTTAGTATACCAAAATTTTTTCCGGACGCATTGACTCTGTACGAATTGGAAGACTAGTCGCTATATTCAAAGCTGATGCAGGTTATCTGATGTGATGACGATCACAGGAACGGGGTTCCTAGATCGCAAGTCTTTGATGATCTGAAACGCTAATCTAATACGAATCTCCAAATGTAAGTGGATTTACGGAATGGTTGACGTTCGCCTACTGCTGGGGAAGTTCGTCAGCTTTGGTTATCTCTAAGCGGAGAATCGCCTTGGTTTGACCAAAAACAGCCATCTGGGTGTACTGACTTGCTAAGTATTTTTTTGAGCAGCGACCAGAATACCTTTTCATTACAGAAACTATGACTCAAGCCAACCCGCTTCTGATTGCTCAAATTACAGACATTCACTTGTTCGCAGATACCAAAAAGGAATTGCTAGGGCTTCCTACTGCCAAGTCTTTTGATGTAGTTTTAGAGCAATTGCACCGAATGTGCCCTCAGCCGGATTTGCTATTGCTAACAGGAGATTTGTCCCAAGATGGTAAGCCGCAATCTTACACGCGGTTGGCAGAACTGCTGAGTCCTCTGGGAATTCCTACTTACTGGCTACCAGGCAACCATGACCAGCCATTGGTCATGCAAGAGGTATTAAATGAGGCTCCGATTTGTCCGGAGAAGTCGTTTGAAGCGGGAGGGTGGCAGTTTTTATTGCTCAATTCTCACGTACCAGGTTGCGTCTATGGCAAACTATCTTCAGAAAGCTTAGTTTGGCTAGACCAGCAGCTACAGCGTGCAGATAAACGTCCTACCCTAATTGCTTTACACCATCCCCCTTTTGTTGTCGATTCCGATTGGCTGGATGGCAGTTCATTACAAAATTCAGAGGAACTATTTGCTGTCATCGATCGCCATTCTCAGGTGCGGTTGGTTGTTTTTGGTCATATTCATCAAGAATTTTATCGGCGGCGCGGTGAGGTTCATTACTTGGGTAGTCCCTCTACGTCAATTCAGTTTGAACCGCATAGCCACCAGTTTTCCTTAGATGAGGAAGCGCCAGGATTTCGTTTATTTAATCTGTATCCAGATGGCAGGATTGAAACTAGGGTGGAACGGGTTGCTTACGCGCATGAGTTGGATTTGGCAGCTACTGGTTATTAGGATAGAAGTTGGTATTTTTAAAAACCCGTTTTCTTCAAGAAAACGGGTTTTTTTTGACGCGATCGCGCTTCCAAGCGATTATTTTTACTGACAATAGTTGCGCGATCGGTGCAACATAAGTGAAAATACTGAGCCGTCATTCACTAAGAAGGGAGTATCTTGAAATAGCGCTCGCTACCAGGACTGAGCAGCTACTAGCAATGTAAAGTAGCAGAAGGAAAGTTTCAAAATTTTGAGAGTACGCCATTGATATGAGCAGTATTGTTAAAAGCTCTAGTGGATTATTGCAATCAACCCACGCCGACATCAAGCGAAAAATTGCTCATCAACAGTTGTTCGGGTTAGATAACTTACAAAAGTATCTATTTCGTTTTTGTAAGGTTATAGTGACTGCTGATAACTCTGAGCTAAGTCATTTCAGCCTTTATGATCTTGCCGCATCTGTTTTACTCTACGGGCCACCCAATACAGGTAAAACAAGTCTGTGTTACTTACTTTTTGATCAGATCAAGCAAGAAGTTACTAATGACATAAACTTTTATGCGCTTAATATCGGTGGATTGCTTGACCCTGCTTTGGGTCAGTCCTCACGTAACCTAGAGCAGATATTTCAAGATTTAAGAAATAGCTGTTCAGATGGAACATCAGTGTTTTTAGTATTGGATGAGCTAGATGCTTTCTGTATGAGTCGTAGCCGCACCCAAGAGCATGATGCTGTTCGGCGAACGATGACCACTTTAATGCTGGAGCTTGATAAACTTCAGCCATCCACAAGCCAGCGTTTTTTAGTATTTGGAATTACTAACGTACCCCATCTATTGGATACAGCAGTAGTGCGTAGATTTGCTTTAAAGCAGGCGGTTGATGCGCGGTTATCCTGGCATGACTTCAAATCATATCTTGACTATCTGAATAAGCCCATTAAATATGAACCAAAAGAAGAAGATATTAAAAAACTTTACGACATTTATAATAAGTGTGATTATACTACAGGAGATATAAAATCTCTTTATAAAGTATTATTTTTTGAGGCAATGTGTGCAGAAGAAGTTGTGTCTATGAAAGATCGAATTTTTGAACTTTTTGAAAAAGGTTTTTCAACCCGTCAACATTTAGCGGAGACATACAAGGAGCTATCTAATGACTGACGAGGACAAGATGATCTACAAGCTTACAGTACACAGAAATTTTATTGGGTGGGTTATTGATAAGTTAAAAGAAGAAGGGATTTTAGCCCAAAGAACGACGGGGAATGACTCAAAGGGAGATATTTTGCTTATTAATCCTGATGAGGTTCCACGAGTAAAAGAAATAATCCGCCAGATTCAAAGTGAGTATAATAGTTAGGTAGGTTCATGCCACATATAGAAATTAAGACAAAAAAGAATATCTATCCAGGGGAAGCCCAGAAAATGATCGACAAACAAACTGTTATTGGGGTTCTTACTACAGGAACAATTTCTGCTAAAGCTAAAGAATTGTTTGATAATGCAGGTATAGCTTGGGCTGAGAATTTTCCAGAGAAGGAGTTTATGGAGTCAGAGGCTCAGGAGGAAGGCTAATGTTAGATATCAGCTTCTATCCAAAAAATGGTTATCCACCGTACACTGTAGAAGTATCAGAAGACAGTTACGAGTGGTTAGCAAAATCTGATTTTTCTAAAATAGGTACATCTGTAATAAGAAAAATACAGATAGAAGGAGAAGAGGAAAACTTACGTGTACTTCAGTTAGGTAAAGAGAATCGCAAGAAGCTAAGAATTTTTTTACTTGAGGCAATTAGTCAGGAAAGTGATGCCGTACTCAATCAGCTTGGAGATTCTCCTTCAAAACAAGAGTATCAAAATGCAACTTACCGTTTGAGGAAGCTGCAAGAATTACGAAAGTGTGTGGAAAACGAAAAGTATCAGTATCTTCAAAGAGTATAAATTAGTATCAAAAATACGCAAAAAAACGTGCGCTCGCTTCCTATTAGACAAGAAGCGAGCGCTTTATTATTAATCTCCAGTCGCAAAGGCACGTAACTGGCACTGATTACTCCTCGATTTCACAAAGACGAACGATATTTCAAAAGCTGATAAATAAAACGATTTTGAGCGATTTTACACGACTTTATTCGCTGGCTTGCCAATGCACGAAAGGACGCCCAGATGCCACGGTTTTAGAAACAATCTTCGTATAGCCAGGAACCCAATCGAGATTCACGCGAAAATAGACTTTACCATTGCGAAACTCGAAGCTGTAGGAGTGTAAATCTGGAGAACTTGCCTGACCAACACAGGAGGCATAAGCTTCTTGTAGTGGAGCTTCATATTCCACAAACGTATTGCCTGAAGATGAAATTTTCCCATTACTAGCGATCGCTTTCGTGTCAGCGACAACTGTATGATCGGCAGCACCTTCAGAAGGTAACAAGACTGTCCAAAGTCCGACTGATGCGGGACACGTTCCTGATTGCTGTTCTACAGTCAATTGCTGGTTGGGTTGTTCTGAAGACACATCGGATGCTGGCTGAGCTAACGTCGAAGTAGATGTATTCAGCAGCAACGCAGACAAAATTCCTAAAGTGGTCGCGAATTGTACGGGTTGAAAAGGGGGAATTTTGGAGAGGAGTTTTTGGGGAATTAAAGTCGTTAGTGCCATTTGAAGTGCCTGCCAGCGTCTCAAGTGAAGAGCCTCTATAAATAGGATCGCTTGGCGCAGGCGCGATCGCCCTCCTACAGATTGGTTAACCCGATCGGGTGATAGATCCGTATTTTTTCGGAAATCGGAAAGATAAATCTTGAAGATTAGATGATGAATTTGTTCCCAATTCATCATTTTTAATGATGCTTCTGGAAAATTCATTCTTCTGACTACTGCCTTTGGCTTTCAACCCATCAAAAGACTTTTATCGGCGCGAAGGATGAAAGCCTCCACTGCAATCGAACAAAAGGGTTAAAGAGTGAACAAAACCATAAGTCAGAGTCAAAAAATTCCCTATCCAGAAGAGCGTGTTTCCACTAGACTGTATGCGAAAACTAGCCCCATGTATTGCTCTAATCTCCTACAAAGTGTGGCGGAAGCGACTCACCAACTGCTGACGAATCGCGATTTTGCAGTCGGCGTGAATCAAGCTTTAGCAACTCTAGGCAGAGTAACGGGGGTGGATCGAGCTTATATTTTTGAGATTCATCCTCATCCAGAAACCCGTGAATTAGCCTTTAGCCACCGATTTGAATGGACAAAAGAGTTTGTAACACCTCAAATTCACAATCCCAATTTACACAACCAGGCATTAGCGGCTTGTCGCATCAGTCGGTGGTACGAAGATTTGCAAGCTGGGAAGGCAGTTCGGGGTTTAATTCGCGAACTTCCAAATGACGAACGGGAAGTTTTAACAAACAAGCAAATCTCCTCTATATTAGTTGTCCCAATTTCTTGTAATGGCAAACTTTGGGGCTTAATTGGCTTTGACGATCGCCGCTACGATCGCCAGTGGTCAAAGGATGAGGAAGCTTGTTTGATAACGATGGCAGCAAGTTTCGGGAAAGCGATCGCTCATCAGCAAACGACTGAAACTCTACGGCAGAGCGAATTACGGCTGCAACAAATTACCGCTAACGTACCGGGGATGATTTTTCAGTTCCTTCAGCGTTCGGATGGTTCCCAGGCTGTCCCCTATGCCAGTTCCGGTTGCCGCGAACTGTTTGAATTAGAGCCGGAGGCGATTCAGGCAAATTGTGGCAAGGAGTTAATTTATCCCGACGACCGCGAGGCTTATGAACAATCCATCGCGGTTTCGGCTGTGACACAGCAACCTTGTAAATGGGAAGGTCGGATTCAGACTCCCAGTGGCAAAATTAAGTGGATTCAATGCGCTTCTCGACCAGAGAAGCAACTCAATGGCGATATTCTCTGGGATGGGTTGGTAATGGATATTACCGACCGAAAGCGGGCTGAGGAGGCGCTGCGAAGTTCAGAGGAGAAGTTCGCATCCGCTTTTCGTTCCAGTCCTGACTCAATAACGATTAGCACCCTCAAAGAAGGGCGATACATTGATGTCAACGAAAGTTTTCTCCATCTTTCAGGTTTCCAACGCCATGAAATTATTGGTCATACGACATTGGAATTAAATATCTGGGTGAATCCAGAAGACCGCATCAAAGTTATCCAGCAGGTACAGGAAGAAGGTGCTGTCCGCAACCAGGAATGCGAGTTTCGCAACAAGTCCGGAAGGGTAATAATAGGGCTTTTCTGTGCCGAAATCATCAACTTGGAGGGTGAGCCGTGTTTGCTGACAATTGGGAACGATATCACTGAACGCAAGCAGGCGGAAATGAGGCAGCGCTTGGTGCAAGAACGCGATCGCTTGTTGGCAGAAATGGCGCTGCGAATCCGCAAATCGCTGGATTTGGACGAAATTTTTAACACTACCGTGGCAGAAGTCCGGTCGTTTCTGAAAGCCGACCGGGTCTTCATCGCTTCCGATACGACGGGAAAAGGCAGGGTAATGGCTGAATCCGTAGAACCCAATTACCCGCCGATTATGAACTGGGTACTTGACGATCGAAGTTCCCTGGAGGAGATGCGAACCTTGTTTGAGGCGAATCAGGTTCGAGTCGTTGAGGATACAACCCAGGCGATGGTTCACCCAGCGATCGCATCCTATTACCGCGATTATCACGTCAAAGCCGCCGTGGCTGTCCCAATTCGCGTGAAAGGCGATCGGTTATTGGGTGCATTAATTGTTAATCAATGCAGTGGAGCGAGGCGCTGGGAACCGATCGAGATTGATTTGCTAGAACAATTGGGAACCCAAGTTGCGATCGCCATTCAGCAATCTTGCCTCTTCCAACAAGTACAGGAACTCAATACCAACTTAGAATGCCAAGTTCGGGAACGTACCGCTCAACTAGAGCAAAAAATCCAGGAAGTTCAAGAACTATACGAACTGAAGGATGTCTTCCTCCATGCCGTTTCCCACGACCTGCGGACGCCGCTCACCGGCTGGTTACTGGTGTTGCAGAATTTGTTAACAGCGAATGGCAATGAACAAAAGACAATTCCAGTGTCTCGGTCAATTTTAGAGCGGATGATTCAAAGTAGCGATCGCCAACTCCGCTTGATTAACTCCTTGTTAGAAGTTCACACCAGCGAAGTGCGAGGTTTTGTCTTGCAGCGCGAACCAGTTCAACTTAACTCTCTCATTCAAGAGATTGTTGAGGATTTTGAGCCGTTGTGTGTCAAAAATCAGGCAATTCTGATCGATCAAATTCCTTCTGAACTGCCCACAGTGAAAGCCGATCCGCTTCAGCTGCGGCGTGTGTTTGAAAATCTACTCACGAATGCTTTTAACCATAACCCACCCGGACTCAGGATGATTCTTAAGGCGACCGTTGAAGAACAGACAATTCGCTGCACTATTGAAGATAACGGTGTTGGGATGAATCCAGAACAATGCGATCGCGCCTTTGAACTTTATGCCCGTGGTTCGCAAGCACGACGCTCAACGGGTATTGGCTTGGGATTATATCTTTGTCAACAGATTGTACAAGCTCACGGTGGCAAAATTGGCGTGACTAGTTCTCCAAAAGCTGGTGCAACCTTCTGGTTTACTTTACCTTTTGCAATGTCACCATAAACAGAAAGATGTTATTAGTCTAAGAGCTGTTTTATGCCTGCTTACTAGACCAATCTGATTTAATTTATAAGATGCTAGTCCTTTAGATACCCAACTTCTTAGAGAAGTTGGGTATTTCGTCTTCAATCCAACCGAGAAACGCAATAATAGGACTCTTGTACTGACTAGATTCCTATGCTGACTAGATAAAGATGTCAGATCAATGAATCCTGATACGTCCTTAGCTATCGCTACTAACCAATAACTAAAGCATGAGTAGAAATCACCCGATTGGGTGATTCGCTAGAAGAAAGTTTAATGCATTACTCCATCTTAAATTAGAAAATAAACCTTTGAGCGATCGCTCAATCGGTGAAAATAATTGAAAATTAAGTTTTGCTTGTTATCTTGGCAAAAAAATTATTACTTTCGATAGAAGAAAAAGATTAGGCTTTACATTTTCTGTGCCAGTTTTCTTACAATCACCTATGAACTGCATTTTTGAAGCAGGGATGGGAATACTAAAGGATGAAGGCTATAAAAAAATGAAAAACCAGAGAAGTTGAAAGTTACCGTAAAGCGTAGCTTTTCACACTTCGGAATTCATTTTTCAGGGTTTTTAGCCTGTTAATCTGGTGAAATTGTTGAAAAATGGTTGAGTTAAAAAGAAGTGAAGTAATTGCTAATGCCTGAATATCTAGAAGCCATCCGGGAGTGTTGTCGGGACGAAGCCGCCTTTGAAAAGCTCAAACAAATTCTGGCTGACGGCGAGATTGAAACGATTCAGAAAACGACAGACAAGCTCAGACAGCAAGAGTCGAGATTTCAAAGAATGGTTGCCAACATACCGGGCATGATTTACCAGTACCTGCGGTGCCCGGATGGTCGTGAGTCCATCGTCTGTGCCAGTCCCGGGTACCAAGAATTGTTTGAGTTAGAACCAGAAAATATTCAGGCGAATTTTCAACTGCTTAAGGATTTAATTCATCTCGACGATCTCAAAGGGTATGAAGAATCTGTAGATATTTCTGCCACCACGCTACAACCTTGGGCTTGGGAAGGTCGCATCGTCACGCCTACTGGCAAAATTAAGTGGGTACAATGCGCCTCCCGTCCGGAAAAGCAGGCGAACGGTGATATTCTCTGGGATGGCTTGCTGATGGAAGTGACAGAGCGCAAGCGAGCTGAAGCAGCACTAGAGCGAGAACGCAGATTATTTATCAGAGGGCCTGTTACAGTCTTCCGCTGGGTTGCCCAAGAAAATCGACCAGTGGAATATGTCTCGCCCAATATCAGTCAGTGGGGTTATCAACCGGATGACTTCATGAGTGGCAGGGTGACGTATGGTAGCGTTATTCATCCCGATGACTTAGCTCAAGTTGAGGCTCAGACTCAAGCGTATGATGCGGCTGGCTTAAATTTTCAGGAACAGGACTATCGCCTGATTCGCTCTGATGGTGAGGTGCGATGGGTTTATGAATTCACCAGCGTTGTCCGCAATGACCAAGGGAACATCACCCACTACGAAGGATATATTCTCGATATCACCAAGCGAAAGGAGGCGGAAGTCCAACTCCGGGCTGCGGGAGAACGCGATCGCGCTAGCATCTGCGCTCTGAGTGCGGCTCGCTTACTAGGAGAGATTGCGCTGAGAATTCGGCGATCGCTGGATCTCGATCAAATTCTCAACAACACCGTTCAGGAGGTTCGGCAATTTCTGCAAGCTGACCGAGTTTTCATCGCTCACTTAGATACCACTTCTCAAGGCAAAGTTGTAGCAGAATCAGTGGTACCGGATTGTCGATCGATTCTCGGCTGGGTGACAAGTGACCGTTACCTCAGAGAACTTAAATCTTTCTTTAAACAAGGTCAGGTTCAGGCAATTGATGATACAGAGAAAGTCGTTAAATCTCGCTTTCATACTGCCTACTACGCTCAATATCAAATTAAAGCCAGTTTATGCGTTCCCATTCTGGTGGGAAACGAGTTTTTTGGAATGTTGATCGCCAATCAATGCAGCGGATCGCGTCATTGGCAACAATTTGAAATTGAATTGCTCTGTTCGCTAGCAACCCAAGTCGCGATCGCCATCCAACAAGCACAACTTTACGAACAAGTATCCACTCTGAATACCTGTCTAGAGCGGACTGTCGAGGAGCGCACTGCCCAGTTACAGCAGGTAGTGGCAGAACTCCAAGAAATGAACCAACTCAAGGACGTTGTTTTACATACAGTTTCCCACGAACTCCGGACTTCGGTAATTGGAACTGTAATGGTGCTAAAAAATTTGCTCAATCAGCCATCGGAAAAAATCACTCTTTCTCGCTCAATTGTCGAGCGCATGATTCAAGGGAACGATCGGCAATTGGGAATGATTAATTCCTTGTTAGAAACTCACTCTAGCGAGGAAGAGGGCATTGTCCTCCATCGCGAGTCTGTTCAAATAAAGACTCTGTTTACAAAGATTCTCCAAGACTTAGAGCCAATGCTGTCGCAAAATCAAGCGACACTAACGAATCTCGTTTCCGCTGATTTACCCTTGGTTATAGTCGATCCGGCTCAGTTACAGCGAGTTTTAGAAAACTTATTCAACCATATTTTGAAGCATAATCCCCCTAAACTGAGCCTACAGCTGAGCGCCACCGTTGAGACTCAAAAACTGCGCTGTACGCTTCAGGATAACGGTAGCGGGATGAGCCAACAAGAGTGCGATCGCTTATTCGATCTTTATATCCGCGATCCCAGATCCAGTTGCTCAACTGGCACTGGTTTGAAATTGTATCTTTGCAAGCAAATTATCACAGCCCACGGCGGGGAAATTGGGGCGAATAGCAGTCCTGGATTGGGGACAACGTTATGGTTTACATTACCCCTAAATCGGGTTGCTTCTTAACCTTTTAGTTTTTGAAGTTATATCGAATCCGGTTAATTCATCAACCTTATAGAAAAATCTCTAGACGCCTCTCCATTCACGGAGCGGCGTCTAGAGAGGGAAGTTCCTTCTTTAGTGAGGAATCTTACTCAAAGCGTGCCAAGTGCGATCGCCAACAATTCCATCCGCTATTAAACCAGAGCGCTTTTGGAAAGAGCGCACCGCTGCATCTGTTGCTGGGCCGAAGTTTGGGCTAGTTGCAGCAGTAAAATCGCCAGTTGTCTGTAAAAGACGCTGAAGCGTGACTACGATTTGACCTTTGCTACCTTTTTGCAGCACCGGCATATTGACGGGCGCACCCTTGTAAAGCGCCTGCCAAGTTAGATTTCCCACGATTCCATCTTCTTTCAAAAAGACGCGGTGCTGGTAAGATTTCACTGCATTTTCAACGACGATATCGAAGATTCCATCAATGTCACCGTTATAAGTTCCCCAGCGAGTTAAAAGTCTTTGCAGTTCTTCAACCGATGCTCCTTGGGAACCGCGCTGAAGTACAGGTTTGTTGGTCTGGATGTTAGCATTTGCTTGAGTATTAATTGGAGCTTGCATGGTTAGTGTTCCTTGAAGTGATTTGGTGTTCCTTACACTTACCAAGGTAATGTTTAGCTCTCAGCTTCCACTTCACCCAACTAGCTCATTCTTTTGGATGATATTGATTCTTATCACCTTTTAAAAAAGCTTTTATCAATTGCTAATGTTTGTCCTTTTTTAAAATCATCCATTAGGATGAATCAAGAGCATGAGGTAGATAAAATAAATCATATGATTTAGATGATTACTGTTTTTTGAAACAGTTAAATTGTAGGGAAAGGATTTTTTAAAAGTATTGTTGACCATCTAAGTAGCTGGACACAATTAAACTAAAGACTTGTGAGTTAGCCGCCCTAACCTTGGCTTGGCAATCTTTCATCTAGCTTAAGACAGAATTGATGTTCACCCAGTTGGGTGAGACAAGCGGATGAAGTGCGATCGCTTCTAATCGTCTTAACCTGAGACCTGACACTGAATTCAAGGGTGCATGGTCATGTTGTCATTTTACTTATACGCTCGGCGCACGGGGCTTATTGTGATTCAGCCAGAGGCGATTACAAAAACTCCCCGTTTGACCAGCAGACAGTCTTTAATGGAACCAAAACCACAGGTTTCGACGCATCAACAGTCAGGTCAGTTTACGGAAAGTAGACATCAAATCGCACAACTTTATCACTTGGAGCGTCGGACATTTCTGTAGAAATACAATGAATCGCATTCCTACAGAATTTGGTTTACACCAGTCCAGAACGAAGCGCGACAACAGCTGCCTGAACCCGGTCATCGACAGACAGTTTGTTCATGATGCCACGGACATGGGTTTTGACCGTGTTGGGGCTGAGGTAGAGGGCGGCAGCAATCTCCGGATTGCTTTTGCCTTCTACCATTAATTTCAATACCTCTAACTCGCGCTGCGATAGCGTTGAAACACTGCCGGTCACTGAAGGCGGTTTAAGATGGTCAATTACTCGTCGTGCAATTTGCGGATCGAGGTAGGTAGCACCTTCTTGGGCGGCAGCGATCGCAGAGAGCAAGCGTTCTACACTGGCACCTTTGATGCAGTAAGCATCTGCACCACTAGAAAGGGCGGCAATAATCTCGGTTTCTGTCGTATGGGAGGTCAATACCACTACCCGGATATCAGGAAGCGCTGCCTTGATTTGCTGGGTGGCGGCAATTCCATCTAGTCTTGGCAGACCAATATCCATAACCACCAGATCCGGTTTCAGTTTAAGAGCAGCTTCAACGCCTAAATAGCCATCTTCGGCTTGTCCGACAATCGTGAACTGCGGATGAGCGGCTAATGACTGCTCCAAACCCAACTGCATCATGGGATCGTCTTCTACAATCAAAACTCGCAATGGCTTTGACTCGGTTGGTAGATTCTGGGGTGATTCTGTTTCGGAGGGCATGGAATTAAATGGCACTTTACACTTATGGTAAAACCACGCGGATTGGCAGGTAATTCGGATAAAGCGGATTTCCTCAGACCAATCCTAATCCCTTCCGGAATTTAAAAAGTAAAAGTTAAAATTAAAAATTGCCAAAGCCCTATATTTTTAGAGAATTTTGAGGTTTTATAGGATTTCGCGCTGATTACTGCCTGGAATCTCCCTCTCTTAACCTCTCTCCCTCTCTTCCTTCCACTTGCAAGGGGATGCTGTATTGTCCGGCAACATAATAGAAGAAGCGATAATAATTGGGAAATTGTTTAGAGGGCGATCGCCCCTGCCAGTAGTACCGTATCCTTCCCTGAATCAGTGTCAATCGCATCAAACTGATATCTGAACGTAGTTCTACATAAAGTTTTCCGGTAACTCCTTGTTGGGTAGTAAAGTTCTTCTGCGTGAATTGATGGGGAGTTTTTTGCCCTGATGGCGCAAGTTCAATTTCTGGCAAGCGATCGCCTGCCACTCCTAATATTTCCACCTCTGGGTCTTGAGGATCTCTAAAAGCTCGTCCATCCCGATTGTCTGGCATTGGCGCAGCAATCCAGGTACTGGGATAAGAAAACTCGAAGCTATAACGCGGGTTTTTATAAGTTTTCCAGGTTGGCGACTGGGTATCCGAGGCGCGACAACTCCACAGCATTACACAGAGTGCGATCGCATAAACAACAACACGCCAGTTGCAACAAGCTTCGACTCTCTGACTTCTAACAACCGATCTAGGACGCCGGACCCCTCTGGGAAGGTTATTTAGCAATGGACACCGAAACCCATCTCCGTTCTGCTTGCTTATATTCCTTACGCCAGTTCATCCGACTCTGCCGGAAAATATTAAGCAATGTAACAATATTGCCGTCATGCTGGCATGATGTCTTGACAGCCCGGAATAAGGCAGATAACCTGTGAAATATACCCGGGTAGAACAACTGAAAAGTTATATGCAAGACAAGCAAAAGGTTACGTTGTATCTTCCTCCAGGTCTCCATCGCCAGCTCAAAATTCGCTCAGCTGTTGACACGGAACCCATGTCAACAATTGTCGAAAGAGCGATCGTCTTCTACCTGGCTAACCCAGAAGTGGTTGATGAGGTAGAAGCAATCCAAGGAAGGACTCATCGAGTCTATTCCTGTCCGGAGTGTACTAGCTCTGTGGTACTGCGAGATGGAGAAATGGTTTCCCTGGATAATCAACCAGGTGTAATCGCTGAAGAGCTGACTACCCTTGAAAATGCCAGAGGTGAACTCGGCACGGATTCTCAGGGAGAAGAGGCGTTGGTTCCCTGTTAAAGTTCCAAATCCTCCAGACTGCTTGAATTCCTCGCTTGCTCACGTTGGTTGCGGTTGATAAATGTTTGGCTAGTGGTTGTGCCGTCTCTAATGGGTCGATAGATATGAAAGAAGAGCTAGATATTCTGGTTCAAGCTCAATACCCCCTCATCTACCTAGTAACTTCCGAAGAAGAGCGGGCGGAGCGAACAATTGCCAATATTGCTCAGACAAAATCCCTGGCTCGGCGCGTCTACATTTGGACTGTCACCCACGGTATAGTCGAGTACGGTCAACCCCGCCATATTACCCAGCACAACACCGTCTCCCCAGAGGCAGCGATTGAATGGGTAGTACGCCAAAGAGAGCCTGGTATCTTTATTTTCAAAGACTTACACCCCTTTATTGACTCACCAGCAACAACGCGGTGGCTGCGAGATGCGATCGCCAGCTTCAAAGGGACACAGAAAATTATCATTCTCATGTCACCCGTTCAGCAAATCCCCATTGAGCTGGAAAAGGAAGTCGTTGTTCTAGACTATCCTTTGCCAGATTTGGCAGAACTGAACCAAGTGCTATCTAGCCAGTTAGAGCAAACCCGTTCTCGCCGCACCACAACTGAAGTTCGGGAAAAACTGCTAAAAGCAACCTTGGGTCTGACGCGGGATGAAGCCGAAAAAGTTTATCGGAAAGCTTTCGTTAAAACCGGGCGTCTGACGGAAACAGAAGTCGATATTATTCTTTCTGAGAAAA
The DNA here is from genome assembly GCF_039961855.1 of Trichocoleus sp. Lan. NCBI lineage: Bacteria > Bacillati > Cyanobacteriota > Cyanophyceae > Leptolyngbyales > Trichocoleusaceae > Trichocoleus > Trichocoleus sp. Lan. Next base: position 31,477 of record NZ_JAMPKA010000008.1, on the reverse strand, counting down.
AGCAGCTAATCCGCCGCAACGGCATCTTGGAATTTATCGAAGAAGATGAAACCATTGATTCGGTTGGCGGTTTAGAAGAGCTAAAGCGATGGCTGAGACAACGTTCCAATGCTTTTACAGAGAAAGCAAGGGAATACGGTCTGCCCCAACCCAAAGGGATGTTAATCCTAGGGGTACCGGGATGTGGCAAATCTCTCATTGCCAAAACGACTGCCCGCCTTTGGAGTCTGCCACTTCTGCGCCTAGATATGGGGCGAGTGTACGACGGCTCAATGGTGGGGCGCTCAGAAGCTAACTTGCGGAATGCCTTAAAAACGGCTGAATCAATTTCCCCAGCGATTCTGTTTATTGATGAACTGGATAAAGCATTTGCCGGTACTTCAGGGTCTGCTGACTCAGATGGCGGCACTTCCAGCCGCATCTTTGGTTCTTTCCTTACCTGGTTGCAAGAAAAAACGTCTCCGGTGTTCGTGATGGCAACTGCCAACCGGGTTGAACGTCTACCGGGTGAGTTTCTCCGCAAAGGACGCTTTGATGAGATTTTCTTTGTAGATTTGCCGACTGCGGAAGAACGCAAAGAGATTTTCAATATTCACCTTAGCAAGCGGAAGCGGGACATTTCTCGCTTTGACCTCGACCAGCTAGCTAAGGTATCGGATGGATTTTCCGGGGCAGAAATTGAGCAGGGATTGGTTGCGGCAATGTACGAAGCTTTTGCCCAAGACCGAGAATTTACCCAGCTTGATATCATCGCGGCAATAAAAGCTACTCTGCCGCTTTCCCGAACTATGAACGAGCAGGTAACGGCCCTGAGGGACTGGGCCAGACAGCGAGCGCGACCTGCTGCGTCCTCCGTCGCCGAGTATCAGCGACTGGAGTTCTAAAAGCTTTCTCCTGCTCCCAACAGGAGGAAAGGCTAGCAGTTTGCTAGCAGTTTGACAAAAAAAAGCCGCCCAGTAATGTGCCCAGGCGGCAGACTCACATCCACAAGTTGTCGTTTCTCTTAACTCTCTACTGGAGGAAATCCAAATGTCTCACTTTAGCACTCTGCGTACCAAAATCACCGATGCCGAAATCCTGAAAGCTTCTCTCCGCGACCTGGGTATCAGTGTTAAGACCGAAGCAGATGTTCGGGGTTATAACGGTCAGCGGGTTCGTTCTGACATCGTTGCAGTTCTGGAAGGCGAGTATGACCTCGGTTGGTCTCGCAACAGCGACGGTTCTTTCGACCTGATTGCTGACCTGTGGGGCGTCGCCAAGAAGCACAACCAAACCGAACTGATTAACTCGATTAATCAGAAGTATGCCGTGAACAAAACCTTGGCTGAAGTCAAGCAACGCGGTCTGCAAAATGCCAACGTCAAGTTGGTTGTGCAAAAGTAATTTGTGTGCGCGTTCCCAAGCTATCGGGTTAATCAACTTTAGGTTAGCCCGTTTTTCCTATCACCCAGCTCTAACTAGAGCTGGGTAATTTTTTTATGGGAGTAATGACAGAATAGCGGAGCGATCTCGTTGAGGCAGTAAAATGTCCTATAACCCAGACAAACACCATCGTCGCTCCATTCGCCTCAAGGGATATGATTATGGGCAAGTGGGTGCATATTATGTCACTATCTGCTGTTATCAAAGGCAATGTTTGTTAGGAGAAATTATAGATGGAGTAATGCACCCCAATCTCATAGGTGCAACTGTTGAGGCAGTTTGGAATAATTTACCTCATCATTTCCCTTTTATTGAACTCGATGCTTATGTTGTAATGCCTAATCACTTGCATGGGATTATTGTTATTAATGAAAGCGAAAATAATATTAGCAAGCGGGAATTATTAGGAAGTAAATCAAATTCTAAAAATAGCTTATTCAATGGAACTCAATCAGGTTCATTGGGAGCAATTATTCAAAGCTTTAAATCAACAGCAACACGCAGAGTTAATCGCGTCAATAGAAGTTCTAGCACATTATGGCAGCGCAATTATTATGAAGAGATTATCCGCAACGAAAAAGCATACGAAAACATCAGGCGTTACATCTTAGAAAATCCGTTAAATTGGGATGAAGACGAGGAAAATCTCATCAATAAATCACCAATCTTGTAGGGGCGAAGCATTCGGGCGATACCTTATGAAACCCACCGTAAATCCTTATACCCGAAAGCTTCGCCCTTTCCTGTGACAGGGCGAAGTCAGTACATATAAATTATCTGTGAGGCAGGGCGAAGCTTTCGGGTAGATCAATTATCGTCAATAGCCTATTTTTTCGCCCGAATGCTTCGCCCCTACAAAGATGGAATGCGATCGCATTCTCCGAAATTTTATCGCTTGACAAATTAACCCGCGCAGGCTGGTTTCGTCTATGTAGACGCGGTTTATAACTGCCAAGTTTTGCAATCTCTTCATAAACCCTCCTTTAGATAGGTGTATAGATAAGTTATCTTAGAAACATCAAGATCTCTACGGGGTTTTGGAACAAGTCGTATGTCTTTAGCAAAAGCAGGTTTGGTGGTAACGATTATCGGTGTTTTGATTGGTGCTGCTGCCTTTGCAAACGATGTTATTAATAACAAGAAGCCGCCGTTACTATTCAGCGGAAAAAATGACCGCTTTACTTGCGAACTCCGACCTTACTCCGAGGAAGGTGAAATTTGGACAGTGGTTTATCATAACGACAAAGAGGTGCAACCTTGGCTGAGAATGGTAAACACCTTTGGTGATGAGTGGAATACTCCAAAACGTTGTGGCGAGATTGAAAGTCGTTTGGAAAATTATCGCCAAGATGGTCTGGTTGAATTTAGTTATCGCGATGATCCCACAACTCCCAGTCAATCTGTTATCTGTGCCAAAACTAAACTGAGTGGCGACAATTGTCCCCTATTGGTGACGCTGGATGTTGGTGTTGATCCCTATAAGTCTCTGAGCAAGATGATTGAGGCTTTAGAGAATAAGAATACTGTGGATCAAAACAGTAACGGTGAACCATCTACTTCTCTGTTGTCCCCAGCTTCGCCGTCTGTTCATTTGGGAAACTTTTTGGCAGATGAGGATCTGAAAGCTGGAGAAACTGCTAAAAAATAATCTGCTGTGACTGGGACAACATAGCTACTTATAACTATTCCGCATACCGCATAGGCGCTAATTGAGAAAATCCGAAGCTGCTGTCTGTGACAAGTTATAAGTTTAGCGATGTTGTCCTAATAAATTTCCGCTATTTTGAGCGTCCTAACGGAGTTAGTAACTTCTTACGATTATTTATTGCTAATTGGAAGTCAGGCTTGAATTGAATCGCTTTGTCATAAGATGCGATCGCCTCTTGGTACTGTTCCAACGCCACTAGCGCATTGCCTCGGTTCTGCCAAGCTTCATGCTTGTCAGGCTTGAATTGAATCGCTTTGTCATAAGATGCGATCTCCTCTTGGTACTGTTCCAACTTCCTTAGCGCAATGCCTCGGTTATACCAAGCTTCATGCTTGTCAGGCTTGAATTGAATCGCTTTGTCATAGGATGCGATCTCCTCATCGTACCGTTGCAACTCCCCTAGCGCCACGCCTCGGTTATACCAAGCTTCATGCTTGTCAGGCTTGAATTGAATCGCTTTGTCATAGGATGCGATCTCCTCATCATACCGTTGCAACTCCCCTAGCGCCGCGCCTCGGTTATACCAAGCTTCATGGAAGTCAGGCTTGAATTGAATCGCTTTGTCATAGGATGCGATCTCCTCTTGATACTGTTTCAACTCCTCTAGCGCAATGCCTCGACCAGTCCAAGCTTCATGCTTGTCAGGCTTGATTTGAATCGCTTTGTCATAAGATGCGATCGCCTCTTGGTACTGTTCCAACTTCCTTAGCGCAATGCCTCGACCAGTCCAAGCTTCATGCTTGTCAGGCTTGATTTGAATCGCTTTGTCATAGGATGCGATCGCCTCTTGGTACTGTTTCAACTCCCCTAGCGCCACGCCTCGGTTATGCCAAGCTTCATGGTAGTCAGGCTTGATTTGAATTGCTTTGTCATAGTCAATAACCGCTTCTTTGTAGCGTTCGGAGGAAACAAATCATTGCCGCTATTCAACAACTCTTCCGCATTTGTTGTCGCCGCCGCTTCGGCAAGCATCTTGGAAAGATTTACCTTATAGGTATTGCTAGGGATGCCCCATTTAAAAGTATTTTGTGCGTCCCCATCAGCGGAATTTACATTTTGTGCAGACTGCTGTTCTGGCGGCAGATTTCCGTTCGTGAGTTCTGCCTTTTTAACAAGTTCTCTCTCGCTGGGTCCATGAACTGCAATTATCTTCCCTGCTGTATTTACCACCGGCCCCCCACTCATTCCCCCAGCGGTTATAACAGGGTAGGAAATCCCATAGCCATCAGATAGCTTGCCAAGTGCTGACACCGTACCCGGTACAAACTGCTGTGCCGAAGAACCACCAGGAAAACCAGTAATGTAGATGCCGTCTCCCACGTTCACTGTGTCTGAGTCGCCCAATTCAAGGGCTTTATAAGGGCAGTTTTCGCTACCTGGATCGAAGGTGATGAGTGCTAAATCTTGATTGGGGAAGTTTTGAATAGTCGCCGAGTTCCAAAATTTTCTATCGTTGGTTTGCAGCTTCAATTGACTACTGGGTGCCACCACATGACGCGCTGTGAGTACGGTGCAGACTTTCTTTTCTCCCGACACGAAAAAGCCGCTGCCATTTCCTTGTGCGTCTGCGTAGGTAATCAGAACTACACTGTTTCCGACTTGCTTGGCAATCTCTCCAGATGTGAGTTGTTTAGTACAGCCGGACGTTAAGAAAGCGATGAAACCAGAAGCAATCAACCAACGCCAAGACACCATATCCCACCTACAGAACTTAGCTTTTAAGATGTCCGCAGCCTGTAGGCTGGGGTTACACAAACAAAGCCTGACAAAAGCAGGCTTGTCGTATTGTTCTTTATTGTTGTGGCATCAAAAACCTATCTGAGGGTAGAGGAAAGCGATCGCATTTTGCGAATTCAATTTCTGCAACCAAAGTAAAACCCGCGAAGGCGGGTTATCAGAGTCTGCGAAGGCGGACTTTGTTTGTGTAGACGCGGTTTCAACCGCCCAGTGGTTGATAAGCTGGCACATTTTCGGAAAAATGTTAAATCTCATTCAGGAGCGATCACATTCCAGAACTAATCAAAGGTAGCGATCGCATTCCCAATACCTCTGGCATCAGACTTGATCCCCCGCCTGCGGCGACCCCCTTAATAAAGGGGTTTTGAAGAATCTAGCCGCCTTTTAAAGGGAGGTTGGGGGATGTACTGGGAGCGATCGCATTCCATCACTAATCAAAAGTAGCGATCGCATTCCATCACTAATCAAAAGTAGCGATCGCATTCCAAAACTAATCAACAGTAGCGATCGCATCCATAAAAAAGGGTGAGCCTTTGCCCACCCTTGTAACTCTAAGCTAATGCAACAGCAGGTTCAGGCCAACGACCTACAGCTTTACCAATTACAGACATCTCTAGCATCAGGCGGTCGAAACGCTCTGGTGTCAGAGATTGAGGGCCGTCTGAAAGGGCTTTCTTCGGGTTGGGGTGGACTTCAATCATCAACGAGTCAGCACCAGCAGCGATAGATGCCATCGCCATCGCAGGCACGTATTCAGACTTACCTGTACCGTGACTGGGGTCAATCATAATTGGTAGGTGAGTCAAAGTTCTCAGCACCGGAATTGCCGACAAATCCAGCGTATTCCGCGCATATTGACGGTCAAAGGTGCGGATACCGCGTTCGCACAAAATCACGTTCGGGTTGCCAGCAGCCATAATATACTCCGCCGCCATCAACCAATCTTCAATCGTCGCCGCCATTCCCCGCTTCAGCAGCACAGGCTTTTCTTGCGCCCCTACTTTCTTCAACAGGGAGAAATTTTGCATATTTCTGGCACCGATTTGGATCACGTCGGCAAATTCTGCCACCACATCCAATTCAGGGCTATCCATCAGTTCTGTAATAATGCCCAAGCCTGTCGCTTCCCGCGCCGCCGCTAGCAAATTCAAGGCACTCTCACCGTGTCCTTGGAATGCATAGGGCGAAGTCCGAGGCTTATAGGCACCGCCGCGCAAAAACTGCGCTCCCGCCGCCTTAACTCGACGTGCAGTTTCAATAATCATTTCTTCGTTTTCGACCGAACAAGGGCCAGCCACAACCACTAAAGGATGGTGTTCGCCAAAAGTGACATTACCGTTAGGCGTTGATACCACAACGTCACTAGCTTCACCGTGACGATAATCGCGGCTTGCCCGTTTAAAGGGCTGCTCAACTCGCAGAACCTGTTCAACCCAAGGGCTAATTTCTTGCATCTGGAGGGGATCTAAGTCAGCCGTCTCACCAACCAGACCTAATACCACCTTGTGCTTCCCAACTATTTTTTCTGGTGTCAGTCCCCAAGTACCGAGTTCGGCGCTAACGCGCTCAATCTCAACCTCTGGAGTGCCAGCTTTCATGACTACAATCATTTTTCCAAATCCATAATTCGGTTGTTTATCTGCCGAATATCTCCTTTTTCAAAAGTCACCAGAGATAATACTTCTCTAGCTTTGCCTAGATAGACCGCCGAGTTTATCTCTCCAGCAAAAAATGAAAATAGCCTGGGGTTCAAACCCCAGGAAAGAGCGAGACCGATGGCAATCGTTCTCTAAACAACTTATAAGTAAAACTCACCTTTGAACTGCTGGTATTTGCGCGGGATTTATGAATCCTTTTGCCCAGCAGAGCGCCATGCTGCTGTCATCCGTCCCCAGTTCGTGGTGAACTCGTTCCAGCCGATTTTACTACCCGGTCTCTCTTCGTCCCAGGAGGCTGAGAGAACCCCGTAACTTAATCCCAGAACGCCCAACCCAAAGAAGCCCATACTCACAAGTACAACTGCGGCGTTGGGCAACTTGAACCAGTGCTGGCTAACCACGACATAACTGACAATAAAAGTCAAAATGCCTAAAGCGCTAGGAATCCCACAAAAAAGAGCCATCCGGCGAGCCATGCGTTTGCTCACCACCTCTGGGACTGCCGAAGATTCGAGCTTTCTTGGAGAGGGCTCTTGACCTTCCTTTTTGGCAGTGCTTGGGGCTGTTGGTTGGTTTTTCGCTGGTTTTTTGCGATTCTTCTTAGCGGGTTCAAACGGTAAGCGATTCCGTTGGGATTCTTCTGAAGACATAAGTTTATCGGCGGTTTAACCGCGAATACCCAGGCGACCAATCAAGGCTTGATAGCGGGGTCTATCTTCCTTTTGCAGGTAGGACAGGAGACGCTTTCTGGTACCAATCATTGTCAACAAACCTCGCCGGGAAGCATGATCCTTCTTGTTGGCTTTGAGGTGAGTGCTGAGACGATTGATGCGTTCTGTCAGCATCGCAATTTGGAGATCCGTCGAGCCAGTATCAGTTTCGTGAACCTGATACTCCGTCATAATTTCGTGTTTACGCTGTTGCGGCAGAGTCATGGATAAAGTCTATTTTTAGAATGCAGCAATCTCTCATATTATCATCTGATTTGGAAATCGGTGATGGAGAATCGGGAATTGCGAATCAATTGGGAATTTCCGATGTCTCTGCCTGTGTCTGTATCTGTGCGCCAGACGCGATATAGGTTGTTTCTACAAGTTGCTTTGCGACTTTGTTTGCGGCTCGACGTTCATCTAACCAGCGTTGCAAAATCAAAGCTGCCGCCTTGCGGTCAATTAGAGGTTTATTTTGGGAGAGCGATCGCCTTTCTGTTTTCAGCAGTTCCTCTGCCTCATAAGACGTGAGCCGCTCATCCATATATTCCAGCGGTAACTGGAGAGCCGCTGCCACTCTTGTCGCAAATTTCTGCACCTGCTGCGCCTGAAATCCTAGGGTTCCATCCATCGCATAGGGTAAGCCGATGACCAGAACTTGCACTTGTCGCTCCTCAACCAGGCGTCGCAGTTGCTCCATATCCCGCTCAAAGGAAGTGCGTTCGATCGTAGCGATTCCGGTGGCAATCAATCCAGTGCCATCGCAGCCAGCTACCCCAACCCGCTTTTTACCGACATCCAAACCCAGTGCCGAGATTCTCTCCATTCTCTTCTCCCCGCTCTGTGCGGCTAGCTTTCGTGGCATCAAGGGATTGGGAATTTAGCACGATTCCCCCTTTTGGAGGCAACGCCACAGAGGACGATAAATCCTTCTGCGGTTCTACCTGCGGCTTCTTATGCTTTGACTTCAGCCAAGACATCCGCCCCGGTACTGCTTTGCGAGCGGGTTGGAGACCCTGAAGCATTTCCGCCAACTGTAGCCCTTCTAGGGAAATGGGCTTTGCCTCCCGTAGCTTGTGCCACACAGAACGAGACATCAGGAGCGAGTGGGAAATTCGTTCTGCCCCCAATTGTTCCAAATATTCTTCTCGTTCTGGCTGATAGTCGGCTGAAGCCAGTTGTAAGGACTGGGAAGGGTAATCCTTAGCCATCCGAGCCATTTGGGAAAGTAGCTCCGGGTATAACCAAGTGTAGGCTGGGTGTACGGTCAACTCAGCGACATGGGGTTGGGAGCCATCGCGGGACAGAAAAATTTGAAAATAGCCAATTGCTGCCTTGCGCTGCGGTTCAAATACGTAACCACTAACGCTAACCGTCTTGCCAATCCATTGCTTCAAGCTGGTGAGAAACCCGCCAGCGAAGCTAGTTTTGAAGTCATGGATGTGACGGTCATAAACTTGGCGTAGCAGCGGTGGCATTGACACCGTATCGAGTTGATAGAGTAACTGGGCATCAGCATTGCTGACTGGGAGAAGATTGGGTAAATCCGGTTCGCGCTCTTGCAGTGACGAAAGCAGCTCTGGAGCGATCGCCCAATAAGTCAGCTGAGCCAAAGGTTGAAACCCATTCTGGCGGTAAAGAGCCAGTGTTGCTTTGTTGTTAACATTGACTTCCAACACCCAGGTACGCGCTTCCAAGATTGACTCAAAGCAATAACGTAAAAGCTGCGAGCCAACTTCCGCCGGTACCCCTGTCTCCAAAACTACCTGCTCAACCCGCCAAGTGCTGCGCGTGCGGTTGAACGGTGAAACCTGGATCGTACCGCGAACTTGGTTATCCTGCTCCGCGACATAAACGCAAAAAGTGTGCTGACAAGGATTGGGAAACCAGCTCAAGAACTTCAGCGGGCCAAACCAGGGTCGAATTTGATGAACTTTTCTACCCAGATTGTCCGTTGAGTAAATTTGGTCTCCTGCGTCAAAATCTTCTGCGGCTAGCCGTTCCAGCGCATCTAGATCGCGGTATTGAACGGGACGGATCGCAATTTTGGTTTCTTTAGGCAGAAATGAAGTCATGTTAAGTACATGCGCCATGAAGCCGATAGGGTCGACCGAGCTGCTCTTGGAGAGCAAGCCCAGCTTAAAAACGCAACCAATAGGTTTTTAGTGAAAAAGCCTTTTAAGTGTTGCTGCCAATATCTTAACTGCTTTCCCCTACTGACCGCCGACCAGGAAGAGCCAAAAGCCGACTGGCGAAGAATTTATTTGATTGTCGTTTTTTTCTTTCTAAGTCCTTCTCTGGAAGTCTGGAGTCCAGCAGCAGCCTTGAACTTCGGAATATTCCAAAGGTTGATCGAGGTCGCTGTGCTAACGGGTGAATTGGACTTCTGACACGAGATTGGGAGACTTCCAACTAAATTTGGACTCTTAAGCCACGACTAACGACGACAGCCGCACAAGCATGGGGTTATTTGACAAACATTTGTAAACTACTATTAAGAACATACAGAAGTAAGAATTCTGCAATGAAGCAACTTGTCACTGTCGAGCGTTTCTGCCTGATTGGTCATATTGTAACGATGGTTTTTGGACTGGCGGGGCTGGTGCTGGTCGTACCCCATCCTGAAATAATTATGAGTTTAGGGGAGACTGGGCAGACTGCATTCCAGTGGAGTATGACTTGGGGTGGCGTGGTGAATATCGTCTTGGGAACGGTCGCCGTTGCCATTTATGCCTATAGAAAGTTAGGACTGTGGCACTGGCTGACTTTCATGTTGCCTGCGGTGTGCCTGTCCTTGGGAAGCGAATTACTGGGAACCAGTACAGGCTTTCCATTTGGTGACTACAGCTACCTGAACGGCTTGGGGTATAAGATTGGTGGACTGGTACCTTTTACCATTCCCTTGTCCTGGTTTTATATGGGATTGGTTTCTTATTTAATTGCCTGCGCGGGTCTAAAAACTCGGCAACATCCGAGCTTGGTTCGCTATGTGGGCGCGATCGCTGTAGCTGCTATGATGTTCACCTCTTGGGACTTTGCGCTGGAGCCAGCGATGAGTCAAACAATGGTCCCTTTTTGGTATTGGGAACAGCCAGGAGCCTTCTTTGGCACACCTTACGGAAACTATGCCGGTTGGTTTGGCACTAGCTCGCTCTTTATCGGTGTGGGAGCAATATTGTGGAGAAAGACGCCAATTTTATTGGATCGTTCTGGGCTAGGTTTCCCGCTCATCATCTATCTAAGTAACTTTGGTTATGCAGCCGGATTGAGCTTGGCAGCTGGGTATTGGATACCCGTCTCCTTGGGCGTTCTGGTCGGTGTCATTCCCACTTTGACCCTCTGGCAAATGGCACAACCCGCAGAGATTCGCGAATCCACAGCGGAAACTGCTGCGAGTTTGAAGCCAGAAATTCCAGTGACTCAAGTCAAAGTGGCGGTGAAGTGAACGTCGATTGGTTAACACTCCAGAGCGCACTATCGCTGCTGCTGCTACTCGTTCAGGCACCAGCAGTAGCGATCCTGCTCTCGCGTCTATTGAAAGGGCCGTCTCGGCGATCGCCTATTCAACCCGACACTACCACGCCTGAACTCTTAGGTGCTGTGAGTGTCGTGGTTCCGACTTTAAATGAAGCAGAGCGAATTAGCCCAGCGCTGGCTGGGCTAACCCGCCAAAGCTACGAAGTCCGGGAGATTATCGTTGTTGATAGTCGCTCCCAGGATGGAACTCCAGAGTTAGTTAAAGCGGCACAGCAGCAAGATCCCCGGTTTCGTTTAATGACCGATGACCCTTTACCGCCTAGTTGGGTAGGGCGTCCTTGGGCTTTACATACCGGATTTTTGCACACTAGCGAACAGAGCGAGTGGATTTTGGGAATGGATGCCGATACTCAGGCGATTCCCGGTTTGGTTGCCGGTTTGCTCAGGACAGCGGAAGAAGAGGGCTATGACCTAATTTCCCTGTCGCCGCAATTTATCTTGAAATATCCAGGGGAGTGGTGGCTGCAACCAGCACTCTTGATGACCCTGCTTTACCGATTCGATCCAGCGGGTACAAATACCCAAGATCCGGAGCGGGTAATGGCGAACGGTCAGTGTTTCCTGTGCCGTCGCTCTGTTTTGGAGGCTGTAGGGGGTTATACCAGCGCCCGGAGTTCTTTTTGCGACGATGTGACCCTTGCCCGCAATATTGCCTCCCGTGGGTTCAAGGTGGGCTTTCTGGATGGAGCCAAGGTTTTGAAGGTGCGGATGTATGAGGGCGCAGCCGAAACTTGGAAAGAGTGGGGGCGATCGCTTGACCTAAAAGACGCTGCTTCCAGGGGTCAGATATGGGGGGATTTGTGGCTGCTATTCGCCGTTCAGGGTTTACCTTTACCTGCGTCCTTGGTTTTGCTCAGCTGGCTGCTGATGGGAACTTCGACACTCCCAGTGGTGGCTGCTGTCGGGTTAAATTTATTTCTGCTATTGATTCGGTTTGCGTTGCTACTCGCGATCGCGCCGTCTTATGAAAGCAAAGTACAATCCCCCGGCTTTCGGGGATCGGAAACAGGTAAACGGGAAAGGAACTTTGACTTTTTACTTTTACCTGTTTACTTTTATCTTTCCCCTCTGGCAGATCCTTTGGCCGTGCTGCGGATTTTTCTGTCTGCTATCCGTACTCCTAAGCAGTGGCGTGGTCGGAGTTATGGATAGTTTTGAGTTTTCAAGCAAAGGGGGAATGGGAGTGATGAGTCTTGGATTTTGAGTCATCAGAGAGTTCTTTAAATTCAAAAATCAAAACTCAAAACTCACAACTTTTTCCCACTTCCCCAAAACCAAAACTCATTTAAGAATCGAAATTACTGTTAACCGCATCCACCCGTTCTAGCTGCCAGAGAATTTGATTGCCTTCGCGGCGAACCCGCGACACAATCCAATTGCGCCATCCCCAGTGGTCTCCGCGACTGGTGACAGCGCTGGCATTGACATCCATCAAGTCAGCTAATTCAGAGCTAGTAATTAGGTAGCCTTTAGCAGCAATTTCATCAGCCACGTGGAGAGTTTCTATCAGATTACGCAGCTGGGCGACTCTCACCTCACGGGGCAGATTGTCCTGAGAATCAAGAGCAGATGGAGTAGTAGAATCTACCATGACTAGGCCGAGGTTAGGAGGGTCAGAAGATAAGTCACTCGATTGTATCGTTTTGTTATCAATAGAATTAGTGGCGGGTGAAACAATTGACTCTTCTGCTACGGGTTGTTGCAACGCAGGAGTCTTCCCCGTCGCAAAAGCCCGCGCGATCGCATCGCATCGCTCATTCCCCTCATTTCCTGCGTGACCCCGGACATACCGCCACTCGATCCGGGGAAGATTGAGTTCATCGAGTATTTCCCAGAGGTCTTGGTTGAGGACGGGTTTCCCTTCTGCTGTCTTCCAACCCTTCTTTTTCCAACCTTTCACCCATTTGGTAACACCGTTTTTCAGGTATTCACTATCGGTGTAGAGGGTGATGGGTTCTTGTTGTCCGAGGCCGTTCACGAGTTTCAATGCGCCGATTGCGGCTTGCATTTCCATTCGATTATTAGTGGTTGCCGGATCGGCGTCGCCCATTTCATAGACCGAACCATCGGTGAAATAGACAACAACACCCCAGCCTCCAGGACCTGGGTTGCCGACGCAGGCACCATCGGTATAGATACTTTGGATTGTCCGAGTCAAGGGCATGAAAGTGGTTTTGCGAGGTTGAATGGTTATTGTACAAAAAACGGGCAGCCCCAAGCGAGGGAAAGCTGCCCTGTCAGATTATTCAGGATTCTTCAGAGGGTCGTCCTAAAGATTGCTGGAGTTGCAGAAGGTCTTGCAAAATCTCTTGATGCAACTCTGGAAAATCGGCTTCGGGGAGGCTTGATAGCACCTGTTCGTACTCGATTATGGCTTTTTGGCGCAACGGATTGGGTTCTGGATTCACTTGCGATCGCTCATAGTAAGCATTGCCGATTGCTTGATGCAATCTGCCCCAACCTTCTGGGTTATTGTCTTGAGAAACGTACTTTAAACCTTCCTCGTAGCTTGCCAATTGCCCTTCATCGCCGCGCTGGTTCAAGGCTGGATTATTTTGAGCGACCTTACTTAAGGAACTCAGTAAGGGGTCCAAACTCGCTGAAAGAAGCGCCGACTTGCCGCGACCGATCCAGGAGTCCCAGTCATCCAGTTTGAGTTGCAAAGCTTGGTCGTAGCTGGCGATCGCTTCCTCATATCTAGCTAAGCGGTGTAGGGTCTCGCCTCTTACCATCCAGACTTCTGAATAGTTGGGTTGGAGTTGCAGAACCCGGTCAAAACTAGCCAGCGCTTCCTCATAGCGGTTCAAGTTTTCTAGCGCTAATCCCCGATTGTAGAAGGCTTCTGGGTCGTTTGCTTTAATTTCTACTGCCTTGTCGAAGCTAGCGATCGCTTCTTCTAAACGGTCTAAGTCCTGGAAAGTATTGCCTTGGTTGTTCCAAGCTTCGTAAAAGTCGGGTTTAATTTCTATCGCCTTGCTAAAGCTGGCGATCGCATCTTGCAACTGTCCTAAATTTTTCTGCATCACGCCTCGGTTGTTCCAGGCGATATAATTATCCGGGCTAAGCGCTAAGCAACGATCGTAGCTAGCGATCGCATCTGACAATTCTCCAGCACTGGCTTGCTGATTGCCTTGATTAAACCAAGCTTCGGCTTCCTCTGCACTCGATGGATTTTCTGCTTCCTCGGCACTGGATGGATTTGCCGCATTGAATTGATTCATCAATGCTTGCACAATGACTTGTGGATCGGTCGTCTCAATTTGCAGTTGCTCGGAAATTTGCTGAAGTAAACCGCTATCCTGCTGCAACATTACCAACAACTCATCCAGGGTGACTGTTTTGAGTTCTCCGCCTTCCTCCCCTTCCTCACTAACTGCGGGGACTTCCTCCTCCGGCGCGTCGAACTCCTCGTATTCATAGATAGAAGAGACGGGTGGGGGGTTTACTGCTCGTGCCGGAGCGTTTCTCGTCAGCAGTTGCATCCCAATATCATAAGAAACTTCCCCGATTTCTCCGCACCCCACCTGACCAAGCTGCACCATTCGCGCCGCTAACTCATTATTAGGTGCAGGGGAAGCCAATAATCTTTCCCCAAAGCGGTTCAGCCACCCCACCCATAGGGATGATTGACCGCGATCGCCCAGAGACTCAAAAAATCGTAAAACCCGGTCTTGCTGCCAGCCATGCGCGACTCCTTCGAGCAGTTGGCTGTACAAAAATTCATAATCTGTATCCGTCAGGGGTTTAGGGGGTTCCGAGCGAACCGAGGCGGGTGTTGGGTTTCGCCTGCCGCCCGTTCCAAATAAACGCTGAAACCACCTTACCAGCGATCGCCATAGTTGCTTGAGCATTTGCTAGAGTCCCCCCGCCCTTACTTTCTCAGATTTTATCTAACGGGCTTGAACAGTTTACTGGCTATTATGAGCTTTTGATCGGTTAACCGTAATGTTTGCTTTCCAGAAAACCACACCAATTCTCTAAAGACAACCAGAAGGCGATCGCATCCGGTTCGACTAGAGCAACACGTTACACTTTTATCGACACCTCTGTCGCTTATCTGTCTGACGAAACCCTGCCGTGACCTACGAACCCCTACATCACAAGTATCGCCCTCAGACGTTCGCGGATTTGGTGGGACAAGAAGCGATCGCCCACACACTCCGCAACGCCATCCGCACCGAACGGATTGCCCCCGCCTATTTATTCACGGGTTCTAGAGGAACGGGCAAAACCTCCAGCGCCCGGATTCTGGCAAAGTCGCTGAACTGTCTTCAGAATAGTCAGCCGACAGAACAACCTTGTGGTATTTGTCCTGTTTGCCAAGGCATCGCCAAAGGTTCAGCGCTGGACGTGATTGAAATCGACGCTGCGAGTAACACCGGAGTAGACAATATCCGGGAAATCATCGAACGCGCCCAATATGCCCCCGTTCAGTGCCGCTACAAAGTGTATGTGATTGACGAAGTTCATAGTCTCAGTTCAGCTGCGTTCAATGCCTTGCTGAAGACCCTAGAGGAGCCACCCAAGCACGTTGTCTTTGTCCTGGCTACTACCGACCCGCAGCGGGTGTTACCGACGATTATCTCTCGCTGTCAACGCTTTGATTTTCGCCGCATTCCCTTAGAAGCGATGGTGGAGCATCTGGGAAAGATTGCCCAGTTGGAAAACATCAACATCACTTCCGAGGCAATTACCTTGGTGTCTCAAGTGGCTCAGGGAGGCTTGCGGGATGCGGAAAGTCTGCTCGACCAGCTCAGCCTATTATCCGGTCAAGTGACGGTAGAGGCGGTCTGGGATTTGGTAGGAGCGGTGCCAGAACGAGATTTAATGGAGTTGTTGAAGGCGATCGCTCATTCCGATCCCGAAGCAGTTCTGGAAAAAGCTCGTCACCTCATGGACAGGGGCAGAGAACCGCTGATTGTCCTCCAAAATCTTGCCGCTTTCTACCGCGATTTACTGATCGCCAAAACTGCCCCCAAACGCCCGGATTTGGTAGCTTTGACTGCGCCCACTTGGACTCAGTTGTGCGAATTTGAGGATCTGGACATCCCGACAATTTTGCAGGGGCAAAAGCACCTTAAGGACAGCGAAGTTCAAATTAGAAACACGACTCAGCCGCGCCTGTGGCTAGAAGTGACGCTATTGGGATTGTTGCCATTAGCTAATAGCAGTCAGCAGCCCCAGACAACGGGCAGTATGAATCTGAGTCGCCTGCGTGTCGAGCCGCAAGAGGCAAGAGTCGATCGGGCGTCCACACCCAACACTCAACACTCAACCCCTGCCCAACCCGCTAAGCCAGTCATTGAACCCGTTCTCCCTAGTGTTCCGCAGATTCAGCCGGAAGCGCCACCAAAGACGCCCTCAGCGGCGGCACCACCACCAGAACCGAGAGAATCGACCGAACCTCCTGCGCCAGTTTCTCAGCCTGGAGAGGGTACGGATCGAGTTGTCGAACTCGATCGAGTTTGGCAACAGGTAATTAATCACGTCCAGCTATTTGGGACGCAAGAATTTTTGCGTCAACGATGTCGCTTACTAAACTTTAATGGTCGGGAAGCAATCCTGAGTGTCAGTTCAACGGGTTTGTTAAAGTTGGCCCAGACAAAATTGCCAGATGTGGAAGCAGCTTTTTCAAAAACCTTTCAATCTAAGGTAAAAGTCAGCTTTCAAGTTAGCGGGGGGGCTGAGTTGAAGTCTAATCCTTCTTCAAAGCCACCAAACTCTGAAAAGTCTGATTCTTTGGGAACATCGCCCAGTCAAAATTCCGTAGGAGCGATCGCATCTGGGACACCAACTCCTCAAGCACCGCCCGTACAGCCTTCTGGGGAAGGCAAGACAGGGAATGGCGCTAGTAACGATTTAGCACCCCCTTCAACCAGCCCGCTGCCGTCAAAGATGCCACCGCAGGCAAAGCATGAGGTGAAGAACGGCAGTTTTTCAGCTTCACGAACTCCAGCCGCTACTGCCCAACCACCCACACCGCCCGATTTAGAGTGGGACGATGAAGTCGCGATCGCTGCCAAACGCCTCGCGGACTTTTTTAAAGGGGAAATCGTCAAGCTGGCTGACGAGCGAGAGGAAAATCTGGAGACTTTAGATTTACCGTCTCTTTCCGAGATGCCGACGCGCTTGCCACTCGAAGAGATGATTGATTCTGCCGACGAGCTACTCAATGAGTGGCAAGAAGATGATGATGTAGGGTTTTAGAGTAAGAACACGGCAGTGCTGCTTCCTATTTAAAAAAAGGGACACGGTACTGCCGTGTCCCTTTTTTTAAAACTCAAAACTTAAAACTCAAAACTTTCCTCGCTATTGCCTTGATGCACCGTTTTAATCCATTTCAGCCGCTTCGGTCGCACGGACATCCGGGCGGTAGTAGCCGCGATGATTACCATCCAGTGCAACATATAAAGGACACCCCGTAAGGTTTGCAACAGGGTGACGAAAAAGACCGATGCAGTCAATTTCTCTTCTTTATGGGTGCGGCGCAGACCGACGAACATCCCCATCAGAAACAGAATGAACGTCATTCCGGTGATGGGGCTGAGAATCGGCAGACGATTCCGCGCGATCGCCATCAGGCAGTCGGGCACCGCAGCGGCGGGGAGAATATACTGGGTGAGCAAAAACGAGAACGCATCAATGCTTTTGAGGGTGCCCATCCGGTTTGAAACCAGGAGACGCCAGTAGTCCAGATAGCGCTGGAATCCACCTTCTGCCCATCGATTGCGCTGATGCCACAGTGCCTTAGCACTGGTGACGCCTTCCTCATATACGGGGGGAAAGATCAGAAATTCGATATCCCACCGATCCAGGTGTAAGCGGATCGTTAAATCCAAGTCGTCCGTGATGGTTTCCTCATTCCACCCACCGCAATGCTCCAAGGCAGCTCTGCGGACAAATTGACCGTTGCCTCGAAGTTCCCCGATGCCGCCAATGGCAATGCGCTGCTCCTGGAAATAGGAGTCCAGTGCCATTTCTGCCATCTGACCGCGAGTCCAGAAATTCAGCGATGGGTTCGCGATCGCTTTTCGCATCTGCACGGCTCCCACCTGTTGCCGCTCAAAACTTGGGCAAACCCGACGCAGCATATCTGGTGGCACTTGGGCGTCGGCATCAAATACCCCGACAATTTCTCCTCGCGTCAGGGACAACACTTGATTCAGCGCTCCCGATTTGCCGCCAACCCCATTCGCACCTCGGCGCAGGACTTTTAACTGGCGATATTCCTTCGCCAGATGCTCTAACACGAGGGGGGTTCGATCGGTGCTGTGGTCGTCAATCACCCAAACTTCATACCGATCTACTGGGTAGTCCTGATTACACAGCATTTTCACCAGGTTGCCAATAACAGCTTCCTCATTTTTAGCTGCCACCAGTAGGGAAACAGAAGGCCATTGGTCTTTTGTTGCTTCCGACAACGGCTCTGGGACTGGTCGGGGTCGCGCGAATACGACGCGGAACGCTTGAATCACCAACAGTCCGGTCAGTCCTAGGACTAACCACGAACCCCAAACAAACAGATGTAGGGCAATGATGCTGCCCCAAATCACCGTTAAGGCGAACGCCGCTTTGCGTCGGCGTCCTGCCAGTCCCTGAAAAAAGTCGCTCTCAAATTCTTCTGTAGAAACTTCATTGATTGCGTCTCTACATTCAGACAACAGAGAATCGAGCGGTTCAAGCTCGTTGTAAGAATCTTTTTCGGGCCAGGAATTCTCCGGCATAGGTTACTTGATTCAACCACCAATACTTATCTACACCCATAAAGAAGCTGGGGATCAGGTAACACCATACCGTACATCCTTCGCACACGGACAGCTTGCCCTGAGATTGGCGGTAGGATTCCACTTCCTCTGACTGGCGATAGAGGTCGTAAAGCTTACCGTTAATGGGAACGCCGGTTTGGGCAAAGTGATAGCAAGGTAGGAGTAGCTTGTCGTCGGGAGAAATCGCAATTACTGCATCTACCGCTTTACAGCGGGGATTTTTCGTATCATTCCCCCCAGCTTCAATGAACGCCAGTGCAGCCTTATTGTATCCGACATTCTTATATTTCTTGGCGGCGGCTTGAATTGCTGCCACCATGTCTGGGGTGGGATTCTTGTTGGAATTGTAGTGGTCGTGGGCGGTGAAAGCTGGGTTGAGCCATACCCGGACACCTAGGCGTAGACCGAGTTCTGCGACTTCGTTGATGTGCTGATAATTTTGGGCGGTAACGGTGTGGTTGAGAACGGGTTGTTCGCCGAGTTCTTGCGCGATCGCGACCGACTCAACCAGGGTGTCAAAAATTTTCACTCCCCGCGAATGGTCGTGGGTTTCAGCATCTGCACCATCTAGCGAGAAATTCAAGAAGTCAACTAACCCTTGAATTTCTTTGGCTTTTTTCGGGTAAAGAATTGTATTCGTCGTCATGCTGGTCCAAAATCCCTGCTTTTTGGCTTCAGCGTAAATCTGACCAACATCTGCACGTAGCAGGGGTTCGCCACCCGTAAAGTCTATGTACTTCAGACCCAAGCGGCGCAAGTCCTTTAAGTTGTGTTGAATCGTAGCAAAGTCAGCTTCTTGGGGTGGCTCTAATGCCCAGATGTTACAAAAATGACATCTGGCGTTGCAGCGATAAGTTAAGTAGTAATTAGCAACTAAAGGAGGCATAGATTTCTCGCGTGAATAATTCCCTAACTTTATTCAGTCAGCGTAAACTAATCGGCAACAGATAGGAAGTTTTACTCAGAAATCGGGGAAAAGGGGAAAAAAATTCGCTACAAAGGGAAAAAAGGGGAAGGAAAACGAAAATTTCTCTACTACTCTTTCCTGCTCTTTCTCCCTCCCACATAGTCCTTAATTCCTTTAATGAATGAATTTATCCTGGGGAGGACGCGGGAACCTGTATATTAAGGTAGAATCACCATTAGCTCCACCGTCCAAGGCTAGAACTCTAAGCTATTGTGTTCCCAATCGGCTGTCAGAGCGCAGAAAATTAGGGACAACGCCCTACTGCCAGTCAGACGGAAATTGAGGAAGATTTAAGACAATGTCAATTGACCAACTTCAGCCTGCAAACCAAGGGGATGTCAGTGTCTACATGCCCTACTACCAGGGCAATAAGCGGAATATGTTGCCCTTGGCAATTAGCCTGTATCAAAAAGGGTCTTTAGAAGGGAATCGCAAAATAGAAGGCGGCGATAGCATTCCTTTTGTTGCCACCTGGTATGTGTCTAGGCTCCCATTGGATTTGACCCGTTGTCGGTTGCAGTTTGATGGAAATGCGGAACTGAGTTACGAAGTGATGATGGCAAATTCAGAGTTAGTCGATTTTTTAATCGACGTAATTATGAATTTCAAGCGCACTCGCACAATCGACTTTTCCCACACGTTCTATCGTAAGCTGCTACGAGCAGATGGTTGAACACTGTAGAAATGAGGAGTGAGGGTGTGCCAAAAGCGGCTAAATATTTGCTTATCGGGTCAACAGAAGCTTACAGTGGCAAGTCAGCAACGATCTTGGGGATTGCCCATCAGCTGAAAGAAAAGGGGCTGGATATCGCCTATGGGAAACCGCTGGGCACCTGTTTAAGTGAATCGCAAACAGATGCGATGGAGGAGGATGTTCGGTTACTCGCTCAGGTATTGAAGTTACCAGAAAACCGAATCAGACCGACTCTGCTGTCTCTGGATGAAGAGACGATTCAAAGACGCCTTTCTGGAGAAGACCAGACGGATTACCGTCTGTCTCTGGAGCAGTATCGACGGGTGCCTGGTGCCCCAATGGTTTTATTAGAAGGGCCAGGAACTTTGGAAGAAGGCAGCTTATTCGACTTGTCTCTGGGACAGGTTGCTGACGCTGTTGATGCGGCTGTTTTACTGGTGGCTCGTTTTCACTCGGTTCTATTGGTGGATGCGCTGTTGTCAGCCAAAAAGCGGCTGGGCGATCGCTTAACGGGTGTTTTGATAAACGATATTCCCGCAGCTAATCTGGAAGCCGCTGAGACGCTCGTACGACCTTTTCTAGAGCGGCAGGGGATTCCTGTGTTGGGAATGTTGCCAAGAAGCGAGTTGCTGCGGAGTGTCAGCGTTCGGGAACTGGTCAGCCAGTTGAAAGCAGAAGTTCTGTGCCGTCCAGATCGATTGGATTTAATGGTACAGAGCTTGACAATTGGCGCAATGAATGTAAATTCAGCGCTGAAGTATTTCCGCAAGGGAACGAACATGGCGGTGGTGACGGGAGGCGATCGCACGGATATCCAGCTAGCCGCCTTGGAAACTTCCACCCAGTGCCTGATCTTGACTGGACAATTGCCGCCACAACATTTTATCCTCAGCCGCGCTGAAGATTTAGAGATTCCGATTTTGTCGGTTGACCTGGATACGCTGACAGCTGTAGGAATTATTGACCGTGCCTTTGGTCAAGTGCGGCTCCACGAACCGATTAAGGTCGAGTGCGTTCGCCAGATGATGGCTGAAAACTTCGATATTGAGCGGTTAATGGCGACTTTGGGTTTAGAACCGGCGGTTACGGTGCAGTGAGCGAGTCCAAAGCGTGGTGAATGTTGAGTTCTGAGTTAGGAATCCCTTTAATTCAAAACTCAAAATTCAAAACTTTCAAGAGCGACCAATGACCAAAGTTATTGTCTTCGGCAGCATCAACATGGATCTCGTGACGCGATCGCCCCGATTGCCAGTTGCTGGTGAAACGCTGCTGGGTCATGACTTTTTTACCGCTGCGGGTGGGAAAGGGGCGAATCAAGCGGTAGCAGTGGCGCGGCTGGGAATTCCGACTCAGCTGGTTGGGCGTCTGGGTGCCGACAATTTTGGAAGCGAACTCCTCGCCAATCTTCAAGCGTCTGGTGTCGAGACTGGGGCTGTCTTGGTGGATGAGGCGGCTCATTCTGGCGTCGCCGCGATCGCTGTGGGTGCGAGGGGAGAAAATCACATTATCATCGTCCCCGGTGCCAATGGGCGCGTGAACGATGAGGATGTGGGACGCCTTAGCGATTTGTTACCCGGTGCTGCTGCATTGCTCCTTCAGTTCGAGATTCCGATGCCAGCCGTTGTAGCCGCGGCTAGGGCAGCCCGACAAGCCGGTGTCCAGGTGATTCTCGATCCCGCACCTGCTATCGAGATGGGAGATTTTGCGTCTGTTTTATATCCGTTGGTTGACATTATCACCCCCAACGAAATTGAGGCGGGGCAATTGGTGGGTTTTGCGGTGGATGGGCAAGAAACCGCTGCCAAAGCAGCCGCAGCTTTACGTCAACAGGGCGTCGGTACTGCAATTGTGAAACTAGGCGATCGGGGTGTCTTCTGTGCCACACCGGAGGAAACATTCTTCGTCCCCGCTTTTCCCGTTCAGACAGTTGACACCGTTGCGGCTGGGGATGCGTTTAATGGGGGATTGGCAGCAGCTTTGGCTTCTGGGCGTCCTCTGCGGGAGGCAGTAGTCTGGGGTGCTGCGGCTGGCGCGATTTCGGCAACCATTACCGGTGCCCAACCCTCTCTGCCCGATAGAGAGACGTTCGACACATTTCTCAGAAACAGAGGGATTCTATAGTTGAGTGGAAAAAGGGAAGGATATTCAGTATATTTTTATGATTAATCCCGTATTTGGTAACGATAATTCCGCCTTTTCAAGGTATATTTAAATAATAGAAATCCGTTTTCAATAAATATTGAAGCTTAGTTCTTCCTTATCAAGTTTATTATATCGAAAAAAAACAAATAACTTCTAGAGGGTAAAACAAAAAGTTTTCCCTGATTATTTAAATTTAAAAGCTATTTTATGGGAAATTACTTGCCAATATCCTCATTCCATAACTGGGGATTATTCTGGATGAAATCGCTCATCAACTGCTTGCAATCATCCAGGTTTAAATCAATCACTTCAACGCCATGAGATTCCATGAATTCCTTGGCACCAGAAAAAGTTGCAGATTCACCGGCGATGACTTTTCTAATTCCAAATTGGACAACAGCACCCGCACAGAGATAACAAGGCATCAAGGTAGAATATAGCGTTGTATCTTTGTAGCTGCCGATTCTGCCAGCATTGCGTAAGCAATCGATTTCTGCATGGGTAACGGGGTCATTGTCTTGGACGCGCTTATTATGTCCTCTACCGACAATTTGCCCATCTTTAACCAGAACTGAACCAATGGGAATTCCCCCCTCCCTGAGTCCCTGTTTAGCTTCGGCGATCGCATCTGTCATAAAGTCGTCCATAACAGTCTAATTGTCAACAATTTAGTTTGTTTTAGAATACTGCTTTTCTGTGCAAAAGGTTCGGTTTTCAACGCAAAGGTACGCGCAGAGGTACGCAAAGTTTAGACTTTCTTTGCGTACCTTGATTGGTGAGGATGGGGACTATGGGTTTAGTACGCCGGAATGTCCGGGGATGTCTCCTAGCGGTTCACAGCGTCCACCCAAGTATTTAGAGAGAAACTCTTCTGCGATCGCGTAAAAGTGCAATCGGTTTTCGGGACGGGCGAAACCGTGTCCTTCGTCGGTGTAAAGGGCGTATTCTACAGGCTTATTTGCCTTTTGCATCGCCTCGACGATTTGTTCGCTTTCCGCCTGCTTCACCCGTGGATCGTTGGCACCTTGGGCGATTAACAAGGGTTTGGTAATGCGATCAACGAAAAATAAGGGCGATCGCGACTTGAGGAATTCTTCTTCCGTCTCCAAGTTGCCAACCCGATAGTAGAAGTTCGCCTTCAGCGGTTCCCAGTAGGGTGGGATACTTTGCATCAGCGTAATCAGGTTACTGGGGCCAACAATATCCACACCGCAGGCAAACACATCCGGAGTGAAAGTTAATCCCACTAGCGTCGCGTAACCGCCGTAAGAACCGCCCATAATGGCAATCTTTTGCGGGTCGGAGATGCCTTGTTGCACCAACCAGTTGACAGCATCAATGAGATCGTCGTGCATTTTCGCCGCCCATTCCCGGTTGCCAGCGTTGACAAAGGCTTTGCCATAGCCGGTGGAACCCCGGAAATTCACTTGCAGCACCGCGTAACCCCGGTTTGCCAACCACTGCGCTTGCGGATCGTAACCCCAAGTATCTCGCGCCCAAGGGCCACCGTGAACCAGCAACACGGTTGGTAAATTTTGGGCGGTGATTCCCACAGGTGTTGTCAGGTAGCCGTGAATCGTCAAGCCGTCTTGGGCTTGGTAAGAAATCGGTTGCATGGATGCCAGCGACAACCCTTCGAGTGTGGGTTTGTTGCTGAACAGGAGAGTGCTGGTCTTGGAATCTCGATTATAGGCGTAGTAGTAGACCGGACCGTCATCGGTGAGGAAAGCGACTAGCCAATTTTTGTCAGCCAGGTCACGGGAGGAGATGCCGAACTCTCCGGGACGAATTTGGGCGATCGCTTCAAAATCTGCGGCGATACTTTGGTCAAGTACCTGCCATTCTTGTTTCTCTTTGTAGAAGGAAACTGCTTGGATAACTCGCGTAATTGGGTGAATGACGATGCCGCCCAAATCGTATTGCGGATCTTCGGCAATTACGGTTTCTTCGCGGCTAGCGACATCCAAAGCAATCAGGCGACTGGCGTTGGCATCGTGACTGCCGCTGATATAAAGCGTTTTCCCATCTTCCGAGAAGCTGACGGCACCGCCTTCATCATCTGGCCCCCAGTGACGCAGCGTTTCCCAATCACCTTGGCTTGTTTCCCGGAATAATAGGTCAGAACCCCCGTCAGGCGTGGCAGCGGTAGCGGCACGTACCTGGAATTGGGCGTCTACTGTCCAGCTAACGACATTGCCTGGGTTTTCAGCGTATAAGTCAACCGCACCGTTAGCCAGGTTGATGCGGTAAACGTCAAACTTTTGCAAGTCCTTCAAGTTCATCCCCACCAGCACTTGATCGGGGAACTTGGGGTCAAGATCCACTGGCTGTGCTTTCACCCCTTGGAATGGCGTTAAGTCCCGGACAATATTGGAGTGAATATTGACTGCATAGAGGTGAAAGTTCTCGTCGCCATCTGAGTCTTGCATATACATCAGCTGGTCGGCGTTATAAGTCCAGAAGAAAATCCGGATACCGCGCTTCTTATCGGCGGTGAGTTGGCGGTCGTCTTCCTGTCCGACTGTCCGCAACCACACCTGCAAGACATTCTTCTCGTCGGGGGCGATGTACGCCAGATACTTACCATCCGGTGAAAGTCGCGGACTGGTGCGTTCTGGGTTGCCGAAAAGAATCTCGCGGGGAATCAGCGGCGGTAGTTGGGTTGCCGATCGCTCAATAGTTGATTGCATTTTTACCTCTTACTACTCGATCTCCTTATTCTTACTTTGCTCATAGAACTCGCGAATCCCCCAGTATGGTTAACCGACCCGATAAAGCGCGAACTGACAAGTCAGCGCAAGCTATCGCGTTTCTTTTGTTGGGGAGAATGCGATCGCTTTGGCTGTGACGGGGCGAGGATGCGATCGTGTGCCGATACAAATTAGGATAGCCAAACAGTTGTCTTGACGACGCTTGTGGATTAAATGACATATCATACGACGTAATATATGATGTGTATAATATTGGCACGCTGAGGAAGAATCAATGGCACGTTACTCCTTGAACTTACCGACTCAGTTAAAGCAAGATGCCGAAAAATATGCAGCTTCCCAAGGTATTTCGCTAAATCAATTCATTTTGTGGGCTGTGGCAGAGAAGGTAGGGGCGCTAAGCCAGCAACTCGACGATCCGGCATTTCCTGAAATTACATACCGTCGCGGCGCTAGCGGTCAGCCAATGCCTTTTCTGCGCGGGACTGGCTTGCGCGTGCAGACAGTGGTAGTTGCTGCGAAACTTTGGGGTTTATCCCCGAAGGAGATTGCTGCTGAGTATGGGTTGAGTGAGGCTCAGGTGAAGCAGGCTCTAGCTTACTTTGGAGCGCACGCGGCGGAAATAGAGATGGCGATCGCATCTGAAGAAACTCTTGAAGCGGCAAATGTCTAAACCGCTGTTGCACCTTGATGCCGATACATCTATTAAAGCCCTACATCAAGCCTTAATTTCTCGCGGTCACGATGTCACCCGAACACCAACTGATTGGATGCCTTTAGATGCCAGCGATGAGGCTCAGTTATTAGGGGCTACGGCACAAGGACGGTGTATCTTTACCTTTAACATCCGCGATTTTTTGATTTTAGCCGAATACCCCCAACATGGGGGCATTATCCTGGCGGCTCAAAGCAGTTGGACACTCTCGGATTTAATTGCTGCTCTAGATCGCCTGCTGTCAGAGACACACGCATCTGAGTGGATCGGGCAAGTACGCTGGCTGAACCAGTGGCGAACATAAGCGATCGCACTTTGTCTTGGGGAAGGATGCGATTTACTGAGTTTGATCTGTTCGCTGCACACACGATGCCTAAAATGAACTGGGAGAATTTTGAGTATGATGAAATTACCATACCCATAACTCATACTGATGCAGAAAGTCACAATCTCTTTAGAAGATGACATCCTGCGATTTGTAGATCGGCAGGCAAAAGGCAACCGCAGCGCCTATATTAACGATTTGCTGGCAGAACACCGCCGTCGTATTTGGGAGGCACAAATGATTACCGCCCTCCAACAGGATGCTAAAGATCCAGAGTACCAAGCTGAAATTGCAGCTTGGGATAGTGCAGCTGGGGATGGCATGAATGCCAGCGAGTAATTTAACTTATCGGCGGGGAGAAATCCGTTGGGTCACACTCGATCCAACCGTAGGGGCTGAGGCGCAAAAAACCCGCGCTTGCTTGATTGTGCAAAATGACATTATGAACCAGTATGGACTTCTGACAATTGTGATGCCATTTCGACCGGGAAATAAAGAAGCCCCCTACGTTGTAAATGTCAAAGCAACACCCTCCAATGGATTAGACCAAGACCGTTTTATTGATGTCGGGCAAATTCGTGCTGTCGATCATCGTCGCATTTTGGGTTTATTGGGTGTCCTGGAGGAAGAATACTGGGAACAGATTCGCTTTAGTTTAAATATTGTTTTAGGGTTTGCGATCTAAAAGTGTCAAGGAATTAGAGAAAAAATTAGAAGAATGCGATCGCGCTCATTATGTTGGGAAGAATGCGATCGCGTTTATCATTTACTCAGCTTGCTGAATTGGATCGCCTATTGGTGGATGCCGCCCAATTGCTCGATCGGCGGCACGAATATTTATAACCCATTCGCGATTTAATCCTAATGCAAGGACTGTAGCCTTACCAGTGGGTGTTATACCGACGATTGAGAGTACATCACCAGACCAAATGAAATGCTCCTTCCAGATATCTTGTCTGGGGTTAAACAGCAGAACTTGTGCATCAAACTGAGGATCTATCGCTGTTATTTTATCGGCTTTTCTTCGATTGCAATGGAAACAAGCTAAAGCCAAGTTTTCGATAGTATCCACTCCGCCTTGAGCAATTGGAATTACATGATCTACTGTGAATTGCACGTATTGCCATTGTTCTGATGCGTGACAATATTCGCACAAACTACTGGCTCGCTGACGTACCTGCTGCCGAACAACTTCGCTTATTTTACGATGAGGAGGCAAATTTATAGATATCCTTGATTTTGAGCTAGAAAAAGATTCCGAACAGTGCGATTAAGAAAACTCAGATAATCATCAATTTCTTCGTAGCTATCAAGTTCTTGTTCTTCTGCTTTACTAAGAGGGGAATCTTTTTGTTTAGACAATAACTCTTCTATTCGAGTTTGCACAAAACTTGAAGCCCGAAAAATAGGTACTCCTTCTTCCAGTTCGATTCGGACAGCACCTTCTACTGGCAGGCTATTGGGTAGGCTACGAAGTTGTGGAGGAAGAGGTATTGTCATTTGGATTCAAAAACACTTTGATGGTTTGATTATAGCTAGCGGTAAGCTTTATTTGCCACTACAGCAGCAGCCAAAATTGGTGCATCTTTTGCTTCGATAATAGCTGTCCATTGAGCCGATTCTTGTAAGGGTGGGTTAGGTCGAATTTCAGGAGCGATAGCAGTCAGAAGTTGTGCAAAAATTGGTTGGGCAGCGGGTAATTTTTTGCGAAGGTTGCGCTCGCACTCATCTAATACTTGCTGGGAGATGACCAGCTTAAATAAGCCTATTTCAGCCATTGTTAGTACAGCACGGCTGGCTCCACTGCGAGACCCTGCTCCAGCAATTAAAATACTTGAGTCAGCAAAGACTCTACGCATCTTGTTGCTTTTGCCAGATTGCTTCCCGTTCTGCGTGTATTCCTTCTAGCAATTCAGTCAAGCCTACGCCTTCATCTTCCATGAGGGCTATGATTTTATCGGCTAGTTGGGGAACTTGGGGCTGTTTGGGGGTAAGCAAGACTATATTGCCTACTTGCAACAGCGTCAGCATATCTCCTTCGGTTAAGTTGAGCTTATCTTGCACCATCTGGGGAACGGTAATTTCCCCCCCTTCCCGCAAACGAATCGGAAATTCTCTGATCTCTACGTCCGTGTCTTGTGAACTTGGTGTCACGGTTTTAACCTGTAATGGGTATCAGATTTTCTTATTTTACAAGTGCTGGCTGGAGGAGATGCGATCGCGTTTTGCTGTGGAGGTGGAAGAGTGCGATCGCGTCGTTCCTCTCCCTGCAACCCAGGCGAGATCGCTCCCACCCATCCTTCCCATGCAAAATCCGCATTATGGCAGACGTGGGAAAAACAACACTTGGGTAAAATCGGACAACTTAAGTGCCGAAAATAGGGAAATATGGCAAATCTGACACAAGAAAAGTGTATTGCCTGTCATAAGGATGCGCCACGCGTCACTGAGGCGGATATCGCAGAACTGAAACCAGAGATTCCAGATTGGAACATTGTGGAAGAGGAGGGAGAATCGCGGCTGAAGCGCACCTACAAGTTTGCAGATTTTCAGACAGCGCTAGCGTTCACCAATAAAGTGGGCGAAGCGGCGGAAGCGGAAGGGCATCACCCGGCGTTGCTGACGGAGTGGGGTAAGGTGACGGTAAGTTGGTGGACTCACGCGATTTCTGGTTTGCACCGGAACGACTTTATAATGGCGGCAAAGACAGATCGGATTGCGCCGGCATTTACTCAAAAGTAAGCTGCTGAAACGTTTGCAGCCTGGGCAAACAGTCGGGCATCTTGAGCTGGTCGTACTGAGAAGAAGACTTGAGGATGAGTGAGACGGAGTTAGAAGCGGCACAGCGAGACGCTGAGGCATCAACAACAGCGCTAGCTGTTAGCATTAGCGAAGCGGCTGAGCAGGAAGTAGCGGCACGAAGTGCAGCAGAGGCACATCGGCGCTTTGTCGAGCTAGTGCAAGGACTAGATGCGATTGTCTGGGAAATGGACGCCGTGACGTGGAAATTCACGTTTGTTAGCGATCGCGCTCAAGATATTCTCGGCTATCCGATCGGTCAGTGGTTAGATGAGCCGACGTTTTGGCAGGATTGCTTGCTGCATCCGGAAGACCGCGACTGGTGCGTTAATTTTTGCGTGAGTGCAACCAATCAAGCAAAAGACCACGAATTCCAGTATCGCGCGATCGCATCGGATGGTCGCCTCGTCTGGCTCAAAGATGTGGTGCGCGTGGTCTGCGATGAACAAGGTTGCCCCAAGCTGCTGCGCGGCGTAATGGTCGATATCACCAAGGAGAAGGAAGCTGAGGAAAAAACTCAGCTTCTATTGCGCGAACAGGCAGCACGAATCGAGGTGGAAACGGTGCAAGAAGCACTCCGCAAGAGTGAAGAACGCTACCGTTCGCTTGTGGAAGCCACAGCTCAAATTATCTGGGACACCAAAGCTGAGGGAGAATTTGTCACTCCACAGCCGGGTTGGAGTGCGTTTACCGGGCAATCCTACGAACAGCTAAAAGGCTGGGGGTGGCTCAATGCCGTTCACCCAGATGACCAAGCGCATACCGTGCAAGAGTGGTCGAATGCGGTTGCCAATGGCACCCTTTACCAAATCGAGCATCGTCTGCGGCGTTCCGACGGGATTTATAAATATATGAGCGTGCGAGCCGTCCCCGTATTTGAAGCGGACGGCAGCATTCGGGAATGGATTGGCGTTCACACCGATATTAGCGATCGCAAAAGTGCCGAGGAAGCGCTTAAACAGAGCGAACACCGCTATGCCCAGATTCTCGATTCCGTGCAGGATATGGTGTTCTGCAAGGCTCCCGGCTCAGTTGTGGTGTATGCCAACAAAGCTGCCTGCGAATATTATGGAATGACCCTTGAGCAGCTGCACGGCATCACGGATGTCCCCTACAATCAACTCGATTACACTCAGCAGTACCTGCAAGACGATCTGCAAGTCTTCACAACAGGTCAGCCAATCGAGGTTCTGGAAGAGCCGAATGTCCGCGCTGACGGCGAAACTCGCTTCTTCCACACGATTAAATCCCCAATTTTCGATACCAATGGCAACGTTGTGGAGATTGTAGGGGTTTCTCGCGACATCAGCGAACGCAAGCAAGAGCGGGAGATTCGCGATCGCGCTTTAGCCGAAGCCCAAGCAGCCCGTGCTGAACTACAGCGAGTCTTCATGCAAGCACCGGCGGCAATTGCCATCACCCGTGGCTCGAACCATGTCACGGAAACAGTGAACCCACTGTATATGCAGATTGTGGAAAAGCGGGATATCGTTGGTAAACCCGTGCGCGAGGCGTTCTGGGACTTGCAAGGGCAAGGCTTTTTCGAGTTGTTAGACCAGGTTTATACCAGTGGCGAACCTTTTGTCGGCAATGAGATGCGGGCGATGTTCGACCGCAACAGCGATGGCATTCTAGAAGAGAGTTTTTGGAATTTCGTCTACCAACCCTTAGTAGATGCCAATGGTAAAGTCAACGGCATTATGACGCACGCCGTGGAAGTGACCGAACAAGTGCGATCGCGTCAGGAAATTGAGAAGAAGGCGGAAGAACTGGTTCAAATGACCCAAGCACTAGAGCGCAGTAACCGGGATTTAGACCAATTTGCTTACATTGCATCTCATGACTTGAAAGCACCTTTAAGAGCGATCGCTACGCTTTCAGAATGGATTGAAGAAGACCTCGCAGATAAACTGACTGAAGACTCCCGCGAACATCTGAATTTATTGCGGGGACGAGTTCACCGTATGGAAGCTTTAATTAACGGCATTCTGCAATATTCGCGGGCGGGTAGGGTGCAACAACAGATAGAGGCAGTGAATGTCTCCTCCTTGCTCTCGGAAGTCATTGAATTGCTCGATCCGCCGCCGGAAGTTGCGATTGTTGTAGAGTCTATGCCAACGTTGCAAACCGAACGGGTGCCACTACAGCAGGTATTTATGAATTTGATCGGCAACGCCATCAAGTACGCAAAGCGCTCGGATGTGTGTATTCAGGTCACTGTTCGGGAACTGCCAAAATACTACGAGTTCTCGGTCGCTGATAACGGGCAAGGAATCGAACCCGAATATCATCAGAAGATTTGGGGCATTTTCCAAAGGCTGGAAGCGAGGGACAAAGTTGAAGGCACTGGCATCGGTCTATCGGTGGTTAAGAAAATCGTCGAAAGTCGCGGTGGACGGGTGTGGGTGGAGTCCGCAGCAGGCGCTGGAGCAACGTTCCGATTCACTTGGAGCTAATTGAAAGCCATCACATAATACTAAGTTGCGTTCTAATGTAAAATTTAATTTATCAGAATGGATGTCAATAAATTGGGTTGATAGCAAATGAGTAGAGTAAGTATTGCGGCTCCTCACTTAAGTGCCCAAG